>JANQRN010000193.1 GCA_028284545.1 Rhodothermales bacterium | reverse complement strand
GAGTCGACCTTCGGATCCGACGAGCATCGATCAGTCGCCCGGCAGGCGGTGCGGGAGTCGCTCGTGCTGCTGAAAAACGAAAGCGGTGTTCTGCCGTTGGCGAAGGATCTCGGGCGGATTCACGTTGTTGGCCCCGGAGCTGACGACATCGGCATGCAGAGCGGCGGATGGACGATCGAGTGGCAGGGCGCGATGGGCCAGATCACTGATGGGACAACGATTCTGCAGGCGATTCGGAACGCGGTTTCTGAGGGTACGGAGGTGACACACTCGGCTGACGGCACCGCCGGCGAGGGGGCCGACGCAGTCGTCGTGGTCGTTGGTGAGCGTCCCTACGCGGAGTTCATCGGCGACGACCTCGAGCTCGAACTGAGTGACGAAGACAAAAGTGTCGTCAGAAACGCTGCGGCGTCGGGTGCACCAGTTGTCACGTTGCTCATTTCAGGCCGGCCGATGATCGTGCCGAATGCGATGGAAGCCAGCAATGCCTTTGCCGCGGTCTGGTTGCCGGGCACCGAGGGCGACGGAATCGCTGATGTGTTGTTTGGAGATCACGCGCCGACCGGAAAGCTTTCGTACACGTGGCCGCGATCGGTGGATCAGCATCCGATAAACGTCGGGGATGCCGACTACGACCCGCTGTTCGAATACGGGTTCGGGCTGAGCTGGTAGAACATCTGCGTCTTCATCGTCGCACATCAAATCGTCCAGTTGCGTAGCCGCGGCCAACGTCCAGTCGGTAGAAGTACGCCCCAGTCGGGAAACGCGAAACGTCGATAGACAGATCGTGCGTTCCCGCCGAGAAGTCCGCTCTACTTCGTGCGACTCTACGCCCCATGATGTCGTAGACACTCAGAGTAATGTCTGTCGGATTGGGAAGCTCAAAGGTGATCTTCGCCAGTCCATCAGTTGGATCTGGGTGCACACGAGATATCATATAGTCAGCAGGCGGTTCAGGCGGATCAGGTCTGGGCCGAGAAACATCTGGCTCGAACAGAATCTCGCGGCCGGCAATCAGATTGGGCGCTCGACCGATGATTCGATCAACAGCGTCAAGATTCGACTTGCCCTTCTCCCAGATGACGGCAAACTCGATCGTCTGGGAGTGTCCGGGCACCCAGGTGAACGGGCCGCTCGACACGATGATCTGTCTGTAATGAGACCGCGTAGTCACCCAACCCTCTCCACTAACCGGGTTTCCCGAAGCCTCGAATCGCGTGTTCCCCTCACTTTGTGCGCATCCGAGACCGTAGATCATCTCCTGAAACCTGTAGCAGCCGTGGTAGGCTAGATGAAAGCCACCGGGACTTTCCTTGTACTCGTTCACCTCAGAATTCACCCCAATCGTTACAGCGCCCAGTTCTTCCCCAGCTTCGTCGACCACGCCGTCACCGTCATTATCGAGACCATCTTTGTCGACGAGCGGCCCTCGCAGAAGCTGGAGACCGACCGCCGGTGTTTCGCCGCCAAGGTGACGATCGGGTTTCACATTGTAGACGTACCCGAGATTCGAGGTAGAGTCCGAACCGCCGGCGTCGTCGTCCCAGTATCCAGCCTGCGCATCAAGGAAGACGTAGACGACGGCGCTATCTAGTGTGCCTTCGCCGCGGTACGTCAAGTGGTACCTGAACAGACTCAACTGGAGGTCTGGTCCACTCTTGAAGATTGCGGCCGTTATGCCCGCCTCAAAACCAAGGCGACGGGTCGCGCAATTGCGATCCCCTCGAGAGCATCGAGCTCCCTCTCGCCCGCTCAGATGTGCCCGCCCGCCATCGTTCATTACCCACCAGGCCATTTGATCGCCTATCAGGGCCGGTCGGTCGCCTCCGAACGGGTTGTAGTTCGTTACATCGCCGTCACCATCCACGACCGGAGCGCCGAGGGCCGCCGGCCACTCCAGCACCGCATCACTCGGCCGGGTTTCTCCTCGCCCCTCCCAGAGATCTTGCCGCGATACCTTGTACACGCGATCAAGTGCAGCACACGCTTCACCGGCGGCGGGCATACCGTCTTCGCCCAAGGGTCCCGGGAGCATGAATGGCCAGTACGGTTGACCCGTCATGCGAAGTTCGTCGCCGTCGTATCCGCCAACCCCGAGATAGCCGCTGAAGAGGTACTCGTATCCGTTCGGCGCAACGGCAAAGCTGTCCACGCTGTTCCATTTGTAGAACAGGTTGCCGGAATTCGACACCATAAATCGGGAGGGTCCGTCCTCAAGGAAAACGTAGCTGCTCCCTTTGTCACAGATCTGAGCCGGCGCATCTCTAGACGGCACAACGCAAACGGCACAGACCAAGACGACTAATGTGACCCGCAACGTCGCCGCTGCATGTGGACGTGTTGCCATGAAACAAGCCTCTGCGCGAAATATCCACCAGAGGTTAGCACGTCACTCCGCAGATCGTTGTCAGGGAACGCCTGAACGGCCTACAATCAAAGACGAATGGTTCATGCTGAACCCAAACGGGAGCGCAACCGCGCCTCAGCGGCCACTCCTCTCTCCTCGCGCCTTGTTAGATCCGGACAACTCGTTAGATCAGGACAGGTTGTTAGATCAGGAGAGGTCATTAGATCGGGACAGGTCATTAGATCAGGACAACACGCCCGGGAACAGGAATCACCTTTCTCCCCTCAACCCTCTCCCCTCAACCCTCAACTCTCCTACGCTCAACCTTCAACCCTCAACCTTCTCCTCTTCCTCCTCCCACGCCTCAATCGTCTCAAGCACTGCCGCCACGATGTCTTCCTGCTCGACCGTCCGCAGAATCTCGCCGCGCTTGAAGAGATGCGCGCGACCGCGGCCGAGTGAAACGCCCAGGTCAGCGCCGGCGGCCTCGCCCGGGCCGTTGACAGCGCAACCCATCAGGGCGACGTTGAGGTTCTTCTCGAACTTGCGCGACTTCACCGCGGCCTCCACCTCTTCGACCACCGTGAACAGATCACCAGCGAGGCGCCCGCACGTCGGGCATGCGATGATATTGACACCCGGTCGTCCCAGCCGCAGGGCGCTCAGGATTTCGTGACCGGCCTCAACTTCGTGAACCGAATCCGCCGCCAGCGAAACGCGGATCGTGTCGCCGATGCCATCCGCCAACAGCGTCCCGATCCCGATCGAGCTCTTGATCGTGCCGGTGCCTTTGCTCCCCGACTCGGTGACGCCGAGGTGCAGCGGGAAGTCCGTGCGCTCGGCGAGCATCCGGTAGGCCTGGATCATGAAGTAGACGTCTGAGTGCTTGACGGATATCACAATGTCTTCGAATCCGTTCTTCGTGCAGATCTCTACGTGTCGCATCGCGCTCTCGAAGAGCGCCTCCGGCTTGGGGTATCCGTACTTGTCCAGTATGTCCTTCTCGAGTGAACCAGAGTTCACGCCAATGCGAATGGGGATGCCCGCATCTTTCGCAGCGTGCAGCACCTCGGCTTCCCACTCGTGCTTGCCAATGTTGCCGGGGTTGATGCGCACCTTCGCAACGCCCGCCTCAATGGCCTGCAGTGCGTACTGGTGATTGAAGTGGATATCGGCCACGATCGGTACCGGTGACCCGTGCACGATGTCGGGCAGCGCGGAGGCGTCTTCGGGCCGCGGCACGGCGACCCGTATGATATCCGCCCCGGCTTCAGCCAGGCCCTGGATCTCCCGCAGACAGTTCGCGACATCGTGGGTCTTCCCGACCGTCATAGATTGGACGGATATCGGCGCACCACCCCCGATCTGGACGTTGCCTACCTGCACGGCGCGGGATTCTCTACGTGGACGTTCCATCAGGACGTTCGGTCAAGTTCAATCAGTTCTTCAATCCGTTCTTTCAGCATCTGCCGCATCGCGCGCGGCAGTCCGCCAGCCATGTACCACCAAACCGCCCCCCGGTTCAACGGGGTTGTTAGATCCAGACAATACGCCCCGAAGGAGGGTTGTTGAATCCGGACAACACGCCCAGAACGGGGATCACCCTCTCAGGTTGTAGGATCCGGACAACACGCCCAGAGCGGGGATCACCCTCTCAGGTTGTTGGATCCGGACAACACGCCCCGAACCAGGATCACCCTCAACCCTCAACCCTCAACCTCCGAGTCAATCCGTCCAGCGCAGCGTAGCAAGCACCCCGAGGTGATCCGAGGCACCGCCATCAACCGTCCTCGCCGACGTGAACTTGAAATCGCGCGAAGCCAGGACAAAGTCGATGCGGGCGATCGGGCGCTTGCGGTGGTATGTGAAGCCGGTACCACCACCCGTATCCCTCGCCGCGTCCCGAAGCCCGCTGGCAATGCGTCGGTATGTCCAGTTGTGCGGAGTTGCGTTGAAGTCGCCGGTGAGGACGAAAGCCTGCTCCTCGGATTCCAGGGGTTTGCGAATCTGCTCCGCCTCCCATGCGCGATGCCTGATCGCGCGGCGGTATCGACGCAGATATCCGCGCCAAACCCACGGATCGAGCCGATCCTCTTCTTCCTCCTGCCACGGCTTCTGCGTGCCGTACGATGCAAGGTGAACGTTGTAGATGACCAGCGGCTTTCCCTGCCATTCGGTAGCGACGCGCATCACGTCAAGCGGGTCGGTCTGCTCCGGAGTTCGGCGAAACGTGCGCTGCTCAACATGGTCGATCCCGATGCGGGACAGCACGGGCTGGTGCGTAAATATCCGATCGGCGATGCTGTCAGGAGCGTCACTGAAGTCAGTATGCTCGACAACGGCTAGCACGTCGGCCCGGCCGGAGATTCCTTTCCGACCAAAAGCATATCGCCAGTAGCCCTCCTGCAGGGAAAAGACATGGGGTTGCGTCGCTTCGAGCAAGTCCGTCAGCGCCTGACCGGCCGGCTGGCCGTCTGCGTGTAAATACGTTGGCGTGTTGTAAGTAAGCAGGACGAGGTCGCCTTCTGCGGCTTGGCGTGGCCCTGTCAGCATCGTCGGAGGAAACCGGATCAATGCAAGCACGAGCAGGGCGAGGTGAATTCTCCGCAGCCACTTCCGCTTTGAGAAGTAGACCACGACAGAGCTTGCCAGCAGTCCGAGTGCGGAGTACGGCAGGATGATGCCCGCAAGTTGGAGCCACCACGCGAATCGCGGATGGACGTATCGTGCAAGCAACCCGCACAGGAAGAGTGCGGCGATGAGGAGGTACAGCAGGAGCAGAATCCTACTTGTTGCTCGCCTCATAGAGTATCCGCTTTTCTTCCTCTGTCAGCGACTCGTAGCCATGCTCGTTGATCTTGTCGAGCAGTCGGTCAATCAACTCGTCGCCCGACGGCTGTGGATTTCTTTCCCCCGCACGCGGATCGAGTTTGTGGATCTTTGCCTCACGCCGGCGGGGCCGTTTCGCGCCGCCACCCGGCTCGGGTGTCGACTCACCGCGAGACTTCCGACGCCCCTCCTGTCGTTCGGCAAGCCAGGACTCGAGCTGCCCGAGCATGTCTTCTTTCTTCGGCGATCGCTCTTTCCGGGGACGCGATCCTCCGAAGAAGATGTTGGCCCACGACGTGACGTCTCGCCCGGCCAGCTGCAGCCGCGCTATCGCGAACCCGGCAACGGCGCCACCGAGGTGCGCGCCAACCGCCGTACCCGACGACGCGATGAACAAGAGGTCGAGGAAGAGAAAGCCAATGACGATGAGTCTGAGTGGGACAACACCAATAAAGAGCAGCGCAATGCTCTTGTTCGGATACCGAGTTGCCACCGCGGCGATGACTGCAAGGACTGACCCGGAGGCGCCTACAATGGGGCCGCCAAACGCGCCAATTGAGGGGAGCGCGGTATGTAGCAAAACAGCCATCAGGCCGCCGCCAATACCACCGAGGAGATATAGTCCCATCAGGTTCGCGCTGCCATGCAGGTGCTCGTGATCGCGCCCGATCCAGACCAGCCAGAGCATATTGAACAGTATGTGCAGCAGACCGCCGAAGCCCGGCGACGTGTGCAGGAAGTTGTACGTCACGAGCTGCCAGGGCGCGAGAAGGAGCGTCTCTGCCAGCGGCGTCAGCGCGAGGTAGCGCATCGTGAACACAATCGCCGGCTCGATGTGGATGAACAGGAGATTCCACATCAGGTACAGGACGACGTTAATCGTCAGCAGCAGCCTTATCGCTGGCGGCTGCGTGTTGTACCAGAGCTTAAATCGCGTTATGAGGTCCATCGTCGAGGCAGATCGTCGAGGCAGATCGTGTAGGCACCGCATCCAGGCGGAATCAGAAGGTGCTGCCCTGGCTCTTTGGTTTGAACGGAAGTCGTCCCATCCAATACAGCAGGAGTCCGAAGCCAAAAAACATGCCACCCAGGTGGGCAAAGTGGGCAACGCCGTCCATTGTACCCGCGACCCCACTGTACAGTTCGATTAGCCCGTAGCCCGCCACGAAATACTTTGCCTTCACCGGAAACGGGATCGGAAACAGGAAGATTTGCTGGTTGGGGAACATCATTCCGAACGCCAGGAGTACGCCGAAGACTCCTCCGGAAGCCCCGAGGGTGGGCACGCTGGAGCCGTACATGACGATCATCTGCACTATTGCTGCGCCAATGACGCAAACGAAATAGTACAATGCGAAGCGCTTGGAACCCCACGTATTCTCGAGCTGCATCCCAAACATCCACAGCGCGAACATGTTGAAAAGGATGTGCGAGAAGGACCCTACGCTGTGCAGAACCGAGTACGTCACCATCTGCCACGGCCAGAATCCCGGAATCGGGACGTTGCGTCCACCAAATATCGAAGACCCGATCTCACCCGAGCCCGGCGGGTAGAGCGCCATCGCGTTGAGTACCACTGCGAGTCCGCCCGCGTTCGTCGTCATCGCGACGATCTGCGCGAGGTACACCAGCAGGTTGACGATCAAGAGATTCTTGATCACCGGCGGGAAAAAGGAGAATTGCAGCGTCGGCTGCTGGTACTGGTTCATCCGGCGGATTGGGCGGAAAAGCGGTTGTTCGTTCGAGAGGGCCGGATGTTACGTCGCGACCGTCATTATGATCTGCTATTTTGCGCCGCAGCGCGGCCGCCGATACCGAAAGGGTTGAAGGTGGAAGGTGGAGGGTCAACGGTGCGAACGTGACCACAACGCGCCGGGCCGCTCCGCCCGGCGCCAGAAGCGGAACGATCGGCGGAAAACCCGTAGAAACAGCCACAGCCCATTCGCCGTCCTTAACCGCGACCTCCTGCCCCCGTACCTTCACCCCCTACCTTCTACCCTCAACCCTCAACCCTCAACCCTCCACCTTCAACCTTCAACCCTCCACCTCCCACCTTCCTCCCGTGATCCTCATCCTCGCAGACATCCACTTCGGCAAGGCCGACGCCGGCGCCGAGCGCTCGAAGGAGAAGGAGCTCGTGGCGTGCCTCGAGTTCTTCGCGGATCGGGGGCTGTCTGAGGTCGTCCTGCTCGGCGATGTCTTCGAATACTACATCGAGTACCGCCACCTCATCCCAAAGGGCTATTCTCGGTTTCAGGGCAAGCTGGCAGACCTTGCCGACGCGGGGGTGGCGATATCGTACTTCGCCGGCAACCATGACCCCTGGCACCGAGACTACTTCGCTCGGGAATTCGGGGCAGCGATGTTTATGGACACCGATGAGCGGCTGCTCGGCGGGATGCGCTATCACTTCTTTCACGGAGACGGCGCCCCCGCGCTTGGCGGCCTGTATGGCAAACTGAAGCGGGTCCTGCGGCATCCCATTCCGGTGAGCATCTACAAGTCCGTCCTCCCCGGCGACGTGGGCGTCTCGCTGGCCCGCTGGGTGAATAACAAGTTCTCCGCCAAACGCCGCTCCATGCAGACGGTGGACGGCCTGCGAAAACACGCTGAGGGTATACTCACACGCAAGGACGTCGATATCGTAGTCATGGGACACAGCCATTTTCCAGAGAAACGCGCCATGGCGGGCGGGCTGTACCTGAATCCGGGATCCTGGCACTACCAGCGGACGTTTGCTCTGATTACAGACGACGCCCGCCCCCCGGGCAGTGGGCCGCAGTTGCTGGAATGGTCATCTGCAGGCCCGACCGCGCCCGATCGCGCCGAAGAATCAGCTACGACCGCCGCAATGCCTCCCGCAACCCACGGCCTGAAATCCAGGGCTGAAATCCACGGCTGACCCGATGGCCAACTGGTCTTACTCCGACGAAGAACTGGATCGCTACTTCACCGATCCGCAGTCCCGCAAGAAGGCGGGCGGCAGTCGCGCACGCTGGATCAAGAAACTGTCGGGCGACTCACCCAAGAAGCGCCAGGCCGTCGCCGTCCTCGGACTCATAGGCGTCGTACTGCTCCTTGGCACCTTCGCAGTTCTGATCTACTTCCTCGGCATCTCGAGCCAGCTCCCGGATATCTCCCAGATCGAGAATCCGCGCCTGCAGCTCGCAACGGTCGCGTACACGTCCGATGGTGTTGAACTGCAGCGCTACGCGCGGCAGAACCGTTCGTGGGTGGAGTACGAGGACATCTCTCCCGCCGTTGTGCGGGCGCTCGTCGCAACCGAGGACCATCGCTTCTATCGTCACTGGGGCATCGACCTCTTCCGCACGATGGCAATCCCGTATCACGTTCTCCGTGGCGACCCCCAGGGCGGTTCGACGATAACGCAACAGCTGGCGCGCAACCTGTACGACGACCAGATTGGCAAAGAGGTCTCCGTAAAGCGCAAACTTAAAGAGATGGCAACCGCCGTCCAGCTTGAGCGTCGCTATTCGAAGCCCGAGATCATCCAGATGTATCTCAACACGGTCGAGTTTGGGCACAACGCCTTTGGTCTCGACGCCGCGGCACGGACGTTCTTCGGTAAGCACCCGTCAAAACTCGACACGTTGGAAGCCGCTGTTCTCGTCGGGATGCAGAAGGCGATCACCCGGTACAATCCGATCCTGAACCCGGAGAAGTCGCGCGTGCGGCGCAACGTCGTGCTGCGCCAGATGATCAAGCACGGTCTCCTGACGGAGGACTACTACTACACCGTTCGCGACTCGGCGATCGTGACGCGATATCAGTCCTCCGAAATCACCGAGGGCATAGCGCCCCACTTTGCGGAGTACGTCCGGCAGTTTGTCGGGGACTGGTGCAAGGAGAACGGATGCGACCCCTACGCTGACGGTCTGGTTGTCCATACTACGCTTGACTCACGCCTGCAGCAGGCCGCCATCGAGTCGACTCAAAGGCAGATGGAGGGGCTCCAGGCCGTGGTCGACTACGAATGGAGCCGGTCGGGCGGATACGAAATCGGTTTGACCACCGACGCCTACCTGAAGAAGCAGGACTACACGCCATTCGACTACTTCTGGAAGTCGCAGAAGGAGACCGTCGACGCATTCATTCGGGAGACGCATCGGTTCAAGCGCCTGCGCCAGAACGACGTCTCGGCGCGTGACGCATTGGAGCAGCTGAAGGCGAACGAGGCGTTCATCGATTCGCTTCGGACGAACAAGACGCGACTCGAGGCGGGCATGGTTTCGATCGACCCGCGCAACGGGCAGGTTGTGACATGGGTTGGTGGTCGCGACCTCTCCCTTGACTGGTTTGATCACGTCGCACTTGCGAAGCGCCAGCCCGGCTCAACCTTCAAGCCGTTTGTCTACACGGCGGCAATCGACAACGGGTATTCACCATACCACACGCTGCGCGACACCACTTTCCTGTACGTTGATGCGCTGGGCAACGAGTGGAATCCGCAGAACTCGGGTGACCCGGGTTCTGGCGAAGAACTGACGCTGCGCGACGGGCTTGCGCACTCGAAGAACACCATCACCGGCCGACTGGTCCTGCAGATTGGCCCAACCGCCGTAGCGCGGTACGCGCGCCTGATGGGAATCGAGAGTCCCCTCATCGAAGTACCCGCGCTGGCGCTTGGCGTAAGTGACGTCAGCCTCCTGGAAATGACTTCCGCCTACGCCACGATTGCCGACAACGGACTGTACAACGAGCCGGTCGTGGTTACGCGAATCGAAGACAAGCACGGCATCGTGATCTACGAAGCGCCACCGCAGCGCGCGACAGAGGCCCTCTCAGAGGAAACCGCCGTCACGATGATCGACATGTTGCGCGCCGTCGTCAAAGAGGGAACTGCGCGCCGACTCAACTCGCAATTTGGACTCGGTGAGTGGGACCTCGCTGGAAAAACCGGTACAACGCAGAACAATGGCGACGGATGGTTCATCGGCATGTACCCGCAGCTCGTTACCGGAGCATGGGTCGGATTTAACGATCGAAGGGTTGCCTTCCGCTCAGATTGGTGGGGGCAGGGCGCCCACAACGCATTACTTATTGTCGGAGATTACCTAAAATCCGTACTAAACGATCCCGAGAGTGGATTGACCAAGGAGGAGTTTCCGACGCCGACGGACTACGGACTACCTATTGGTCCGCTTGACCCGTCACAGGAAGGCATGGTCGACGAGCTTGAGGACAAAGATAACCGGAGGGAGCAGGGCCGCGTCGGTTGGTAACCGCGCCTCGCCTAGCACTATGATGTTAGCCAACACCCCAAGCAAGGCATGAAAGTCGAGGACCTGACCGTCACCGTCCCCCAGAAGGACGGCTTCGACACGCAGACGGTCGCAATCTGGTCACGCGTCGAGGAAGCGCTCGGCACCATCGGCGCAGAAGAAATTGTCTACGACGCAGCTCGCAGCGCGATAAACAGCAGCCAGGGGTGCATCGTCCTCGCCAAGTATCTCGTCCAGGAAGGGCTCAAGATCAAGAAGTTCGACTTTGGATTCCGGGCGCCCCTTCTCGCACGCGCGTACCGACTAACCGAGCAGGATGACGGCGCCGACTGCGTGTACGATTCGGAAAACGGACAGGTGATCTACGAGACCGATGAGCACCAGTTTGGTTTTGACGTCCTGAAAGACTGGACGGTGGACTGGCGCAGCCTCACGCACGAAGTGATCGACGACTACTCGATGGAAGACATCGACTCAGCTTGGACGTTGGACATCTTGCTCGATCACGCCGACGTACCCGTCGAAGCGTACCGGCGGACTGACGACGAGTGACTAGCGCTGCGGCGCGCGCCCGTAGTACCCATCCAGCTGCAGCATCTGTCCGCTGTAGTCAACAAACGTGGGCTCTACCGACATCAGCGTAAACCCGCTGTCGCGTAGTCGCTGGTCCATGTCGGGAAAGAGAGTATCCCCTTCATAAAGCGTCACGAGCGACATCTCGATCTGGATCGCGTTGACGTTTGCAATCGACGCTACGCTCCCATCAAGTACAGAGCTTTCGAACCCCTGCACGTCTAGCTTGAGCAGCACCGAAGCCCCCTTCGGCACGATTTCGTTGTACAGAGAATCCAGACGCCGCACCTCTATAGTCTCGGTGCCGACAAACTTGACGTCGGGATCGACACCAAGCAGGTTCTCGTTGAGATCCAGCAGCGAACTACACTGGTTCACCCCCGACACATTGATAGTGGCCTCACCTTCCTGGTTCCCTAGCGCGAAGCACATTGCCTCCCAGTTCGGGTCATCGGATGACTGGTTTTCCAGTGCAGCGAACGGTTCGGCCAGAGGCTCAAACGATATGATCCGCCCCGCGTATCCACCACGTCGCAGCTCCATCGCATACTGCCCAGAATTGGCGCCGACATCCAGGACACAATCAATCCCGTGTGTCTTCATCAGCGTGAGCCGCCTGGCCAGGGGAGCATGGAACCGATCAAACTTCCTGAGCTCGTACCCGGCACGACGAAGCGCCCATCTTGCGGTTTCTCGTAGACTCACAGGTACCAGATTCGTTTAGGGGAGGTCGCTGGCGTCCCAGCGAGAAAGACAATAGGAGCGGAACGGTGCGTGCGACGAAACGTCGAAGCGACCCATCAACGATCTAAGGACCGTCATGAGATCGGAAATTGCAACAGGAGCAAAGCTCAATCTCGGCCTGCACGTCTTGCGGAAACGCGCGGACGGGTACCACGATATTGAAACCGTGTTCCTGCCGATCGGGTGGTCCGACGTAATCACGGTCCGTGACGCCCAAACGCATTCGTTCACGTGCAGCGACCCCTCGCTTCCGGTCGACGAATCGAACCTGTGCGTTGCCGCGAGAATTTCCTTTGAGCGCGAGTTCGGCGAGTCTCCGCCTGTACACATCCACCTTGACAAACGACTACCGGCTGGTTCCGGGCTCGGCGGTGGTTCGGCGAACGCCGCCGGCGTCCTTCGGCTCCTGTCGAAGGCCAGCGGCAAAGAGGATGAACAACGACTCGAGAAAGTCGCCCGCTCGCTTGGTGCCGACGTTCCCTTCTTTCTGCACAACAGACCGTGTGTCGGAGTCGGCAAGGGCGACGAACTTGCGGCGCTTCGGCAATCAAACGGTGCCGACTATCGGTGTCCGTTCGTCTTCCTGGTCGCGGTGCCCGAGCTATCGATATCGAGTGCGGACGCCTATCGCCTGGTCGCGCCAAGTCAAGAAGACCGGCCCGACCTCGAAAGCCTCGTGCGCGGCAACGACATTCGGGCCTGGCGAGATCATCTGGTGAACGACTTCGAAGCCCCAATATTCTCGGCATTCCCCCAGTTGGCAAGGCTCAAGGGAACGCTCTACGGAGCCGGCGCCGAGTATGCGTCGCTATCCGGCTCAGGAGCAGCCGTTTTTGGTGTTTTCCCTACGCACGAGGCGGCGACGGCGGCTGCAGAGAAGCTTGGCCCATTTGCATCGATGACGTGGATCGGTGAGTCAGGGCGGCATACCTCGCCGCGCCGGAATTGACTGACGAGGCCGCCACCGTTATTTTTGGCACTTCACGTCGTCCTCGGTCAGCCGGCCACACCATTCCCCCTGCCTACCCAGCCTATTTGCCAAGCGTTACGATTTGCGTCCCCAGGATCCGATGTGCGGACGCCGTCGACAAATCATGTTTTCTGGCAGGCTCCTATGGTCGGTTTCTACTCTAAGTCAGTCGTTGGCATCCTAGCAACGGCGATACTCGCCGCGTTTGTATTCCTGTGGCCCACGCCGACTGCGACGGCCCAGTCGCTGGGCGTAGAAAAGATGGGCATGGACAACAGCGGAGATCCCATGGTAGCCCTCCGCAACCGAATGCGGACGCAGCAGATACAACGTATCGCCACTGAGGGAGCGGTTGATCCGGATGAATACGTGGTTGGCCCCGGTGACGTGTACTCGATCTCGTTCGGCGGGGCGGTCGCGATCACCAATTCGATTGCTGTTGGGGCCGACGGCAAGCTGGTTGTACCGGAGGTGGGCGGGATATCCGTCGCGGGTCTGACGTTCGTGGAAGCACGCGAAAAGGTGCTAGACATTTTGCGACCCGCGTTCGAAAACGTCCCCGTTGAGTTGTCGCTTGAGGCGCCCCGCCAGTTCTTCGTCCACGTTACCGGGGCCGTACCTCTCCCGAGTCGCTACCTCTCAAACGCGGTTGCTCGTGTCGACGACGCAATCCAACTCGCGTACACGAAGCGCGCCTACGAACGGTCGGTTGGTGCCGCCGCAACAACGGCAGCCCAGCGTGCCGCGCTTGAGCGATCCCTGCCAACACCAACATCGGAGCGACCGCCGCTTGGCGAGGGCTTTCGCCCTTCACTCCGGGACATTCGAATCGAACGCACTGATGGCACCATCCTGACCGTGGACCTGATGACGTACTACGCCACAGGCAATCAGAACGAGAATCCATACCTGCGGGATGGCGATGTCATCGTAGTCTCTCCCTATCACGAGTTTCGCGATGCCGTCCGCGTCGAAGGCGAGATCCCGTTTGCGGGTGCGTATCCGTCGAAAGACGGCGACACACTTACGGACGTCCTGACGATTGCTCAGGGCTCACCCGACCTGTCTACGTTGGAGACGGCGAGGGTCGCGCGTCGCCATGCAGATGGAGTGTCTGTGGAAGTTGTCAATGTCGCGGATGTGGTGGCAGGCCGGATACCTGACCCGGCAATCCATCCACAGGACGTCGTTCGTATTCCACAGCTTCAGTTCGACTATGCTGCGGTGTGGGGATGGGTGGATGGTCCGGGCACCTACCCAATCCACGGCGGCGTCACGACGATAACAGATATTCTAGAGATTGCCGGGCCGATTCTGGACGACGCCGATCTCGAGGCAGCCTACGTCAGTCGGTCCAGCCCGACGTTGATCACGGCGCCGGTCGACAACAGCGAGTTGGACTTCTTCGCCAGAGTGTTCTATCAGGCTGAGTCCGCAGAGCCGAAGAACGTAGTGGTCGACGTCGCGGCGATCCTGGCCGGAGAGGCTGAAGACTTTGTTCTTGAGCATGGGGACGCTGTTGTGTTCCCACGTAGAGAGTCAACGGTACTTGTTCTCGGAGCGGTAGCAAACCCAGGCTACGTCGATCATCAACCCGGCGAAGATGCCGCGTACTATATCGCCAAGGCAGGTGGACTGACGGATATGGGTACTCAAACCTACGTTCTTCAGTCACCAAACGGCCAGATTGGAGCGGGCACAGGCATCGAGGTGCCGCGGGGCGCAACGGTATTCGCCAATCGCGCCCCGCTTGGCTCGACGCCGGAGGTTCAATCGCTCCTCGTCACTGACGTCTCAGCCAAGCGACAGTACCGACTGTCAACGACTCAGACAATCATCTCAGGAGTCTCGGCGATCGCTGCAATCATCACAACGTTCGTCGCAATTACGAGGTAGGTGAGCGGACTTGAAAACCGAAAACCCGTCGACGCTCATGGCTGAACAACGCGCCCCCGACACGGACGGGCTGTGGCGCCTGGCGGCTGACCTGTTCGGCCGACGAAGACTCTTGACCTTCGCCACAGTCTTCGCTGCGGTCGCGAGCGTCATCATCAGCCTGCTGTTACCAAAACAGTTCACCGCCCAGGCACGCGTGATGCCTCCCGAGAGCTCGGGTGGCGTGGGGTCAGCATTTCTGGGTAGTCTCTCTGGCGTTGCAAGAGCGTTCCTCGGATCCAGCGGAAGCGGTGACTACTCGCGGTATCTGTCCATACTGTCGAGCCGCAGCCTCCTACAAGAAACGGTGACCGAGTTCAACTTGACGGATGTCTACGGGCTCGACGACGACACGCCCCGCTCGATCGACCTTGCCATCGCCACGCTGGCGGGAAACACTGACCTGACCGTTGACGCAGAGTACGAGTTCCTTGCGGTATCTGTAACCGACCGGGATCCATCGCGAGCGGCAGAGCTCGCAAACTACATGGTCGCGATGCTCAACGAGATGAATGCCGAACTCGCTTCGCAGTCGGCGAGCAACCTCCGGCGCTACGTTGAGCGGAGGTACGACGAGGCAAAGACCGACCGGGACTCGCTATTCCGCGTGATTTCCGCCTTCCAGTCGGAGTACGGACTTTTCGACGTCACGACTCAGATGGAAGCATATTTCAGCCAGCTGGCGGAAGTGCGTGCTGCGGGAGTTCAGGCTGAGATTGAGCACGAGGCGCTTCGCGCCTTGTATGGCGATGAAAACAACCAGGTGAAGTTTGCGCGCCAAACACTTCTCGCTGCAAACAGGAAGTACGCCGATGCGCTAGGTGGCAGCGAGGCCGTACTGCCCGTGGCACGCGATAGCCTACCTGACGTTGGCCGACAGTACGCGAACCTCGAGCTCCAGCGTGCTGTGCAGGTAGCGATTCTAGAGACGATCACACCAGTACTCGAGCAGGCGCGCTTCGAAGAGAGGCGGAAGTCGGAGGCGGTTCAGGTCGTCGACCCGGCAGTCCCCCCGTCGCGAAAGTCGCACCCGCGCCGATCGCTGATCGCAATATTCGGAACACTCTCGGTCTTTCTCCTCACGTGCCTGTACGTCGCGGCCTCCGCAATGTGGCGACGTAACTCCGGGTACATCGCAGATCGACTCACCGCGGCCGACTAGGCGGCTGCGGGTAGCACGTACCATGCCCGACGCAGTTGCGCCAAATCGCTGGGACGACGGCTCACGGACGTACCGAATCGGCGAACTCGCGATTCGGGCGGCGTTTGCGCTGGGTCTCATTTGCGCGGGATTGACAACTGTCGTCGACCCAACGCTTCTTCCAGTTCTCGCGGCGGGGCTCGTCTCTCTACCCGCACTCGTGTACGTCGTCAGAAGACCAACTTTGAACCTCTTTGTGGTGCTCGTCGGGCTCGTCCTCACCGTTGGCTACAATGAGGGCATCAAAGCTGAAGAGGTGCTACACGGCATGTACCTCCTTCTGTATCTCTTCGCGTGGTTTGCGATTCGCATGACCACTCCGGGAGCGCTTCGATTGAGCAACGCTGAGCTCGCGCTACTCGTTTTTCTGGCGCTGGTGCCGTTGACGGGCGTACTAACGGCGCTCTGGGGAGGCGACTTCAGACAGTTCGTCAGCCAGACGTTCGCCATGATGCATCTGGCGCTCTACTTCCCGATGCGCGACGCAATTCGATCGTCAGAAAATGGAGGCATGGTCGTGTTGTCGGCCTTCCTCATTGTTGGGACATTCGTTGCGATTCGCAACCTGATCAACTACCAGGAGATCATTGCACGGGCGACGCTCGTTTGGCAGCTTGAGCGAGGTCGTGTCGTGGCCAATGACGCACTGCTCATGGGGCTGAGCCTGACGTACATCACGATGGTTGTGTCCGGCAACACCCGCCTAAGGCGTGTCGCGTTCCTCGGTCTTCCAATTGCGCTTGCGGCCCTTATTCTTACGCAGAGTAGAACTTATTGGGTTGCGCTCGTCATTGGAATCGTCGTGCTGCTGCTCATCGTTGACCGGGGCGAGAGAAGACGCCTGCTCTTCGTGGGAACGACGCTCACCCTGGCACTGGGCGCAATCGGGATTGCGCTTTTCAGTTCCCAGCTGGCACTGATCGGGGAGGCGCTCGTCACGCGCCTGACGACTATTCCGTCGGCCCTGAGCAACGACATCTCTTTACTTAATCGGTACCTCGAAACTTTCGAGGTGATGCGCCGCATCGCCGTGAACCCGATCGTCGGCTACGGCCCGGGCGTCTCGTTCGCCTACTTCGACATCACGCACCACTCCACGAACGTCGGCGATTTCATACACAACGGGTACCTTAGCCTGTGGTACCGTTTTGGCATCTGGGGACTCGCGATGGTCATGTATTTCTGGATGTCGACCGTCATGCTAGGGATTCGGGCGCTACGACGGGGCCATGGAGAAAGTGGATCACGGCGTACCATGCTGGTGGCCGGAACTGTCGTGCTCATCACCTACCTACTGCCGATCGTCACCTCAAATCCGTTCGCACTGAACGACACGATCTTCCTTATTGCACTGATGACGGCGTTCGTGAGTGGCAACGGTTCGCCGACCAGCAGGCGCACGTAGTGGCGAGCAGACAGCAAATGCTGGTCAACGCGGTGGCGGCAGCATCGCAGGTCATCGTCACTGGAGTAGTCTACTTCTTCCTGTACCGTTTCCTGCTCGACCTGCTGGGTCGCGACCTGTTCGGAGTCTGGGCGCTCGTCCTGGCAGCCTCATCAACAACGGCCATCGCGAATCTCGGGCTCGCGAACGCCTGCATCCGGTTCATTCCGCTTCGCCTGGCCGAAAACGACGGATCCGGAGCAGCGAGTATCGTCGAAACAGCAGCGCTTAGCGTCGCCGTCAGTCTCGGTGTCGTGTTCGCAATTGCACTCCCCGCAATAAGCGCCGTCCTTCCGGCAGTGATTGCAGACCCAACCGCACTTCAGAGCGCACGTTCGATTCTGCCGGTCGTGTTGGTTTCGATCTGGGTCTCTTCCGTAACGGCAGTTTTTTTGGCCGGTCTTGAGGGCTGCCAGCGCGTCGATCTGCGAAGCCACATCTTGTCGGGAGCTATCGTCACCTACCTTGTGCTGAGTATCGTGCTAGCCAAGGCGAACGGACTGCTAGGGCTGGCCATGGCGCACCTGATCCACGCTTCGATCGCGCTTATTGTCTCTTGGAGCATACTGCGTCGGTTCATTCGGGAGCTCCCTATCTTACCCTTCCATTGGAAGCGGGAGACCTTTAAGAGCATCTTTCGCTACAGCGCGGGAATGCAGGCCATCTCCGTCGCTAACGTGATTACTGAGCCCGTCGCCAAGGCATTTGTTTCGGCTTTTGGCGGATTGGGCGCGTTGGCCCTGTACGAATTCGGCTGGAAACTATCCGTACAACTTCGCTCCGTAGCCGCCGGTGCAGTCCAGTCCGCACTCCCGGCAATCGCAAAACTCAGTGTCTCCGATCAAGATGGAGTGGTTGCCGTCTACGTCAAGACCCAGCGGATTGTCACCGCTCTGACGATTGTCACGGTACCTACAATCATCGGTTTGCTGCCCTCGGTCTCGAGAGTATGGATCGGGAGCCACGAGCCGTTCTTTGTTCTCAGTGCAACGCTGCTGGTCGTCGCGTGGTTTGTAAATCTACTTGCAACGCCCGGCTACTTCGGCTTCCTTGGCGAGGGTCGCCTGAAGTGGCCGCTCGTCAGCCACGGGATCCTCGCAGTTGGTGTTCTGGTGGTCGGTTTCGTCGCCGGCCGGCAATTCGGCCCAATCGGAGTCGTGGTTGCAATAAGTGGCAGTTTGGTCGTCGGCAGTGTGCTGGTCGCCCGCAACTATAGCCGTCGCTGCGGCGTGAGCTGGAGGACAATTCTGGATTCGCCGACGGCCCGACTGGTGATAGCAAGCGTCGGCGCCGGACTTGGCGCGTGGCTGCTCGGCGACCGCAATCCCCTTTCAATGTCAGCCGGTGTATTGTTGATCGGGCAACTCGCGCTGATCGGCGCAATCCTCCTCATCCCGCTCCTACGCCATCCGCTTCGAAAAGAACTGATTGAGTTGACCAGGCATCTGAAGCACCGTGAGTCTGAAGCACCGTGAGTAACGGCAGGAAAAAACTACTCGTTTTTGATCCGTACGCGGGGGGCCACCATGGTAAGTATGTCTGGTACTTGTTGGAGCACCTGGCAGCGATCAACTGGCCAATAGACGTTGTCGCAGCGTTGCCGCGCCCGATGACAGCGGTGAACCCTGCCTTCGAAATGCTGGCAGAAGACTCCGACGGCGCGCTCTCCATCCATCACCTGCAGGATCAGGACGGCCCACGCGGATCCGTGTCGCTCGCCGCGATCGACATAACGTCGGGATTGCGCGTTGCGCGTCTCGCAAGACAGTACGGGATTGATGCGGCATTGGTTATGTACATGGACCACCTGCAGCTATCCCTCGCTTCGATCCTGAGACCAAATCGAAGCATGGCGATCGCCGGTATTCTCTTCAGACCGACGCTGCATTACGGTTCACTGCCCGACGATCGTTCCCGCGAATACGCCCGAAGCACTTCCGCACAGCGCAAGCGACGCATACTGGCTACGGCACTGAAGAACCGAAATCTCACCGACGTGTTTTCCCTTGATGCGTTTGCCGTTAGCGAGATCTCGAAACTGGCCTCCCCACGAACGGCGGTGCACTGGCTTCCCGATCCAGTCGACTCGATTCGGTCACCTCGAAGGAACCGTGACACTCAACCGCGCACCGTTGTGCTTCCCGGAGCCATCAGCAAACGCAAGGGAGTAATCTCATTCCTCCGTAGCCTCGTGGATGTCGATCCCGGAATTTTCGACAAGTTGCGCTTTAGCATCGTCGGCCCCATCGAGCCCTCGGAAAAGGGCGCGATCATGGCAGAATTGAACCGCGTGAACGCACAAACGCCGCGGCCGGTGACAGTCATCGACAAAAAGATGGACGAGCAGGAGTTTCTCGGCCGCGTTAGCGAGGCTGACGTGGTCGCGCTGCCGTACATCGACCACATTGGTTCGAGCAACGTGCTCGTTCACGCCGCAGCCGCCGGAATTCCCGTCGTCGGGCCCGAGTTTGGAACACTCGGTGAAAACATAAGGCGATACCAACTGGGCAAAATCGTCGATACCAGAGATCCCATGGAACTGAGCCGGGTCTGGGAGCAGATCGCTGCAGATGATTCTGCTCCAGCGATTGACCGTGACCGTGCTGCCTCCTTTGCCGCTGCAAATAGCAGCGACGCCTATTCCCAGTGCCTCAGCGAGGCCTTGCTCCGCCATCTCGTGGAGGGCCGCCGTGGGTGATTCCATCCGCGTCTGCCTGCAATGGCCCAACCTCGGTCCGTACCACACGGCCCGGCTGGAGGCGCTGGCCGCGCACGCACCAGCACTACGTGTCGCAGCACTTGAGACCGCCGGGAGCGAGCGGTCGTACCTCTGGGAACGTGCGCCAAACGTCGGCGTCGACGTCAGGACGGTCTTCGCTGAAGCCGTGTTTGAAGACCTGAGGCCCCAACAGATCTATTCAGGAGTGACCAACGCGCTGGACGAGCTGCAACCCGACGTTGTGGTCACGAACAGCTACAGCCTGCCGGATGCGCGCGCCGCGCTGCGTTGGGCGGTAAAAAGGCGGCGGCCGGTTGTTGTCACGACCGACTCACACCTTGACGCGTCACTCAGGGTTGCCTGGCGCGAACGCGTGAAGTCGCGACTCATGTCGCTCTATGACAGCGCAGTCGTCGCCGGCACACCACACGCCGACTACCTCGCGGGCCTGGGTTTCTCAAGAAAGCGGATCTTCCTCGGTCTGGACGTGGTCGATAACTCACACTTTGAAAGAGGGCGTCAGCTGCGACAGCAGGCACAGTCCGAGGGCGGAGATCAACTACCAGCACATTTCCTCTACTGCGGGCGGCTAGTCGACAAGAAGAACGTCCCCCTGCTGATTCAAGCCTACCAGGTATATCGGGAGAAGGCGCCCCCAAGCCCCGCGCCATGGGGTCTGAGAATTCTCGGGGACGGCCCCGACGCCGACACATTCCGGGAGATGTGCCGCGAGCAGCGCGTACCGGAGGTCACCTTCCTCGGTGCCCAACCGTACGACACGCTACCTGAACACTACGGAGCGGCGGGGTGCCTCGTGCTTCCGTCCAAGCGCGAGCAGTGGGGTCTGGTGGTGAACGAGGCGATGGCGGCCGGGGCGCCGCTGATTGTGTCTGACGCAGCCGGTTGCGCCCGGGACCTTGTCTCGCCAGATGAAAACGGGTTCACCTTCGAATCCGGCGACGTTGAGCATCTCGCAGATCGGCTCCACAAGATGGCGGGACTGTCGAACGCAACGCGTAGGTCGATGAGCGACAAATCCGCCGAGATAATTGCGGCGTGGGGACTGGACCGATTCGCCACGAGCATGGAACACGCAGTGGAAGTTGCGCTAACTCAACCCGTTCGTAAAGCCCTCGATGCACGTCTCGTACTGGAGGCCATCAACACGTTCGCCCGACGAATTGACTCGTTTCATCACGCCGAAAGGGCGTGACTTGATTACGCTGCTGACCATGCAACTCCAATGCCGGCTCCGGTATACCAGTGTCGCTGTGGCTCTTCGCGAAAGAAAAGAAAGTCGCGCCCGGTGGCTGACGCGAAGTCGAATAATTCGTTTGTCTCGTGCGCGTTGTCGCCAACAACCAGCGCATCGGCCTCCAGCAATGGAGAAATCACCTCGTACTCGCGTCGCTCGTAATCTGACGAGTGGTCGCTGTCATTGATGAACAGTCCAACGGATTCATCCAGAGTCTGCAGGGACGCGATGGAGTCCCCGTAGAGGATCTCACCAACGGTGGCATACTTGCCTGAAAGCAGATAGCCGGCCTCCTCACGGATATCGGTCCCGACGTAGCGCCCGGGGAACCCATCTTCCTTATTGCGCAAAAGCGCGGCAGTCAGGACACAGGCGCCGAGACCCTTGTCGATGCCGGTCTCGATGACCAGTCGTGGACGACGGGCCCGCGTCAAGACGTACCATCCGATACGTCGGCCATAGCGGACCTCAGAATCCGAAAAGCGGCGCATTGCAGACTGATTCGTGGCTGACCGGATATGCTCGACCAACTCTCGATCCGATAGCAGCTCGTCGATCAGTTCCTGCGACCGCTCAATGCTGATTCCCGCCACCTGGGCACAGAATGCAGCCAGCTGCGCCATGTTCACCGGCGTCAGTTCGTAAGTGTAGTTCGTGAACTCACGCGACGTGGCCCACCAACGGGCGAAGGCGGCAGTCTGACTTCCAAGCGTCGTGATGCCAATGATGCTACGATAGCCAAGCATCGCGAGCCGCCCGAGGACCGGGATCGACGCCAGTCGTTTAGCAATCGACATCTTTTCTGCCACGGTCATATGCGCTGCTGAAGGGGCCAGCAAGATACTTCTTCTATATCTTTGCACCACACGTTCACCAACAACGACAGGCTTGTCAATCGCCGCGCCCTCGCACCGGGAACCCGGACGGATCTTCGTCCACGACTACGCGGGGCACCCTTTTCAAATCCAGCTGAGCAGGGAACTTGCCCACCGCGGGTACGAGGTAGTGCATGCCTATTGTGCGTCGTTGCGCACAACACCTCGCGGCGAACTCACGCGCAGGGCTGCCGACCCCGCCACGCTGACAATTCTCCCGATCGAACTTGGCCGCGCGCTAAACAAAACGAACTTCTTTGCGCGGTGGCTGCAAGAGAATGAATACGGACGTCTGCTCGCGGCCGCCGTCGCCCGGCACAAACCCGACGTAGTACTCAGCGGGAATACCCCGTTGGACGCTCAACGCAGGTTATGGAACGTGTGCGTCGACGGCGGCGTTGCCAAAGCGTTCTGGGTCCAAGACCTGATCGGTGAGGCGTCACGGCGTCTGCTCTCTCGAAAGATCCCCCTGCTGGGTAGTCTTGTCGGCTCCCACTACCGCGGGCTTGAGCAAAAGCTGCTGCGACAAAGCGACGCCGTCGTAACCATCGCTGAGGATTTCCGGGCCGGGCTTCGAGCGGCCCGCGTGGACGACAACCGGATCACCGTGATCGAGAACTGGGCGCCGGTCGAAGATATGCCCGTTGGCCCGAAGACGAATCCATGGTCCATCAGACACGATCTCGCCAACAAGCCGTGCTTGATCTACTCCGGGACGCTGGCCATGAAGCACAATCCCGAATTGCTCAAGCAACTCGCGGTTTCACTTCAACAGTCGGATGCCAGACTCGTGGTTGTCTCGAACGGCTCTGGTGCCGACTGGCTCGCGAAACAGAAGGAAAACATCGGACTCGACGCCCTCGACATCCTTGGCTTCCAGGCGTTCGAGGATCTACCGCACGTACTTGCGTCAGCGGACGTCCTGGTCGGCATTCTCGAGCGCGACGCCGGCGCCTATTCCGTACCGTCGAAGGTTCTGTCGTACATGTGCGCCGCCCGACCAATTCTATTGGCCGTGCCGGGCAATAATCTGGCGTCGCGACTGGTCTCCGCAAACCGGGCCGGCATGGTGTTCGAACCCGACGACGTTGCCGGCTTTGTCGAAGGTGCGAGGCAGTTGTTGGCGAGCCCGAAAATGCGCAGTGAGATGGGGCAGAATGGCCGCGAATACGCTGCAAGAACGTTTGAGGTTGGCGGAATCGCTGACCGCTTCGAAGCTGTTTTGTCGGATGCGTTTCGCCGGGCCTCAGCAGGAGTACCGACATGAAGAAGGTTGTCGTTCTTGGCAGTCTGCCCCCGCCCTACATCGGGCAGAACGTACTCACGCGCCTCAATGCGCAACTCCTGTCTGAGTCGTTTGACGTGCAGATTATCGACACAAGTACGGGCCTGGCATCATCCAACGACAGCCAGTCTGCGCTGGCCCGAGTGGCTCACTACGGCAGGGCAAGGAGGCAGATCTCTAATGCGCTGCGCGAGGCGCCAGAAGCGCCAGTTGTCTGGCACACCGTGTCGCCGCAACCCGCCGGGCATCTTCGCGACGTACTGACCGTGCTCCCCGCAATTCCAGAGAAGAACCCGGTTGTCGCAGTAGTTCATTGGGGCAGCTTCGACACGTTGTTCAGACACCCGTGGTTGCGGGCATCTTCACAGAGACTGGTTCGACGGGTGCAACGTTTCATATTCCTCGACGGCGTCCTTGCGTCAAGGTGTTCCGAGTGGATACCCGATGAGAAAGTGGGCATCGTGCCCAATACCATCGAAGCCGACCTGATCCCTTCCCAGTCTTCTGTCGACGAACGGGTCAACCTCGGTCCGGGTAGAAGGTCAGAACTGTTGTTCGTGTCGAACATGATCCCGTCCAAGGGTTATCTGGAGTTTCTGCGCGCCCTACCGGTACTCGACGACGCCGGTCTGCACTACCAGGCTACGTTCGTTGGAAAATGGCAGAACGAAGAAGATGAGCGAAGATTCTTCGAGGTGGCGGATGCACTCGGCGTGTCAGACCGGGTTCAGCACCTGCGCCAGGTTACTGACCGCGCGACGCTCGGAAGATGTTATCTCGATGCAGATGTCTTCGTGCTGCCGACCTACTACCCGACGGAAGCGCAGCCCTTGTGTGTCATTGAAGCACTCGCGGCTGCCACACCCGTTGTCCTGTCGCGGCACGCGTCGCTGCCGTCTATGGTGCATGATGGCGTTGAAGCAAGGTTCGTCGAGACAACTCATCCCGATGCCATTGCAGCTGGCATTCTCCAACTGCTCGACGCGAGCGCGTGGCAGAAATCCGCGCGCGCAGCTCGGGCGACTTTTGATGAGAAGTTTTCTCCATCCCAGGTGCTCTCCCGCTGGGCGGACCTGCTAGGCAACTTCTAAGTGTCGCGCAATTGTACGCGTCGCGCAAATCTAGGTGTCGCGCAAGAATCCGTACTCCTCGCCGCGCCCGTTGACGTAGAAGAGCCTGAAGCCAGCACTCCGCAGATCCGCGATCGCCTGGTCCGTCTTCTTCCACCCGACCTCGTCAAATCTGTGGTGGAACTCGACAAGGAACTGCCGCACGTCGACCCCGGAGGACAGCATGTCATCGATGACGTCGTACTCGGCACCCTCAATATCGACCTTGAGCAGATCGACGTGGTTATGGCCAAGCCGTTCCATTAGTGTCGAAAGCCGCGCAACCGGAAAGCTCTCGACAGCGCGATTCTCGGTCCGCACCATGGAATGGGAAACCCAGTCCGGGTTGTCTGCAGCGGCGAACGAGGCTGTACCGTCATAGCCGGCGAGCCCAACGGGGTGCAATACGAATTCGGGCGGCAGCTGCTGCGTGGCGAGCCAGGCGTGGGAGGCGGGCGTCGGATCAACCGCCTGCACCTTCACCCCAAACCGACGGATCATTGCCAGGTCAAAACTGATGTCGTCGCCGATGCCGACAGAGTACACGACGCTCTCGGCGTCGAGATGATTGGGGCAAACCATCCAGCCGCCATGCCCCAGTACACCGCCTACCCGCTCCACCCTCGCTCGTACCTCGGCGCGGTGAAACGATGCGTCCCCCGTGGCGGCCCGCAGACGCCACCGAAGTCGCCGCACCGCGTCTTTTGCAGATTCGAGCCGTGAGTTACCCATCGTCCCGAACTGAGCCTCCGCGAACTACGGGAGTCTCACATCGGGATCCCGAGATCGCGACAAAACGCCCTCCGGTGCAAAAAAACCGAGGTTCATTCAGTTTGCCGCCTGTGGCCCGTCGTTTGTAATCAGGGTGACATATTGGAGAAATGAGCGATGGAAGCACAGTTCGACACATACGGCGTGGCCGGTAGCGATGGGATCCTGACCGGGTTCGACGTGATCGATGCAGTCGGAATCCGGATAGGATCGGTGGCGGACTGCTATCGAGACGAGGACGGAAAAGCACGTTTTCTACGGGTGTCGATGGCGCACAGTAGCGGCTATGGTGCATTCCTGATACCCGCTTTCTACGTGACGATAGTAGACCCTGATCGACGCAAAATACAGGTCCGCGCACTCCGACGCCTGACCGTACCTCAGCTCTGTCACCCTTTCGATGAATCGGTGACCACGCCGGCCCTAATCCGTGAGATGGCCGCGGCACATCCACCGGCAAACCCCGATCTCTGGGGGCTGTGACAAATCTGGGGGCTGCAACAAATCCTGTAACAAATCCCTCGCGCCGTTCGTCAAGTCAGCCAAATCACCTATCTATTGACTGACGCACAACACGAGTGGACCCAATGCCCATCCGCCCCGCTCTTGCCCTTGGTCTGGCCGGATTCCTGACCGTCGCCACTTTCGCTACACCCTCCGTACTCCAGGCGCAGGATCGTGGCGACCAGCGCGTCGTGACCGAATCGTTTGCCGAGCGCAACCAGCTTCGCGCCGAGCAAAACGTGATCGAAGACCTGCTGCAGACACTTGTCGGACTGGTCCACGACGTTACCCTTGGCGTACCAGACGACGTAGCGACAGATCGACTCTTCGGTCTCTCTGACCGATTGTCTCGGGCATCAACGGCGTATGCCGCGCCAGCGCTGCAGGGCACGGGGACCGGAGTCCACATGCGCGCAGACGACCTCGAACAGCTGCGTATCCTGCTCACCGATCTCGTAGATCAGACGGTTGATGTTCGCCAGGCGCTCCGCGTGGAAGGGCACACCGAGTCGGCCGAGAAGATGCGGGACATCGAGAACGGACTCCTCGACGCCATCGCGATCACCAAGAAGCTCGAGACAGACGACGCGCAGATGCAAGGCGACCGCCTCGAGCCTGCACACGACGAGTATCGGCGTGCTGATGACGACCGAATGGACGAGAATGCGGATTCGGAAGAACTCGACGCACGAAGTGAGTGGCTGGCATGGGCAAGGGAACGTCGTCGCGACCGCGCTGATCGCACCCCGCGCAACTGGGATGACGACGAACCAAAAGAGCGCCGCGAGCATAGCGACGACTGGGCACGCGAAGAAGAAGACCGCGACCACGGAGATGACAACTATGAAGAGCGTGAGCGCTGGCGGTGGGAAAGTGATTGGGAGTGGGACCGCGACTCCGACCCGGAGTCTCTGATTGGGGTGCATGTAGGCGAGTTTGGCTATGGCTGGCCCTTCAGGGAAACCGGTGCATACCGCTCCATCCCGGCGATACGCTACAACCGCGTAGAGGGCCTGGTGCTGGGCCTGCGCCGCCTGCCACTTAGCTGGGACAGCTACGACCGCGCTAAGGTCTACGGCCACGGCGGCTACGCCTTCGGGTCGAAGGAATGGCAGTACGAGATTGGTGCTGAAGCCAGAGTCGGGAGCTACCGTCGCTCAAAAGACGTCGACGTGAAGTTCGGCGGATCGTATCGAAAAACAACCGCGACCCAGGACATCTGGAAGAGCAGCTGGGTCGAAAACTCACTGGCTGCGTTTTTCTTCAACTACGATTTCCTGGACTACTTCGAGGTGCAGGGCTGGACGGCGTACGCCGCCTTACAACTCACGCCACTCATTCAGATCACGGGTGCGTATCGGCAGGAGGAGTACAGCTCACTACGAAATGAGGTTACGTGGTCGCTGTTCGGCGGGCGTGACTTCAGGTTCAATCCGCCAATCACATCTGGCGACATGAACTCCGTTCTCGTTGTGGTTGAGGGCGGCACGGTCGCAGACCTCGACTGGCTGCCACGCGGTTTCGCCTTCCGCATGGAAGGTGAGTACGGCCGAGACTTTGGAGGCGACTTTGACTTCAACCGGTACCTCGGCGATGCGCGCCTCTACATTCCGCTTAACTACCAGAGCACGCTATCGCTACGGGTGCGCGGTGGCACGTCTTCAGGCGAGCTTCCGTTTCAGAAGGCCTTCACGATCGGCGGAATCGGCTCGACGCGTTCGTATGCACAGAATTCGCTCGTCGGCACCCGCATGCTACTCGGCAACGTCGAGTACACGATCAACCAGGACTGGTTCTGGGACGACATCACGTTCTCCGGCCTGTTCGACGCCGGATGGGTCAACAATACCGGCACCGACAAGTTTGACTTCGATGACGTGTATCCATCGATCGGAGCCGGCCTTGGGCTGATCGACCGGTCAGTGCGGCTCGAATTGTCCTGGCCGCTGCGCGACATCGGAGGCAAACGCGAGCCATCTATCTGGCTGCGGATTAACCCGGCGTTCTAGAAGCGCAGCGCTCACAATCATCACCAAATGGTGACGCTGCGTTCTACACCTCCCGCAACGTGTGCTCTCCCTTGTCGCTCGTCAGCAAGCTGAACACGACCAGGCATACCACCGAAACCGTGATCGCCGGCAGCACCTCATCCGTCGCGCCGTAGATCCCCTCGGGCACGATCTTCTGCACGAAAGCCGCCTCCTTCCAGAGGACGGTCATCGCCGTACCCGAGATGATTGAGGCAATCGCGCCGACGCTTGTCGCCCGCTTCCAGAATAGCGCCGCGACCAGGGCCGGCGTTATCGCGGCCCCGTATATCGTGTAGGCGTATAACGCCTTGGTGAAGAACGTCTCCGACTCCGCGAACAACCCCGCAACCCAGTAGGCGATCACCCCGAGGATCACCACCAACACGCGACTTACAAATACAATGTGCTTCTCGGTCGCGTCCTTCTTCAGGTACTGCAGGTAGAAGTCTCGGACAATCGTGTTTGACGGAACAAGCAGAAACGAGTCCGCCGTCGATATGATGATCCCCACAATGGTCGTCATCATCACCGCGCCCAGCGTCACGGGCAGCAACTCCCGCGACGCGTAAATCAAGACGTTGCGCCCGTTCTCTGCGTCCGGAATCATGCTTGAGCTCACCCATGCCGACGCTATGATCAACAGTTCGACAAGAAGGACCGCGACGACCAGGAACGTGGTCGCGCGCGACGCGCCCTTCACGGTGCTTGAGGCCGAAAACCGTTGGTACAGGTTCGCATCGCCCAACACGAGGAGGAACGGCGGCAAACAGAAGTTGACTATGTCCATCGGCGAGTACACGCCGAAGAAGTTCATGTGATCAGAAAGACCTCGGGCTGCAAAAGCTGCCTCCATACCCGAGGTCCCGCCCGCTTTGATCCAGAGCACCGGGAACGCGATAACGAGCGCGATGGTCATGATCACGCCGTTGGCCACATCGGTGTAGGCCACCGAGACGAGTCCCGCCAACGCCGTGTAGGCAATGATGAACGCCGCCGCGATCATCGTAGCCGTCTTCGTAGTCAGCAACGGCTCGCCCGCGCCGTTTCGCAGCACGGCCTCAAGGACGGCGCCGCCTGCGTTGTACTGGTAACTCACGATCACCATGTATGCGGCAATCAGCGCAACCATTGCCAGGGCGCGGGCTCCAACACCGTAGCGTTTGCCGATAATCTCCGGGACCGTGAACGTCTCGTACGCCCGGACCTTCCCCGAAATGCGCGTCAGCAGTATGATGCCCAGCACGCCACCGATCGGCAGAATCAAGGCCGCGAGACCGGTGTCGTAGGTCTTCCCGGCGTTGCCGAGCACAGACCCTGTACCAATCCACGTCGCCAGCATCGTTCCGACGAGCACCCAGGGCGTAAGGCTTCGGCCGGCCACGGCGAAGTCCGCCTGCGTCTTGATGCTCTTCGACTTGTAGACGCCGATGCCGATCAGCGCAAAGAGATAGACCCCAATGAAAACGACGTAGACCATGGCGCGTGAGGGAAGGCCGAGAGATAAGCTTGTGCTTTACGCGAATTGCAACCGGGCGGAATATAGAGATTTGACCGATTGGGTATATTCTCGGCCCAAACAAACTGCCCCGATGAGCCAATCCAGCGCCACTTCCCAGACTACCCCCACACCTTCTGACCCACACCCGAAACGCACGCACACTTGCGGGGAGCTGCGATCTGCAGATGCTGGATCGTCTGTCGTGCTTAAGGGTTGGGTTGACACGTGGCGCAACCTGGGCGGACTCATCTTTGTCGATCTCCGCGATCGCTACGGCGTAACCCAGGTGGTCTTCTCCACGCAGTACGATGAGGCGACGTACAACCAGGCCGTTGCACTTCGCAACGAGTATGTCATCTCGGTCCAGGGCGACGTCGCGATCCGCGAGAACAAGAACCCGCGGATGCCCACCGGCGACATAGAAGTCCGCGCCACAAGCCTGGCCATCCTGAACCTTTCGGATGAACTACCCTTCCAGGTTTCAGTCCAGGAAGAGAAATCCGCTGTCGCCAACGAGGACATGCGCTTGCGCTATCGCTACCTCGACCTGCGACGACCAGCCCTGCAAAACAACCTGCTCCTGCGGCATCGCACCTACCAGTCCACACGGTCGTACTTCGACGAGCACAACTTCGTCGAAGTCGAGACGCCCGTCCTCATGAAGTCGACTCCGGAAGGCGCACGCGACTACCTCGTGCCGAGTCGCGTGCACGAGGGCAAGTTCTACGCGCTGCCGCAATCTCCGCAGACGTACAAGCAGATCCTCATGGTCGCCGGCATGGACCGGTACTTCCAGATCGTAAAGTGCTTTCGCGACGAAGACCTGCGGGCCGACCGCCAACCCGAGTTCACGCAGATCGACGTCGAGATGACGTTCGCGACGGAGGAGCTCGTCTACGAGTTGACCGAGGGACTGATGGCGCGCGTCTGGAAAGATGTCCACGACGTCGACGTCGCGCTTCCGCTTCCCCGGATTACCTACGCGGAGGCGATCAAGCACTTTGGGTCTGACAAGCCGGACCTGCGCTTTGGAATGGAGATCAAAGATGTGTCTGAACTCGTCAAGGACTCAGGATTCAGACTGTTCGACAACACGGTCGCCAACGACGGCGCTGTGCTTGCCATCGTGGTCGAAGGCGAAGGCAACCGGGGCCGGGGCGCCATGGACAAGCTCGACAAGAATGTCGTGCGCAAGAAGATTGGTGCCGGCGGACTCATCTACTTCAAGCGCCCGTCGTCGGGTGAGCCAGCAATCTCTTCGGTGAAATCCGATATCCTCCCACAGAGCGTCGTCGACAATGTGCTCGAGCACACGGGGACGAAAGCCGGCGACCTGGTACTGGTGCTTGCGGGTGAATCCCCGAAAGTGTTCGAGCAGATGGGCGAGCTCCGACTGCATATGGGGCGCGAGACGGACGCGGTAACCAAAGCCATAGCGGCTGGCCGAAACCCGTGGCAGTTCCTATGGGTGACCGAGTTCCCACTCCTGGAATGGGACGAGGACGCTGACCGGTTCTTTGCCAAACATCACCCGTTCACGTCGCCCCACCCTGAAGATCTCGAAACGCTGGAATCCGACCCTGCCGGCACGCGCGCTAGAGCGTACGACCTCGTGCTAAACGGAACAGAGCTGGGCGGCGGCTCGATCAGGATCCACAGTCGGGAGGTGCAGCAACGCATGTTCGCCGCCCTCGGGATCGATGAGGCCGAAGCTGAGCAGCGTTTCGGATTCCTGCTGGATGCGTTTCGCTACGGCGCACCGCCGCATGGCGGTATCGCGCTGGGCCTCGACCGCCTAGTCATGCTTCTCACCGGCGCCGACTCGCTACGCGATGTCATCGCGTTCCCCAAGACCCAGCGTGCCCAGGAGCTCATGGTGATGTCGCCCGACGACGTGGATGACGATCAGCTCAGGGAGCTGCATATCGCCCTGAGAGACGCCTAAACAATTGTTCGCGCTGGGTTTAAAAGGCTAGCTGGCGCGGCCGATACTGTCTCAACTATTACATTTCGTGTCCGGTGGGCGCCGTTGCTTTTCTGGCGCCCGTCCGCGTACGCCCCCTCTGGGCGACACATTATTCCATTGACCCGATCTGCGCGGACCGGGAAGATGACCTTCAGAATCATGAAGAGCCAGATACTCGGGCTCGGGACCGTGGCGTTTGTCGCCGTAGCGTTCCTCTTCGCCGGTTGCACCGACTCACTCGTCGAGTCCAGCGCAGACAACGATTCGCCAGCGCACACGACGACCTCCAAACTCCGCAACGCGCACCTGCTCGAACGCGCCGTCTTTGTCTACGACACCGCCGGCAAGAAGAAGAAGGTCAAGGCGAAGGACGTGGAGAGCGACAACGATTCAGACGATTCCGACTCTGACTCCGACTCCGACGACGAACTCACGCTGATCGCGGCCCCAGAGGGCGCCAGCGTTTCGCTGATCATCGGCCTGTCCGACACCGTCCTCGACGCGGACAAGTTGCTTCGCCGCTACAAGCTGCTCCGTCGGTACGAGTACTCCGGTGCGTTCAGCGGTCTTGCCGTTGACGTCGACGCCGAAGAGCTCGAGGATCTGCTCGAAGAGATGGAGGAAGACCCCGAGATCGACTGGGTCGAGCCTGATATCTTCATCAACCTCGGCGACCAGAAGCGTACGAAGAACAAGAAGAAGCAGGTGCTGCCGTGGGGCATCGAGCGCTCCGGTGGCGCAGAGAGCTCCGCTAAGTCCGGTAACGGTAGCGGCTCGGTCTCGGGCGTGCACTTCTTCGTGCTCGACTCCGGCGTGGAGAAGAAGCAGATCAGCTCGGCCGCGAAGGAAGACTTCTCGGGTGCAGGCCGCTCGGATGACCTGTACGGCCACGGCAACCACGTCGCTTCCACCGCTGTTGCGCAGGACAACAAGAAGGGGGTTGTGGGTATGGCACCCGGCGCGAAGACTTTCAGTCTCAAGGTGCTCGACGACAACGGTGAAACCGAGATGTCGAACGTGATCGCCGCGCTGGACCGCGTACTTGAGATCCAGGCCCAGAACCCGGGTGTTCCGGGCGTGGTGAACATCTCCTTCGGCGCGGATGTCGGAACAACCGAGTACACGGCCCTCGACCATGCAATCGACTCAGTCGTTGAGCAGGGCGTTGTTGTGGTGGTATCCGCAGGAAACGACGGTATCGACGCTTCGACGGTAACGCCGGCGCACGCAGCGGGCGCAATCACCGTGGGTGCGTACGACGTGTACAATCGTTTCGCCGACTTCTCGAACTACGGCCCGACCGTAGACATCATGGCGCCGGGTGTAGACGTCCTGGGCCTCGGCACCACGGAGACGAAGACGGACGAGATTGGCGTCCTCATGTCGGGTACGTCGATGGCAGCCCCGCACGTTGCTGGTGCAGCCGCACTGTACCTGTCGAACAATCCGACCGCTTCGCCGGCGCAGGTCAAGGCCGCACTCCTTGGCGCCGCGAAGGCTGACGTCTGGAACCTGCCGGCTGCTACGACAGACCGCGCGTTGTGGGTTGGCGACTTCTAGCCCTACCGAAGAGACCTCACGGAAGACCGTCTGGAACGCCCCCGGTGGCACGACTAGACGATCCGTCTGGGCGGGCGACTTCTAGGTCACCCGAACACGCAGCCGCCTCGGCCCAAGGCCTCAGACTATCGGCCCGCCTCGACACGCGTCGGGGCGGGCCGTTATCGTTCGGCCTCTCCACCCAGTGTACATTAGAGTACCTCCGACGAACAAGGGGCTTCTAGTCAGTCGGGCTTGCGTCCAGACAGCGACAAGGGTCCGGGTTCGACTTCCGGCGTCAGCTTCAAGTACGGCCCCCTGGTCAGAGACGCCTCCCGGTCCATGACTGTGCCTGTTCGTTGTCCGCAGCTCACCAGGTCGCAAGCTCTTCCGCACCTAATCGGACGCTCACGATGTAAGGCTCCTCCCCGGCAGTCCAGTGGCCGTACGTAGTTGTGACCACATCACCGGTGGGCAGCAACAGAACTCCCGGATAAGTCGAATCCCAGCTGTCCTTGTTGTCCATCACACGAATCCTCAGGTCACCGCGTCCGCCGCGCTCGAGGTCAGCATAGTCCCCCACCCACACGAGCCAGTCTCCCTTCGTCGGACTCTCGGCGGCCATATCCCGAAACGAAACCAGCAGTCGGCCATCCTCGAGATAAACCGCCGTGTGCCGGTCACCCGTCAGCTCTGTCGCCAGCGGCAGAGGCGCTGTCCAGGTTTCACCCTCATCTCTGGAGAAGATCACTTGCGAATTGGCGGTTCGACTGTTCTCGCGAAGGAGCAGCGCGATTTCACTGCCATCAGGCGACCTTACCAATCCGGGCTCACAGAGATCAAGGCTGTCGGATTGTACAATGACTTCGGGTGCCTGCCATGATAGTCCTCCATCATCCGAGATCGTCTTGTACACGGTGAAGACAGTCTCCTCGCCCTGATCCTCAAAGAAACGTCCGTCATCATGGAAGAGCGCCATGTGTCGACCGTCTCTGAGACGTTCGACCGACGCCATCGCAACTATGCCGCCGAAGTCGCCAATTGGCTGCAGCGGCGACCACGTCTCGCCATCATCTTCGGACACGGCGCTCCGGATTGGGTAGAGTCCGCTGAACATAACCAGGCGCTGCACATCGTCCGGGCCGTCCAATTTGTACAGTGTGGGCACCTCCTGCGAGGTCGACCAATTGTCCGGTGTCGGTAGACGAGGCGACCAGGTTTGCCCCCTGTCCGCACTTCGTTTGTAAACGATTGCTCCACGCCCGTGTCCCTTGGGGTAGACGGCGAGAATGGTGCGACCGTCGTCAAGCAGGACGGTGGTG
>JANQRN010000196.1 GCA_028284545.1 Rhodothermales bacterium | reverse complement strand
TCGAAAGGTTCACTTCGTCGACCGCAAACCCTTGCCTGGACGCCACCCTCCGTCCCATCAAATCGAACACCTCGACGGCGCAGTCCACTCGAGCAGCATCTCCCAATCGGCAGGAAGCTGTTATCGCCGTATTGGCTGGGTTCGGATACACGACCGTTGGTGACTGAGGTTGATCGCGCGCGGCGTTTCCTGTCGCACCGTCATTCGAGGTAGAGATTCCATAGCGGAGCCGCGCGAAGACGGGAAGGTGGTCTGAGGTGTTGTTGGTATAGCCAGCGATTTCGCTGGTGAGTTCGATAAAATGGTCGGTTGTGCCCGACTCGACGTCCGCGAACAACTCGTTTGTCACGATGATGTGGTCCAGTGTCGAACCGACCGAGCAGAGCGAGCTGGAGCAGAAGGTGTTCAAACCGGCTTGATCAAGCGGAAGCGTCAGAAAGGAATAGCCAGTCGGATCGTCGAGGAAGTTACGGTAGGGTGTGTCGCGACCAGACGAAATCGAGTTGTCCAGTTCATCGTTGAGGTCGCCCAGTACAACGACAGCCTCGTTCGTCAGAGCCGTGAAGTCGATGTGGTTCTTGAGGCGACCGCTGGCTGCGAGTCGCTTTTCGTGGTCGGTTGATCCGCCGCAGCACTTCATGTGCACAGTGATAAACGTGAGGCGCCGCGTCGAATCTGCGATCGTGACGTCTGCCTCAAGTTGTAGCGGTGGCCGTGTCGCGAAATCCGCTGCAAACGCCGTGAGCACGTGTCGGACCGAGCGTACGCTAACGAGGTCCGTGTTGTAGATGAAGCCGACGCGTTGTTGACCGCTCTGGGTCGCTAGTTGTCCCGCAAAGGGAGTGCCTAGCGAGTCGAGCAGGCGCGTGAAGTCCGCTGGGTCGGCGATCTCCTGAACGGCCCACAGGTCGACGCCAGCCTGACGCATGATGGTCAGGACGTTCCGAAACTGCAGCGCGTCATTCGATGGCCCGTTCGTGGCACCGAACCATTCAATATTCCATGTCGCAATGTCGAACGTCCCGGCCGTTCCGACTTCCGGGATTGTCTGACCCCCGGCTATCCCGGGCGCGAGACATGCGAGTATCGCTGCCGTCAGGATGAGGCGCGCGGAATTGTTGGAGGACCGGAGGGCGCGTGGCAAATACGTTGGAGGAAGGGGGACTTACTCGAAGTCCGTGTTGAGTCTGAACCGTGAGATACGATTGTTGCCGCTGTCGGCCACGTAAACGATCTGATTGGCGTATGCTACGCCCTGCGGCACGTTGAACTCACGAGCGCCGTCACCGGTCCCACCAAAGGATACCACAACGGGGATCTGCGACCTGGACCCGGGGGGCGGAGCGACGCCCTCTACACCACCGGACGTAAACACGTACAACGAATCTGTTGCGGCGTCGGTCACAAATAGGTAGCCAGTCGCGTCGCCGGCAATTGCGAGACCGGATGGAGAACCGAACTTGAACGTGTCGTACAGGAATCCGTCGCCACGTTCTGGAAGCGACGCGACTTGCAGTTTGTCGGTGTCGGGGCGGTAGTCGATTCCGTCGGGCGTGACAACTGCAAGCACCGACAATACGGCGAACTGGAGAGCACCGCCATCCGGGTTCGTTTGGGCAATAACAAACGCTTTGTCCGATGGGAAGGACTCTCTCTGTGGAGGCTGCACGTTTGTGACGATGTCCGCGGGGAAGAGTGCGGACCGAAGATTGGGTCGTGCTGGATTGAGCGGTATTCGCTGTACGTTCTGACCCGCGGTGTTGAATTCGAGCACTGCGTTGTGCGGCGACAGGATACTCGTCACGCTGTTGTCGGGGCCCTGACGCGCGACATAGACGCTGTTGTCAGGCAATACCGCCACAGAAGTAAACGCAACCTGCTCGTCGTTGTCCTCGGGGTCTCTTCGGGACCGAGTGTCGTCGTCAAACGGATGCCAGATGATGTCAACCAGACTTGGGCTCCCGAGGCTGATGCCGCTGAGCTTCAGGACGGCCGGCAGGCTCCAGCTACGGCCATTGACAACGGTATCGCGTCGCGCCGTCACGTAGACATTCAGGAGGCGGTCCTGAATTACGCTGGTAGCGCCGCCGGGTATTGGGTAGAATGTGGCGGCTCTTCCCGAGCTCTCCAATACGTGTAGTCCGTTGGCATCCGTGACGTAGAGAAAGTCGTCATAGCCGACGTAGACATCGGTTGGCGCGTCGAACGAGGTTCCGGTCGCCGAAGCGGTGAAGAACGGAAACAGCGGAACGTACTCGACCTCATCTAGCAGCGTAGGGTCTGAGCGTCCGGCGTCAAATATCTCATCCGTGGTGGCATCGCTTTTGTCTCCAAAGACATCGCAACCAGCACCAGCGCCCGCTACGATGACGACAAGCAGCGTCAGCACGGTCCCCGCGATATGTGAGCTTTGTCGCATCATAGATTGACGACCATTCCAACGCGGTGAACAACTCCGAGTCGCTCGAGCTGATCGTATCCGTAGTCGAAGCGCAGCTCCGGGCCGAGCTCGTCGAAAAGAACACCCGCCCCCACGGCCGGGAGTGTGCGCTCGTCGATGCCAAAACGGTACCCAGACCGGAGGATCAGGGTGTTACGCCACACGTACTCGAGGCCGACGTTCCAGTTTTCGGCATTGTCGTTCGGGTTGCTGAGCTGCGCTGAGACCAGAAGCTGATTCGGGGACTCCACCGGAAATACCGAGTAAGCCGCGCCGAGCAGGAACGTCGTCGGCGGCGTTATGGACTCGAACTCGGTCTCCAGTCGCGATGGGGGATCGTCTATCACCACGCGTGGCAGCTCACCGGTGGGGTCAGCATCCGGCCCAAAGTTGCGGATCGCAACGGCCATTTGTGCACGTGTACTTCCAACGCGATAGAACACCCCGATGTCGAACAGAACTGATTGCGTTTCCACACCGGCAGTGCTTTCCCGGATGTACTTGGCCGTGACGCCATAGCTGAAGAGATCCGTGAGCGCCTGCGATACGGTCAGGCCGGCGGCGAGATCGACGAACCTGAATCGCTCTCCAGTGCCAAACGGTTCGAACTCTGTCGTGACGTCCATGTCTCCCGAGTTCAGGACAAACACGGAAGCGCCGATGGTCAACGACGGGCGCGACAGCGGGACCAGAAACGCAAGGTACTCGAGCCTAACGTCTGCGAAATACTCGGCATGGCTGACCGCGAACGACGGTCCGGAAGCCTGTGCGGCCAGTGCTGGATTCCAGAACAACGACGTCGCGTCGGTCGCCGTGGCTACGGCACTTTCGCCAAGCGCGCTCCCTCGAGGATCAGCAGGGATCTTCAGGAACTGGAAGCCGGAGGTCCCAGACCGGTCGCCCCCAAAAGAGGGTAAGATTTGCGCCGACGCGACGCGGACTCCGAACGCAGCGCCAATGATGACGATCATCATGGCCGCAAATGCGGCAGCCAGTGGGTGGCGGTATGTGGTCGCGCGTCGCACTAGCTCAGAAACGCCACGACAGGCCGAGTGTGATGTGTCGCTGCGGAAGGTACCGGGCTGGGTTCAGCGGCGGCAAACCGCTGGTTGCCGGGTCTTCGTAGCGAGGATCGCGCGTGCCGCTTGGAACGTCATAGTCGGGATTTCCTCGAAGCGCAACGAAGTCCGTTGACTCGTCCACCTCCGGGTAGCCGTCACCGGTTACCGGATTGACGATCACGGCGTTCTTGTTGTTGAGCAGATTTGTGATCTCTAACGAGAGTTGCATCCTCGTCTTGGCAATAGTAAACGAGCGTTGCAGGTTCAGGTCGAACCAGAGCCACGGCGCCCCTAGCTCAGAGAAGCGCTTGGCCGGGTCTTGCACCCGTTCGTAGATCGGGCGCCAATCACGCTCACCGGTTATCGGATTCTGCTCCACTCCAACGAACGTAACGGGCGTGTAACGTTGTCCGCTGCGGTAGTTACCCGAGATGTATAGTTTCAGTTTGTTCAAGCCGGGGACGCCGAGAAGAGGGCGGTCCTTGTCGTGAGTGAGCGTAACGCTCGTCTTGATGTCAAGCGGTCTGTCCCAGGCAAGCGGCGTTTCGAACGTGTTGTCAATGTCTCCGTTGGCGAGGAATTGGGCGAGCGCGTCGTTGTTCGTCGAACTAAGGCCGGTCGCACGGGAGAACGATCCCGACACCTGACCCTCGAACCAACTCCCGATGCGCTTGATGTAACTGAGTTCGATCCCACGCACTCGGGCAAAGTCTCCGTTTACCCGGAAGGCCCGACTGGTCTCGCGCCCGGTCTGGTCTCTGATGAGTACGTTCTCGACCGTGATGAAGTCGAACTTGTCACGCCAGAACGCGACGAAGTTGAGCACGTCGTTTGAGCTGAACTGATTGCGAAGCCCAAGTTCATACGAGATGTCGACTTCCGGGTTGAGGTCGGGGTTGCCGAGATCGGCAAAGAACGAACGATCCTGGAAGAAGGGGTCAAGGCCGGTGTAGACAAACGTCGGATGCGGCACTCGAGTCGAGTGGCCGTAGTTGAAGTACATGACGCGGTTGTCCTGTATCGGGAAGGACACGCGAAGCTTGGGCAGGAGGCGAAACTTCGTGCGAAGGCCGAAGAGCTTGACGGTGTTGTCGCGATACGAATCCCGAATCGACGGCAATATCGGGGCGCGTTCGTCGTCAACAAGATCGTCGACGTACTTGCCCGGCGCCCAGTATTCGAACCGCATCCCGGCGTTTGCGATGAGGCCGCGATATCGAACCTGGTGGGTTCCGTAGACTGCTCCGCGACGGGGCTTCACACGCCAGATGTCAGAGCTCTCGCCGAGCCGCCCAGTCGCGGCGCCCTGGTCTGAACCAATAGGGGCTCCAACCCATGGACGGATGACATCAATCCATTGATAGTCGTTGAACCTCGCTTCGAACCCGACCGAAGACCGGTTGCTCTTGTTGCGAGAGAAAAGCGTGTAAGTGGCGCGGACGGTGTACTCTTCAGCGAAGTGGTCGTGGAAGCGTGTGGCCACGCCACCATTGTTGAAAAACCCAGGGCCAGGCAGGACGAACAACGCGTTCGGGTTGAACGGATTGCCGTCTTCATCTACGAATGGCACAGCCGGGAAGGGGACGATGCTCTCGGGGTCGAGCTCGGTATCCACGTTGTCGGGACGCCAGTCGCGACCGTTCGCGTCGGCGCGCAGACGCGTGAAGAGCCGGCTGACCTGGACGTCGTAGAACGAGCGCTCGTTGAGCACGTGCGACCACTTCGCGTACGTGACAATATTATCGTGGGCGAAGGTGTTCGCGTTGTCAGGCTGCAGAATGAAGGCGTATTGGAAGCCAGGTGAGATGACGCTCTCGTTTCCGGTCACCTGAAGCGATCGCGTGTTCTGATTGACTGATACGGACCGCTGGTAGGAGCCCTGGAGCTTCATGCCGGGGCGCAGTTCGTGCGTCAGCTTCAGCAGCCCGTTCCATCGATTCGCAGCTCGCGGCATGAAGAAGTTGTTGCCGATGAGCGACGAGCGAAGCTGCTCGGGTAGGGAGGTCTCGCGGGTGAAGCCGTCGGAGAGCTGGACCTGCGCGGAGGCGAAGAAACGCAACTTGCCCCTTATGACCGGTCCTGAAATGTCGAGTTCGTACAGTTCCTCGTTGTTGCTTGCCGCCGCGTCTTCGTTGAAACCGAAGTTGTCACGCTTGTGGGAGAAGTACCCACGGAACTCATCACCACCCTCCTGGATCTGAACCGACACCACGCCCGATGTCACGTCGCCGACCTCGGCGCCTACGCCGCCCGTTGTGACCTCAACTTCCCTGAAGGCGTTGGAGCCGATATCGAGTCCAAACCCGGTTCCCGCAAGAGGGTCCTTGGCCGAGACGCCGTCAACCAGGAACCCGGTTTCTTCCGCCCGGCCACCTCTGATATAGAGACCTGTCGGGTCACGTACTACACCGACCTGCGTCGCCACCGCGTCCTGGACATCTCGGAGTGGTGCGACTTCGAGTTGTTCGCGCGAGATCGCGAACGAGCTGGCAGCCTGTTCGACATCCATGAGGGGGCGTTCGCCAACGATCACAACTTCATCGTCGGTCGACAGGACCGCCTCATCGAGTTGGACGTTCAGCGTCGTCGTTTCGCCTTCCTGGATGTCGATCCCGGTGAAGAGCTTTGTCTGAAAGCCGATGTAGGAAACGTTGACGGAGTACGATCCCGGCGAAATGTCGGGAATCGTGTAATCACCGTTGATGTCCGTAGCGGCTCCGCGATTTGTGCCTTGCACAATCACGTTGACGCCGATGAGTTCTTCGCCGGTCGCAGCGTCGGTAACCTTTCCCACCAATCGTCCCTGCGCGGACGCGATAGACGGCATCAATAGCAAGGCACAGGCTGCGGCCATGGGCAGCATGGCCAGCATCCGAATGAGGCGGGACGATATCGAGATGGGCCGCCTCACCGTTCAGGGAAGCCTAGTTCGTTAAGGATCATCTTGACGACAGTTCTCGCCGCCTCCTGATCACCGTCGGTACCTTCGAAGTATGGGTTGCCGTTGAAGGTGTTGATCAGCGGGATCGCGAAAAGACCAACCTGTCGGTCAGTGGATACAGACGCTACTGTGTTCGAGCCGAACCATGTACCGCGGTTGCCATTGCGAGCCCGGTATTGATACTCGGTTTCCAGTAGTGCCACTTCGGTGCCGGAGTTGACGACATACGGCAGCGTATTGAGTATGGTCGACGTCGATCGCAACTCCGGAAACGCCGGCGCGCCCGGCGACGGCGTGACCGGTGAGTTCGTCGTGATTCGCATGGTGTTTGTGAGCGAATCCGGGAAGGTGATGAAGTCCGAAAGCGGCAAGATGATGACCGCAGGATTCCCAAGATTATCCTCCGGGTTGTTCGGCAGCAGGACCGGGGAGTGCACCAACATGCGGCCGCCGTTGGCGAGGAAGCCTCCCAGGACGCTCGCGGCAAACGGGAAGTTGTTGTCGAGGACGCTGTTGGTAGAATTCGAAGTGATCCAGTAGATGTACCTGTAGCCGGAGAGCATCGTCGAAAGCGCTGGCTCGGCCGATGGCGGGAGCAGGCCAGAGCGCGTTTCGAAGTAGGGGGATGATATGTCCCAGAGGTCTATCGGCGTGTCCTCGGCGAGGTACTCCCGCAGGAGCCCAAGGTGATATGACTGTAACAGTTGAGCGGTCGCGGCCGAAGCCCGGTGATCGTTCACGAAGAGAATGTCACTGGAGGACTTCTTGACGTGCCAGGTATACTCTAGCCTGACTGATGTAGTGTCTGTCTGGTCTACGGCGCGGGCGTAGAAGGTGTTGTCGGCGCCAAGCCTGAGCCCGGGAACGACCAGATTTGTTGTTTGGAATCCACGTCCAGAGAACACCTGTACGTCCGTCTCCAGTTGGCCTGGATCGTTGCGGTCAACGTCGCCCACCAGCGTGACGTACGAGAAGTCGCTTGGTAGCTCAACAAAATTGAGCGAGTCGTTCAGGCTGATCTCAATGCGGGCAAGATTGGCCAGGCCTTCAGGGTCGTCTGCGAACCACGCAAACGATACCACGCCGAACGTCGTGTCGGGAGGGATTTCCGCGGGATCAAGCCGGAGCGTCGGCGGTGAGTTTCTGATGGGGAAGACAGTTCGCGCCGGAGTTGCATCCACGGCGCCCTCATTGTCTACCGATCGAACCTCAAACACGACGTTCGCAGTCGCCGACCCGGCTGGGAGCGGGAGGAGGATCAGGCTGTCGGTGCGGGTGGTAGCGGACCAGCCTTCTTCAGGCACCGGCGAGGCTCCTTCAGCGAAGTATCTGAGCTGGTAGTTCTGGATGAAGCCGTCTGCGTCGGTGCCCGACCAGCTGGCAAACACCGTGCTTGCGAGCCGGTCAGCTTCATCCAGGTTGTCAACGAGGGAGGCGTCACGTACGCTGAGTTCTGTATCCGGCGGACGGTTGTCCTGCGGGTCGCCGCCGATGTCCGAGTCGCAGGAGGTGACAAGTGCCATGAACGCGAGCGCAAGTGCCGGTGCTAGCACGGGACGAGTTCGCGGCGTCAACGCCGGACGATTGTGCGTTATTGGACGGGTCGCCAAGTCTGGAACTGCGTGCGCTTGCGGCGGGGGCCGGTGATCGAATCACCGGCCCCCATACCGAAGCTGCGTGTCAAATTGCCTAAGTGGATCGTGAGATCTACTTGAGTAGCGTCATCGTTCTCACGAGAGAACGACCGTCTACCGTCAGGCGGTACATGTACAATCCGCTAGCCAGCCCGCGTCGATCAAAGTCGACGACGTGCTCGCCTGCCGGGACTATGCCGTCAACGAGCGTCGATACGTGCCGCCCGAGGACGTCATACACGGCCAGCGTTACCTCACCATTCTTTGGCGTCGTGACGACGATCGCCGTTGAGCCCGAGAATGGATTCGGGTAGTTCTGGCCGAGCGAATAGCCTTCAGCTATCAACAACTCGTCTACACCGACATTGATGTCGCCAACATCGGAGGCCACTATCGGGAAGAGCTTGTAGTTGCTGAAGGTATAGGACCAGAGTCCCTGGATGTACGAAACGACGTCGTCATTTACGAAGGTGTCGGTTGCGTACGATTGCGCAAACTCGTCGGAGGCATCGTCGGCGAATATTGCGTTGTCCGAAGTGCCGTCCGACGAGAATGACCACTCACCGAAGCCTTCGTCGTTGTTCGTGATCGTGACATCTTCGAAACGAAGCAACATGCCTTCGTGCGCCTCAGAAACCGCGGGGTCCTGGAGTACATCCGTGGAAACGAGCTTGTGCGGGTAAGGTGACCCGGTGCCATCGATGGTCACGACAACCGAATCGAGGACCGTCAGCCCGAAGCGTTCCGTGACCAGTGCCGAATTGACCGTAACCTGGTCGCCCAGCGCCGGCACAGGAGACGCCGCGGCCAGCGTGCGAATCTCGATGCCTGTCCAGGGGTCGAGACTGGCGTTGTCCTGCAGCGACCAGATTCCCGAAGCTGCGCCGTCAGTCTGAACTACGGCTGAGATCGTCGTAGTGATGTTGGCATTGCGGAACGGGCTCGGACCGTCGTCACCCGACTGAGTTGTCTGGATGTCAGCGATCTCGTTGATGCCGTCGGCAAGCACCAGATAGACTTCGTCTTCGGAGCGCGAGGTGGCTCCCTGGTCATCTGTTGCCTCGATCCAGAAGGTCACATAGTCGCCGTCGCCGGCCGCAGGAATCTGGAAGCCGTAGTTGTCACCGGTCGGAGCACCACTTGCAACGGTCGCCGTATCGGCTGACGCGCTTGTGTAGTACTTCAATTCAACCGACGCGACGGTACGCGCGGGATCCGCAACGACGTCGGCCGTGATGTCCACCGGATTTGTATCCGGGATGGTAGGGCGCTCAATGCTGCTGATGATCGGCGGGCCAACAACGGTTTCGAGATCGCCATCCTCCATCGGAGAGACCATCATCATGAAGGGCGTTGCCCTGCTGAAGTTCTCGAAGTCATAGATAACCGTGAAGCCCTGGATGTTGACGACAGAGCCTGGCGGGGGCGGTACAAAGTCGTCATTGCTGTCCCGCACGTTGAAGTCCGACGAGTAGTTGTCGCGGTCATTTCTGAACCGAAGCGAGATGTCGCGGTTCGTAACAACGGTCGCGCCCGCGTCGCTGGTGAGTAGAAAAGCCGGTCGGTCGGAGGAGATGTCGCGGGCAACCACTGTGACATTCTCAAGTCGTACGTAGCTCTGTCGGTAGGCAACTACGTTGTCCCAGTTCACCTGCTGTTCGCCTGCGCCGCCAACGCTCCTGTTCAGGTCGCTGGAGACGACTACATCGGGATCGAGAATTGTGTCAGGTAGCCCGAGATCCTGATAGGTGCCCAGCAAGTTGAACGACTGGGGGCTGAGCTGCATCGTTTCATTGAACGGTGCTACCGTCGCCACGAGCTCAATCACGTCGCCGACTTCAAGGCCGAGCGTTCCAGTCGTCTGGAAATTGCCGTCCACGATCTGAATCCCGTTGCCGGCGTTTCCTGCCGTCGCCGCGGTGGTGTCGCGAATGAATATGTGGATTCGTCCAGGCACGCCGTCACCGTCTGGACTGGCCAATCCCGAGTTACGCGGGTCGCTTAGAACGACGGCGCCAATACGCACGGTGTCGCCGCGCGAAACCGTCCCGCTGTCGAACAGAAGCCGGATCATATCAGCGTCCTGCAATGAGGCACCCGCGGCGTTCAGCGCAGCGATGCTGTCGGCGTCGATCGCGTTGATCTGACGGATCGTGACGTCCGTGATTTGCGCGCTTGCGCTCTGAGTCCACATGAACCCAATCGCGATAAACGCAAGTGCTGTAACAAGTTGTTTCATTTTGAAGAGATGTTGATGTGCGCTGGTCGTGTTATCTCGTTCCGTCGCGACGCCTTCGACGCATTAACGAGAGTATATGCAATTCGTGGAGGCCAACCACAGGTGTTGAGCACGGAATGAATTGAATTTCCTTGGTTATTGAGTACGCCTTGTGGCTAGTGGTTCAATGACTACTTAATGACGACGAACTTGCCGGACTGGACCTCCCCGGAGGCGAGGTCCTTGACAGTATATAGGTACAGTCCACCCGAGACCCCGAGTCCTCCCCTCGAGAGCAGGTCCCAGGAGTGTTCGCCACCGGGGAGGATGCGGTTGTCGCCGCTGAAGTTGTCGTACCAGCGGATGTCGCCGAGGTAGGTAGCGGAATCATGCACGAACTCGTCAACGATTTCGCCCGCGAGCGTATAGATCCGCACTTCGGCGCGTTCCGGCAGGTTGTAGAAATTGAGCTTTCGCGTGCGCGCGGTCGTGCCGTCCCAGGCTGCGCCTACGCGGTAGGGATTCGGATACACGCCGACCGCCGCCGAGGCACCGGCTGCTGCTGGTGTACCCGGGAAGACTCTGATCGCGTTTGCGGTGCGCGAAGACTCGAAAGAGGGCAGGCCGGCGGTGACGTCACCCTCGTCGAACGCGGTAACAGTGAACAGGTACTGCCACCCAGCGAGAAGATTGTCCACGGGGAATCTGAACCAGTAGCGGGTCGTGTCCCCGGGGAAGGTGGCCGGCTCGCTCAGTGCTACCTCCTCGAACCCGTTATTGAAACCGGTACGGTTGCCCGTTTCGTCCCATTGCGCGACCAGGGAGGCAGCGTCGAGAATGTTGCCGCCACGGTCGTCGCCCGGATTGCTCCGGTAGACTCTGTACCCTTCGAAGTCCATTTCACCCGTAACCGGGTCGACGGAGGCCTCCGATGTGCGATCCCAGTAGAGGATTGCGCGGGTCGCGTCACCGGATTCAAATTCGACCCGCACGTTGGGCGAACGCGGTGGCTCTGGTATGACGTACCGATCAAGCTGCCCATTTCCGTTGGTGTCTTCTCCGGGGTCCAGGTCGCCGTTGAAGTTGTTGTCCTCACCCGAGTAGGTCCGCCTGGCCCAGAGAATGTTATTCGCGAGCAGAGCTTTTGACTCCGGCGTGTCGATGGCCTTGCCGGGTTGCCCCTGAAATTCTTCGGGCTTGAGCGCGGCAACTGCGGCATAGGTAACCTCGAAGGTGTCCCCAGGGTCGACACGCGGAAACGGCCCGACAGGCGTTAGCCCGATCCAGTTGCCCGACGAGATGGTGCCGTCGGTCCGGAGTCGCTCGAACCATTCTTCACGCTCTATCTCGTATTCAGCCGGCGTCGCAAAGTTTGCGGGATCCGGGAAAGGGGTGGCCATGCGCTCGTATCGAACGTTGTCGTCCGTAGGTCGGGAGAGTTCATTCGTGCCGCCGCCAAACTGCCACCATCTCGGGTTGACGAAAGGGGCTGCGTATCCATCAGCCTCGTAGGCTGCTGCCTGATTCGGGTGGAAGAAACGCGTCATTCCACTCGCCGGGTCACGCCACTCGGCGCCGAGAAAGACAAGGGCCCCGTACGTATTGATCGTCTCTTCCGCGCCGCCCGCATTGAACGCGTACGACGCGTAGAGCGAGTCAATGAATCCGTAGCCGCCCTTGTTGAAGAATGCGCCGCCAGCGTCGTTCGTCGTGTTAACGTTTCGCACGACGAGGTCATGCCACAGCGCCACGAAGACGCTATCCCACGGCTGATCGGACACGTTCGTGATCTTGAAGTTCAGGATCACGAAGTACTCTGCGAAGGGAAAATTCCACGCGTACGTTTCCATTGTGACGCTGGCCCCCAAGCGGCCAGCTGGATCGGGCATTGCAATTGAAGTGCCCGGCACAAAAGAAGCGGTGTCGGCGAAGGTGGCCAGGTAGTCCTGGTGCGAAACTGCGAGTCCACTAAACGCATCCCGGCCCGGCAGCGATGAGCGCTCAAACAGGACAGACTCCTGCGCAAACTCGTAACCGGATCGCCCCGGGGCGTAGCCCGATGGATTGGTCACCGCACCGGTGCGCACGGTGAAGACTCCGTCGCTCCGCCGCGCACCGATCCACAGACCTGACTCGAAGAGGTGCTCGACTCCGGAATCGAGCGGGTACTCCATGGAGGGGGGGCCTGTCGGGTTGTTGCGGATGCTCGCGCGACCAAAAAAGCCCGCGTTGGAAACGGAGACGCCCAGATTCCCGATATCTACGACGGCTTCCTCGAACGGAGCCTGCGCCCACGACACGTTGCATGCGAACAGGCCTGCAACGGCCAGCACGCAAATGCCGGTAGTCAGTTGAATCGACAGTGAGGAGTGTTGCCGCAACTTGCTTCTGCGGGATAGGGTTGATCGGCGGTCGAGACCAAGACGGGCAACATACTGCGGTAGGCGCTGAAGATAAAGGCACCGGGAGCGGTGTCTGGTATCCCTCGGCAACGAAACCCGTCTTTCATCGTACGATAACAGCCCACTCAACCACTGCTGGCCGGTGCACCGCCGTACACTCCTATCTAGCCTGACTTCGGTCGGACTTGTCCTGCTGCTAAATCTGCTCGTCTCGGGTTGCGTCGGAAACGGGGGGCCGGGCGCGGTCGATGGCGGGTCGGACGTCTATCGACAAGGGCAAGCCAGCGATTCGAACGGTACCGGGCGCTTCTATTTCGGTCGAGAGATAGCCGCAGTGACTCCGCACCGGGGCGGCGCAGAGTGGCTTGAGCGCCCGACCCGCGAAAATGCCGAGCTTCCCGATCGTCTGGTTCAGAACATGGACTTGTCTGCCGCTGATTTTGTGGCCGACATCGGTGCGGGCACGGGCTACCTGACGTTTCGTATCGCCGCGCGCGTTCCGGCAGGTCGCGTGTACGCGGTTGACATCCAGCGAGCCATGCTCGCCGACATTGAGGCTCGCCGCGACTCGCTGGGCGTTCGGAATGTCGAAACGGTGCTTGGCACAGAGCAATCCCCAAATCTGCCGCCGGGGAGTATCGACGTGGCGCTCATGGTGGCCGCCTACCATGAGTTCCTCTACCCGTGGGAGATGATGTCGGACGTGTTTGCGGCCCTCAAGCCTGGGGGTAAGGTCATCCTGATAGAATATCGGGCTGAGGACGAGACGCTCGAGGTGGACCACCTGCACAGACTGTCGCAGGTGCAGGCGCGGAAAGAGCTGGAGGCAGTCGGATTTGTGTTTAGATACTCGAGAGACATTCTGCCGCAACAGCATTTCATGGTCTTCGAGAAGCCTTTTGCGGCGTCATAGTCGGTTTCGCCGGCTCCCAGCTCGTAGTTGCATTTAACGTGCGAGTTTATCGGTCGATTTTACCTGTGGCCTCAGTATTAGGGCCCAAGTATTCCATATTCACCGCGACCGCGACCTGGAAGGAACTGCATGAGCGACACGAAGGGTAGAGAGACCACGTTCCGTGGAGAGCGAAGACGCCGCTCAGACGATCCGAAACCGCGCGAGGCGCCCCCGCAGGCGCCGCCAGAGATCAGTCGAGACAGGCACCTCCGTCTGCTGGCCGTTGAGGACAATCCGGAGATGCAGAAGCTCTTCTATCACTTTCTGAGCCCTCGCTGGGATGTGTACTCGGCCTACGACATGAAGACGGCGATGCAGCTGGCTGGAAAGATCGACTTCGACGTGATCCTGATGGACATCAACCTCGGAGAGGCAACGACGGGAGTCGATGTTCTCCACGCCTTGAGGGAGATGGATCAATACAAGTCGACCCCGATCGTCGCCGTTACGGCGTACGCGCTTCCGGGTGACAGAGAGCGCTTTCTGGCCGACGGCTTCGACGGCTACATCGGCAAGCCCTTCGCGAAGCAGCAGCTCGTGCGGATGCTCGAGAAGATTGGCGTCGAGTAACTAACGTCGCGTTGTGTCGATTTGGGTTGAGTTGGGGGCGCGTAGTCAGGTGTAGACGTAGCGCGACGCGATTCGGCTGAAGGCCCCCGTCTGCTCGGCGATCCAGCCTGTCCTTGCGTCATCTGGAATGCGCAACTCGTTTGCCATGACCTCGGCCGTGCGCTCCGCGGCTGCGGCGGCGCCACGTGCATCCAGTAACAACGCTCGTGTCCTACGCGCCAGTACGTCATCAACGGTGCGTGCCATCTCGTGGCGGACGGCGTAGACAACCTCGGCCAGGCGGTACGGCAGGCCCGGTACGAGCAACTCACCGAGTCGCGGATCCTCCTTCGCGATCTCATCGACCACGAGGGCGTCGGTTCCGTATGCGTCCAGTGGCTCGTCGGCCGGCGACTCCCGATAGCCCCGCAGTCGCAGCGTTTCGGTTGCGCACGGGCGTTTCTCCAGACGCCCAACCATGGCTGCCTGGTTGACCGTGTCCTCGGCCATCTTCCGATACGTCGTCCACTTGCCACCTGCAATTGTGACGAGGCCGCTCGCCGAGATGTGAACAACGTGCTCGCGCGAGACCGATGCGGTCTCAGCGTCGTTGTCTGCTGTCGGCGGTGATACCAGTGGGCGCAAACCGGCAAACATGCTGAGGATGTCGTCGGCGGACGGATCATGGGTCAGGTACTTGACCGCGTGTTCCAACAGGAACTGGACCTCCTCGTCGAGTGGCATCGGTTCGATTGACGTGTGGGGGAGTGGCGTATCAGTGGTTCCGATCAGCGTACGGCCGTGCCACGGGATGGCGAAGAGCACTCTTCCATCAGATGTTGACGGGACCATGATCGCCGTGGAGCCGCGAAGGAAGTCGCCGTCCAGGACGATGTGCACACCTTGGCTGGTGCGCATCATAGGAGACGAATCAGGGTCGTCCATCCGGCGAACATAGTCCGAGAAGGGCCCGGTGGCGTTGATCACCACCCGCGCCGACACCACGTAGTCGTCGCCGGTCTCCTCGTCGCGGACAACGACTCCGCTCGTCATGTTGTCCTCTTTTGTTACGGCTGTCACTCGGGTGTAGTTCACCACGGTCGCCCCGTGATCAACGGCGGTTCGGGCCAGCGCGATTGCCAGTCGCGCGTCGTCAAACTGCGCGTCGTAGTATTCGACGCCGCCCCGCAGTCCCTCCGGCTCCACCGTCGGGATGCGTTCAAGCGTTTCTTCTCGAGACAGGTTGCGCGAGGGGCCGAGTCCAAGTCGTCCGGCCAGCATGTCATACAGCCTCAGGCCCACACCGTAGAAGGGTCCTTCCCACCAGTCGTACACAGGCACGATGAATGGCAGGTTGTGAACAAGGTGCGGCGCGTTTTGTCTGAGTCGTCCGCGCTCCTCCAGCGCTTCCAGCACAAGGGCGACGTTGCCTTGTTTCAGATATCGCACACCTCCGTGGATTAGCTTTGTGCTCCGACTGGACGTTCCCTTTGCGAAGTCGTGCTGCTCAAGAAGCAGGGTGTCATAACCGCGAGCGGCTGCGTCTACTGCGATACCAAGACCGGAAGCACCACCGCCAATGATGATGACGTCCCATGCGTGTGACGCGTCTGCCAGTCGCTCGATTGCCGTGTCTCGATTCATCGTCGGTGGGATGGTGCAGTCCGACAGGAGGATAGGAAGAAAAGCAAAAAGGCCCGCCACGCTAGTACGCGACGGGCCTTTCCGTGCAATCAGTTCTTCTTGCGCCAGGCTAGAAGCTGCCCACCCAGACCGACTTTGTGGTGGTGCCGGCGGGCACGTTCCAAACAGTGTCCTTGCTTTTGTTGAGTAGGTTCTTCTTGACCTTCGCAGGTGACGCGTCGGGGTTTTCTGACAGGTAAAGCAGCGCGGCACCGGCTACGTGCGGTGCAGCCATTGACGTGCCCGACATTGTAACTCCGCTCAGGACGGACATCTCCTTGTCCCATGTGCCGAGAGAGAGAATGTCGACGCCCGGCGCCATGATGTCGACCGACGGCCCGTAGTTTGAGAAGTCTGCAAAGCGATTGTAGACGTCGTAAGCGCCTACAGTTATCGCACCCACGGCATGCGCAGGAGTGACGGTCGAGGCATCGATGCCCTCATTGCCTGCAGACACGATGACGGTAATGCCTTGCTCAACAACCGATTCGATCGCCTCATCTAGTGCGGTGTATTCCGTCGTGCCTACATCCGCGCCGAACGAGATGTTGATCACCGCCGGTATCTCAGGGTAGGCCTCCTGGATTTCAAGCACGCGATCCAGCGCCGCGATTACATTGGAGATTTCAGTTTCGCCGTTGTCGTCGAGCACTTTCATGCTCCACGTCTTGACCCCTGGCGCCACGCCAACGATTCCCCAGTAGTCGTCGAGTGCGGCCGCAGTTGCCCCAATGTGCTGTCCATGCCCATAAACGTCGTGTGCGTGTTGCTCGCCAGAGAAGTTCTCGAATCGGTCAAACCACATGTTGAGGTCAACCATATGTAGTCCGGAATCGAAGACGAAGAAATGAACGCCCTCTACGCGGCCCGAGCCGTCTCCCGATGCCGCCGAGCTCTCGGTCGCGCCGATGCGCTCCATGCCCCACGGCAGTTTCTGCTCAAATCCCGATTTCACCTCACCCGGTTCCTCCAGGCGCATGAAAATGTCTGGCTCGACCCACTTGATTTCGGGGTCGTTCTGCATCTCTTTCAGGACGCTCTCCAGGCGGGCTGCATCAACGTCCACCGCCAGACCAGAGAAGGTTCCGGTGTACTCATAGCGTCGTAGCAGCTTGTACCGGCGCAGCAGCTTGTCCGCGTCGAGGACCCCATCAGCGAGACCCAGGATCAGTGCGTAGGCCTCTTCGACCGGCGTATCCCCGAGGGTCAGCGTGCGGTTTTCGTCAGCCGCCTTTTCATCGCTAGTCTCATCTCCTGATGACGGCTCGTCTGATGAAGGATCTTCAGGAGCCGGGTCTTCAGGAGTCGGGTCGTCCAACGGTGCGTCGTCGCTCACCGGCTGATCCAGGGCGCTCTGATCGTCTGCCTTCGAGTCTTTCTTCCGCTTCCGCTTCTTCCGCTTTCCCGCGGTGTCGTACGCCACGACCGAACGATCCAGGAGGTGCGCGTTTCGCAGCTTGGTTGACTCAAATGCTGACTCGCCTTCGAGGTCGTCGTGCGTCTCTACAAGAGAATCGGTGCAACCGACAAGTAGCAGGGTCACAACCACCAACATGGTTGCACCACGCCAGATTGACTGGGTGTTCATAACGTAGACAGATTGTCTATCTCCCGGTCCGCGCAGATCGGAATAGTGCTTTGCAAGTGTCACCCAGAGCGGGCGTACGCGGACGGGCGCCAGAATTGCAGGGCGCCCACCGGACACGAAATGTCAATAGTCCAGTAAAGATCGGCTAAGTGCCTGACCTTTTTAAGCTTGCAGTCCAGAAAAATCCTGCGTCAAAAACGACCTTGTGACTTCGCTGAGCCTTTTGTCACTCACCGTTTGGCCGATGATTACGCGAAGAACCAAACGTATTTCACGCCCATCACCTCTAGCCTCGCAAAAAGCGCCACTAAAGTGTTCCTTGGAGTGTTCCTTGCGGTGTTCGCAGTGCCAGGGAAGGCCCAGGTTCCGTCGGCGAATGTCGCGACCGCGCAGAATGCACCCGACCTAGCGGCGGGGCAATTCATGCTCCGGACCTGGCAGATCGAGGACGGTCTCCCTCAGAACACTGTTTCGTCAATCGTCCAGACTGACGATGGGTACATCTGGATGGCGACCGAGGAAGGATTGGCGCGATTCAATGGCGAACAATTCTTCGTCTTCGACGCGGCGAACACCGGAGCATTCGAGCGAAGCCAGTCGATTCGTGCTCTCGCCACAGACTCGCTCAACAACCTGTGGATCGGAACTGATGGCGCGGGCATCGTCCGGCGACACGGCAAGCAGTTCGAAACCGTCGACGACGAACTCTCGCGCAGCGGTGCGCAGGTGGTTGACCTGCACGTCGACGCAAAAAACCAGGTTTGGGCCAGCGCCGCAGGCAACGGCCTCTGGATCTATGGCGCCGGGCAATCGGGCCGCCGCGTCGAGCTGCCGGACTCGGCGATCGTATTCGACGCGACAACCGACAAGTCTGGCCGAGCTTACGCCGCAACCAGTCTCGGGCTCTTCGAGATCGGCGTCGAAGGGCAGTACCGAAGGATCGACGTCGGGTTTGACGGGGCGGGTGTGAGGGCCGCCTACATCGATGCGACCGATCGACTCTGGGTGAGTTCGCGAGATCGAACTGTGGTTGTCGAGGCACGTGGCAGCGTAGACATCTATTCCAACAGTGGTACCCTGGCCTATCTACAGGATCGGCTTGGGCGGCTCTGGTTCGGTCTGGATGGAGAGGGTCTCCTTCTATCAGGCTGGGGCAATCACAAACGCTTCACGACAGCATCAGGTCTTCCGCATGATCGCGTCGTTTCGCTCTTTGAAGACGCTGAAGGAAGCGTCTGGGTAGGCACGGAAGGCGGCGGCGTCGTTCAGTTCGCACAGAGTCGGTTTGTGACGTGGGGACAGCCTGAGGGACTGCCCTCCGATTTGATATTGGCCGTACTTGCTACTAATCAAGGTGTGTGGGCTGGAACAGAGGGTGCCGGAGTTGTTCTGCTCAACGATGGAGAGGTCTTCAGGCTAACGACCAACGATGGATTGGGCGACGACATCGTCACTAGCCTTGCCCAGACATCTGATGGAACCGTATGGGTCGGTACGTTCTTCGGCGGACTGTCTGCCGTAAGGGACGGCCGTGTGGTGCAAACCTACACCAGCGAAGACGGCCTGCCCGAAGGTGCCGTGGCCGCGTTGCATGTCGATGACGACGGGACCCTGCTTATAGGCACAGACGGCGGCTTGTCCCGATTCGATGGGACGCGCTTCGAGACTACGACCACATCTGATGGGCTTGGGAGCAATTACGTCACTGCGGTCCATCGCGACAGGAGTGGCGTCCTCTGGATCGGTACGTACGACAGTGGGCTGTACGCAATCGCCGGCGATTCGATCATGGCCGTCGCAAACGTGCCGGAGACTGCCGTCGTCGACATCTCTGAAGACCGGGATGGCGCAGTTTGGGTCGCGACGGTGCAGGAAGGCGTTTTTGTGCTCAAGTCAAGCGTCTGGCATCATCTTTCGCGAACCGAGGGACTGCCGACAAACACTATATATAGTATTGTATTTGACGAGCTCGACCACGTCTGGATGACGTCAAACAAGGGGCTCTTCGCGCTCCGCCGCGACGGAGCGTTTGGCCAACACCGGGCACCCGGTGTGCTGAACTTCGGGGCCGTTGATGGTCTTCGGTCAGTCGAGTTCAACGGCGGGGTCCAGCCGTCTGGAAGTCTTGGGCCGGACGGGCGCCTGTGGTTCCCGAGCATCAAGGGACTGGTCAGCACCAAACCTGAGATGCCAAGCGACGACATCCTGTTGCCGACCCTGGCGATTGAGGGTATCCGGGTCAAAGGGCAGCCGATGCGCGTGCCGCATGATCTCAGTGAAGGACTGAACCTCAAGCCTGGTCAGAACAAGCTTGAGCTGGATGTCGCCGCCGTGACGTTCAGGGGACTCGACCGCGTTCGCATCGAGTACCGACTGACAGGTCAGGACCAGGGTTGGAGCGAGATCAAGTCGGGGCAGAGCATCACCTACACGAACCTGGCGCCGCGAACGTCCCGGCTCCAGTTGCGCGTTGTCGTTAGCCATCTGGAGGGCGAGACGCGGGGCGAGATCATTGAGCTGCCGGTCGTCCTCAGACCGTATTTCTACCAGCAGCCGATGTTCTGGGCCATTCTGGTTCTCCTCCTGGTCGGTCTTGCCTTCGGCGTTCACCGCCTTGCGATCAGGCGGATACGGCACGTCGAGCGCGCACGGCAGCTGGTGCTCGAGCGCGAGGTTGCGGAACGCACGCGAGAACTTAGCGAGCTGAACGAGCAACTAGAGGAGAAAGTGGCCGATCAGGTTCGGTCCTTTATGGCCGAGCGTCGAAAGTACGAGCAGTCACTTCTCGAAGCCCGTGACAAGGCACAGCAATCCGAAGAGCTGAAGTCTTCGCTTCTCACGAACCTCACCCACGAATTCAGGACTCCGATCTCGAGTATTGTCGGTTTCTCCGACATTCTCGCGTCGGATGCTGATGAGCAATCGCAAGAGTTCCTCGGCTACATCCGGCAATCCGCTGACAGGCTGCTCGACTCCTTGACCGCGATCGTGGATCTGGCGGAACTGGAGGCAGCAGCGGTCTCGTCGCACACGTTTGCCGCGCCCGTCGAACCCGTGATCCGGGAAGTCATCGCAGGTTTCCGAGAGCAGGCTGCGGAGAAGGGTCTCAAGCTGATCGTCGAGGCCTCGGATGCAGACCTCGTTGGCGACATCGACCCCGGGCTCATCCGCAAGGTGCTGACGAATCTGTTGAGTAACGCGGTGAAGTTCACTGAAGCGGGCACGATCACGGTTGCACTCAGCGGCCGCGACCAGCAGGTACACGTTACGGTCTCAGACACCGGCGTCGGAATTGATGAGTCGTTTATGCCGTCGCTGTTCGAGGCGTTCACGCAGGAGTCTACGGGCGAGACGCGAGCGTACGAAGGCTGCGGCCTGGGACTCACAGTCGTCAACCGGCTCGTTGCGCTTCTCGGCGGGTCGATCGACGTCACCAGCGAAAAGGGAGTCGGATCCACGTTTACCGTTCGCCTACCGATGGCGCGCACTGCAGGCGGTGCAGATCGCGGTCCCGTCGGAGGTCGGTCAAGTCACCCCGAGACGGAGGCCCACTCTTTCGACCGCGTGACGGCAAATCGCCAGGATTCGAGTAGCTCCGACACATCCGTGTGAGGCTGAAATACGTGATCTGCCTGCCAGATCGCGCCCAGTTCGTCAGTGTTCTCCCAGACTCCGGTCGCGAGGCCCGCCATAAAAGCCGCGCCAAGGGCGGTTGCTTCTTTTGTCGCCGAGCGGATTACGGGAACGCCCAGGACGTCTGCCTGGAACTGCATCAGGAAGTCATTCTGGGCGGCGCCGCCGTCCACTCGGATTTCCGTGAGGCTTCCCGAGTCAGCGCCCATGGCCTCCAGCACGTCGTGGGTCTGGAAGGCGATCGACTCTAGCGCAGCGCGCGCAACATGGCCGGCCGAAGAGCCGCGCGTGAGGCCCACAATGGTACCGCGGGCTTCTGGGTCCCAGTGCGGAGCGCCGAGGCCGGTGAAGGCCGGTACGAAGTAAACGCCACCGTTGTCCTTGACTGAAGTCGCCAGTGCCTCGACGTCGGACGATTCTTTGATGATGCCGAGGCCGTCGCGTAGCCACTGTACAACCGCTCCGCCGATGAACACGCTTCCCTCGAGCGCATACGTCGTCTCACTTCCGAGCTGCCAGGCCACCGTGCTGAGTAGCCGGTTCTTCGATTGCACGATTCGGTTTCCCGTGTTCTCAAGTGCAAAGCAACCGGTCCCGTACGTGTTTTTTGCCATTCCCGGACTGAGGCACTGTTGGCCAAACAGTGCCGACTGCTGATCACCCGCGACGCCGGCAATCGGAATCGACACACCGAAAAGGTGCTTCGAGGTTTCGGCGACGATGTGGCTGTTCGGCTGGACAAAGGGAAGTACGGAGCCTGGCACATCGAGTGCCTCAAGCAACTCAGGGTCCCAGTCGCACGATGAGATGTCGAGCATGAGTGTGCGGGACGCGTTGCTCACATCGGTCACGTGCGCCTCACCACCAGACAGATTCCAGATCAGCCACGAGTCGATCGTGCCAAACGCGAGGTGACCCGCCTCCGCCAGTGCCCGTGCACCGTCGACGTTGTCAAGAATCCAGCGCACCTTCGTCCCGGCGAAGTACGGATCCAGCAGCAATCCGGTGCGGCTTCTGAAGAGCTGTTCGAGACCCTCTCTCTTGAGCGTTTCGCAGATATCGCTCGTCCGCCGGTCCTGCCAAACGATCGCACGGTATATCGGCTCTCCGGTCCGACGGTCCCAGACTACCGTAGTCTCGCGCTGGTTTGTGATACCAAGCGCAACAATCTCCGCTGCCGAGATGCCGGCATGCACGATCGCGGCACGTGCTGTCGCCAACTGCGTGGTCCAGATCTCTTCGGCGTCGTGTTCGACGTGACCGGGGAACGGGAAGTGCTGCTCGAATTCCTGCTGGGCAACTCCGTGGATCGCCCCGCGCTCATCGAACACGATTGCGCGAGACGAGGTCGTGCCCTGGTCAAGTGCCAGGATAAACGGCATGGCTTTCTTTCGGGTGTGTGTGGTGCCTGTGATTGCACGGCCCGCCATCAAGCGCGGTCACGTCATGTCTGCGTTGGGAGATCGATTCGCCAGCTTGCGGGCCCACAGGCTTACGGCGAGCGACGAGGTATCGGTGAAGTTGGGAAGCGCGTCAGAAAGGAGGTTCAGAATGATCGAGAACACCAGCCGCACGGTGTGCGTGTCGCGGTCGCCGTGATGTCCGTGATCGTGCATCGGCTCAGCGCTTAACCACTTCGACCAGATCGACGGTGAACTCGAGAAACTCGTTTTCCCGGATGCATGTTTGCTGCTGCGGCGGATCCAGTCCGTACCCAAGGTTCGGTGGAACCAGGATTCGGCGTCGACCGCCTTCCTGGGCTCCTACAATACCGCGAGCAAACCCTTCGATCTGTCCACCAACGCTGTCGGGAATCGCAATGCGAAGGCGCATCGGAAGGGGCGGACCTGAACTTGGAATCCGACTGTCGCAAACCCGATCGTCATCGGTCCGCGTCAGTACGTAGTAGACTCGGATGCTGTCGTCGAGCGCGGCCGCCGGGCCCGACCCGGCCGTCAGATCGGTTACCTCAAGGGTACCGATAATCAACTCGGGGTCAGAGGAACATGCGAAGAGGCCAAGCGACAACAGTATTGTCGCGAGGCCCACTCCAACTGGACGCGTCATACCGAACCGGGGATTGCGTGTTAGGCTCTCTGTAACCGCTCGAGCGATGCCAGGTTCGCGCGCACGTGTTGGGCTGACTCGTCGAGTAGCGCTTTTTCGTCCGCCGTGAGCTCTACTTCGACAACCTCCTGGATGCCTCCGGCGCCGAGCCGTACCGGGGCACCGATAAACAGGCCGTCAAGGCCGTACTGACCAGACAGCCAGGCGGCCGCTGGAAGTACACGGCCCGAGTCCTTTACGATAGCCTCGACCATTTCGGCGGCTGCCGCGCCGGGCGCATACCACGCCGACGTGCCCATCAGCTTCACGATTTCGCCGCCGCCGGTCTTTGTCCGGTCCACGATCGCGCCAATCCGTTCACGGTCCAGCAACTCGGTAACCGGGACGCCGCCGATGGTCGTGTAGCGGGGGAGCGGCACCATGGTGTCGCCATGACCGCCCATGAGCAGCGCCTGGATGTCCTTCACCGAGACGCCGAGTTCCATCGAGAGGAACGCGCGGTATCGCGCAGTGTCGAGGACCCCTGCCATTCCCATCACGCGTTCGCTCGGGAAGCCGCTCGTGATGTAGGAGACGTACGTCATCACGTCGAGCGGATTGGACACAATGATGATGATGGCATTGGGAGATCCGACCGCGAATTGTTCGGTCACGGATTTCACAATGCTGGCGTTCTTCGCCAGCAGGTCATCACGACTCATTCCGGGCTTTCGCGGAAGGCCCGCCGTTATGACGCATATGTCGGTGCCCGCAGTGTCGGCATAGTCGTTGGTGCCTTTGACGCGCGTATCGAACAGGTGGATTGGGGCAGATTCCTGCATGTCCAAGGCCTTGCCTTGCGGGAGTCCCTCAACGATGTCGATCAGTACGACCTCCTTGACCATATCCTTGCGTGCAACGCATTCTGCTACCGTAGCGCCAACATTTCCTGCGCCGACAACTGTTACTTTCATTTGAAGAGCGGGTTATCCTGAGACGTTAGTCCTGTGTGAGTATCGTCGGTGGGTCTCCCGAACGGCAACGCGGCGTCGTAGTATGAGTATCGCCGAAATGCCCCACGGGCCGGCACAAAGTTAGAGCAGGTGCCGCGCCCAAGCACCAAAATTCTGCAAAAAACTTGTCCTGATGGATCTTCGCAGCCTCGTCCAGCCGCCGACCTTCGCCGTCATTCTCCTCTCCCTCGGTTGCGCCTCAGCGCCCGCGCCCGCCGTTGGACCGCAGAGCGTCGAACGCCCGACCGATTCCATCGCTGAGGCCCCGGCAGCGGTACCGACACAGGTGCCTTTGAACATCATTTTGTTCATATCCGATGGGTGCGGCCCCGCGAGCTTCACACTTGCGCGCGACTTCGTGCGAACGCAGCGGGGGCAGCAGACGCTGGCGCTCGACGCCATTCAGGTCGGAAGCGTCCGCACGTTCGCCACAAACAGCCTGATCACAGACTCCGCGTCCTCAGCTACAGCCTACGCCTGCGGTGTGAAAACCAACAACGGGATGATCGGTATGGGCCCGGATACAACGGTTCAACGATCCATCCTCGAGATGGCAGAGGACCTTGGCAAGTCGACTGGCCTCGTGGCAACGAGCCGCATCACGCATGCAACACCGGCGGCGTTTGCGGCGCACGTTCCGCAGCGGAGTATGGAGTCGGAGATCGCTTCGCAGTACCTGGACTCGGGCGTCGATCTGCTGATGGGTGGGGGCGCGCGGTTCTTTCGACCGACGGATGAAGGTGGGTCGCGAACGGATGGTCGCAACCTGCTAAATGAGGCTGCAGGCGTCGGCGTCGAGATCGTGACGACGCGCGGTGGGTTTGATCGGGCGGAGGCCCTGCCGCTGATCGCACTGTTTACTCCAGATCACTTGCCATATGAGATCGACCGAAGTGCCCGCGCGGTACCGAGTCTCGCCGAGATGACCACCAAGGCGATCGAACTCCTGTCAGCCGACGAAGACGGCTTCTTCCTGATGGTAGAGGGCAGCCGGATTGACCACGCCGGGCACGGGAATGATCTCGGCGGCCATTTGCACGACATTCTCGCCTACGACGCCGCCGTCTCAGAAGGACTCCGATTCGCCCGGGAAGACGGCCAGACGCTTGTTGTCTCGGTGTCTGATCATGAAACCGGCGGCTTGACCCTGGGCAGGAAGCTCGACGGTCGCAGTATTTATGAGTGGCGTCCCGAAGTTGCTGGTCGACTGCGGGCCTCCTCCGACTCCGTTTTCAAGGCGCTCGACGCCGGCGGTGACGTTCGTGAGGTCGTGTCTCGCCTCACCGGCATCACCGACTTGAGCGACGAAGAAGTTGAGGGCGTTGGTGGGTCGCCCTGGCAACGATCCGCGGCCCTGTCTGAGCTCGTCTCGAGGCGGGCGCTCGTTGGATGGACAACGGGAGGGCATACGGCGGTCGACGTGCCGCTATTTGCCTTTGGGCCGGGCAGCGATCACCTGGAAGGCAACCATGACAACGCGGAATTGGGAAGGGCCTTGATCAAGTTCATGCGCTAAATCCGAAAAAAGCCTCTTTAGGCACCCCAAATGGGCGTCGATACCTCGGGAACGTCGTACTCCGGATATTTTCGCCCGCCTTCCCATGGTGCCCGCCACATTAGGACTATTCGCTGCAAACCCCGCGCTCCGGTTTCAGGAGGCGTTTGAAGGCCCTTCGACGCTTGTACTGCCGCTGGTAGTCGGCGCGGTCGTCTGTGTGCTGATCGGCGCCGCGGCGATCGCTTTCTTCCGAGTACGCTCCATGCGGAAGTTGAGCCAACAGTCAGTTCTGTCTGATCACGTATTTGCGGCGTTCTTTGGGGACGCCCACGTTGGGATCGCAGTCCTTGACGAACACGGTGCGATCGTGCGTTCCAATTCGGTGTTCGAAGACATGATCGGGTATGCCGAAGAGGACCTTATCGGGATGCTGTACTTCGATCTCGTCGATCACCCTGATCAGGGCGATGTAAGAGAGCGCATCGTTGGGGCACTGGACAGGTTTGGCGAGTCGCATCACCTTGTGCTTCGCCGCTCAGATGGCGGACTCGTTCGAGCCCGTTTCGTCGTAACCCCGGCCCCGGCCACTCTGTCGCGCAAGAACAGTGTGGTGTTCGTTGAAGAGGTTGGATCAGAGAACCCCACCGTTCCTCCCGACGGAGACCTCGAGGGTCGCCGTAGCTTGCCGAATCGTGAGGCCGGCCGGATAGGTACGCAATCGGAGTCGGTCTCCAGTGGACCGCGTGGTTCGTTTGACTTAGAGCGCTTTGTAGCCGCGCT
>JANQRN010000084.1 GCA_028284545.1 Rhodothermales bacterium | reverse complement strand
CCCTCCACCGGCCCGTACTGGATTCGGATTCCCGCCGGTACGTACGATCGGTTTGAGACGAACTACGCCGCCCTGCCCGAGTCAGACCGACAGCCGGCGACCGAACACGTTGTCTCACGCGGCGAGACCCTGAGTGCCATAGCAAGCAAGTATGGGACGAGCGTTTCGCAGGTGAAATCGCAGAATTCGCTTAGAAGCAATACCATTCGCATTGGTCAGCGACTCGCGGTGCCCGTCGCGGAGTACTCGGGACCGTCACCCGAGGCGTCTGTCGACGAGGCCGGCGAACTGGTGCACTTCGGACGCCGTAACCTGCGCCCGATTCTTGCAGCCACGCCGTCAGAGCTTCCGATCCCGGTTAAGACTGTATCGACTTCGAGCACAAACCGAAGCTCTTCCCAGTCGGGCAACAGTATCGTTCATGTGGTGCGGCGCGGGGACACACTCAGCGAAATCGGTGAGAAGTACGGCGTCTCCCAGTCTCGCATCAGAAGCTGGAACAACCTCCGGTCTTCACGCATCCGCGTCGGACAGCGGTTGACGATCTACCCCGCTCCCGGGAAGACACCAAAGCAGGTTTTCCACACCGTCAGGCGCGGAGATACATTGAGCCGCATCGCCTCTCGCTACAGCGTGAGCGTGTCGCAACTGCGCTCCTGGAACGGCATCAAGGGCAGTCGCATCTTCGCCGGTCAGAAGTTGACGGTGAAGCGGTCTGACTGACTCGCCGGCAACTCTCAGAACTTCGTCGTCAGGCCACCGCGCAGCCCCCACCGCGTGAGGTTGGCGTCGCGCGTGTGACTTGTCGCGATCTCGAGACCAATATGCCTGCCCAAGGCGTATTGCGCGCGGAGCTGGACAGTCACGGATTGCCGCACATCAAGGACGACGTCCCCGACGCCGGTTACCACTTCCCGGCCGCTGGTCACGATCAGTTCTGCAAAGTCGCCGCGTACGCCGGCATATCGCCTGGCCGAGATGACCACGGCGGTACCCACAGAGCCTGCGACCGGAATCAAGGAAAAGCGCGTGCGTAGATACCACGCGCCCCGGTATCTGCCTGCGGCGACACCGAAGATGCCGACGCTGCTCTCGTCGTATCGCATGAGCCGATACCCTCCGGATGCCTCCCACCCCCCGGCCAAGCCCGTTGTGATGTCAGCCAGAACGTCAAATTCCGGAATGACCTGTGCGTGCGGGGCAAACCGCAATCTCAGATTGACAAAGGCCATGCCGGTGACGCTCCGATAGAAGTCGAAACCGCCAAAACCCTGGGTCTGGCCGAACCGTTCAGCCCGGCCGGCCTCAAACGAGATGACCGTGCGTTGCCGGGCAATGCGTTCGTAGGCCTGCCTCGGGGCACGGTCAGCGGCGATTGCGGATGCGTTCATCCGCACAGATACCAGGTACTCCCGCCAGGGCGCCCGGTCAGACTTGAACGACTCGCCCGTCCGCTGAATGGCGAATCCTAATCGGTCGCCAAGGGTCTTGTGTGGCGTCACGCGGAGCGTTGAGTCGACTGGCGCATGTTGCGCGACTACGCGACCAGCCGAGGCGACGAGAAGGACAGCAAGCAGCAACGATCGCATTTCACGTTACCTCCTGAACCGCAAAGCCTTTGCGCTTCATGTCACCCCACTCCATGCGACCGCGCAAGTGCGAAATCAGCCCTTTGAGGCGCCACCAGGTATGCAGTTGGCGGTAGCCGAAGTTCTCTTCGACGGCCAACCAGAACAGTCGCAACAAGTCGGTAACCTTGTTGTATCGGCGAAACGAGATCTCTTCCAGCACAACGGACAGCACCGACAATACAACTCCCAGCACCACCGCGACCATGAAGAATGCGACAGCGTGGGTTGTTGATATGCTTCCGGTAATCAGCGCCAGGAGGAAGAAGAGGTACCCAGAAACCTCCACGGCCGGCCCCACCATCTCAAGGAAGAAGAAGTACGGATAGGCGACCATTCCCACCCGGCCGTAGCGAGGGTTGAACAGCATCTTGCGGTGACGCGTGAGCACTTGCGCCAATCCACGCTGCCACCGATCACGTTGTCGACTCAGAATCCGCATTGACTCCGGGCACTCGGTCCACGCAACCGGGTCACCGATGAAGCGCACCGCGTACCTCAAACCTTTTTCCCGACAGTGCCGGTGCAGGCGCACGACGAGGTCCATGTCTTCGCCAACGGTGTCAGTGGCGTAGCCGCCAACTTCCACGACCATGGACCGCTTGAAGAGACCAAACGCACCTGAAATGATCAGCACCATCCCGACGGCGTCCCATCCTACTCGTCCCGCGAGAAACGCCCTGAGATACTCCAGGACCTGATATCGCGCCAATCTGTTCTGGGGCATCTTCACCTCTGCCACGCGACCCCGGTGGATCGGGCAGTCGTTAACAATCCGGATTATGCCTCCTGCTGCGACGGTCGAGCTGTCTTCGATAAACGGGCGGACAATACGCAGCAGCGCGTCTGGATCGAGGAGGGTGTCTGCGTCGATGGCGCAGAAGAGGGGTTTGGTGCAGTAGTTGATTCCGGCATTCAGGGCGTCAGACTTCCCGCCATTCTCCTTGTCGATCAGCCAGAGGTTGTGATGCTGCCGGCTCCGGTAGATGCCGCGGATTTCTGCACACGGGATCGTCGCGGTGGGGTATCGCGCCGTCTGCTCCATTTCGAACGCGGCGACCACATTGTCGAGCGTACCATCCGTTGAGCCATCGTTGACCATGATGACTTCGTAGTGCGGGTACGACAACGCAAGCAATGACTGAACTGCCGGAAGGCACGTGGCCTCCTCGTTGTACATCGGAGCGATGATCGAAATTGGCGGGGCGCTTTCGCGCGCGATCAGTTCGTGCACCTGAAAACTGCGCTGACGCCGAGCGTGCGAGACAAGCATCCGGATCGCGATGAAGGTCATCGCCAGGTAGCTCACGTTGAGCGTACCGAAGTAGATGAGAAATCCGAAATTGGCCGCCTCAAGAAACTCTTGCATCACGCGGCCTCCCGGGTTGTACTCGTCCCGAGTTCGGGCCAGACGTCTCGCACGAGGCTTGCCCGCGGATGCCCCACTGTCAGTACGCGGCGCAGATGTGTTGAGCAGCCGATCTCTCGCAGACCCCGCGCGGCGCGTATGGCGACCCAGCTGGATGGATCGGCCAGCGCCACGCCGATCAGATCGGCATCTGGCGACTCAGGCAAGCCCGATGTCGCCGCCAACGTCGCGACGGCGTTCAACCGAATAACGGGGTCGTGACTGGTGCACAATCTCCTCACGGCCGGCGCGTGCTCGGCGCCGCCCACCCGACGGAGCAGCCGCAGCGATGCTGCCAGCAACTCACGGTCGTTCTCCCGAAGTAGGATCTCCGTCGCGGGCTCCGCTGCGGTCAGATCATTCAGCCACCGGAGTGCTTCTGCACAGATTGCGCGCGCAGCCGGTCGCCGCTCCGGATCCGAAAAGGCACGCCTGAGGATGGGCTGCGCCGCCGGACCGATGTCCTGCAGAACTGAAACAACCTCAGACGTGTCCCAGTCTTCGAGGTTGGCTGCCGTCTCGAGAATCGGCTCAACGTAGTCGGTTCGCCCTGCTCGGGCCAGCGCTCGCGCGGCCGTTTTGCGTACAAGCGGGGCATCGTCGTCGAGCGCCCGCAAGACCGATTTCTCATTTCGATCGAGGCCAAGTCGCCCGACAATATGGACTCCGAGGGCCCGCATGGCCGGATCGCGGCGACCCAGCAGTGCACGGGCCGCTGGGAGCGCCGGCTCGGCAAGTCGGCACAAACGAGTTCGCGCTGTGCCGCGAACGACAAACGCGAATCTGACGATTAGCTCCAGCAGCGCGCGTTGACGCGTTTGGCTCAGCACACGTATCTCGCGGCTGAACACACCAACCTCAGCGTCACATCGGATCGCATTGTCGTCAACGACAAGGGACAGCAGGCGCGGTATCCAAACCGACTTCAGTTGACGTTCGCGGTGCTCGTGAAACAGATGTCGGAGCCGCAGTGTCATTGCGGCTGCAGCAGCCAGCACCGCGGCAGCAAGCGACCCCGCAATGGCGACTATCAGCACTTCGAGGAGTGCGTCGGCCTGGCTCATGCCGCTCTCCGAGCCGGCCTGAGCAGTCGTCCAACTCGGGCACCAAGGTCAACGGGTGAAAAGGGCTTGAGGATGTAGTCGTCTGCACCGGCGGCAAACGCGTCGACGACATCGGTTTCCTTGCCCGGCCACCCGAGCATGACGATGGGACGCGATTGGAACCTTGGCTCCTCCCGCAACCACCTCGAGATCTGATATCCATCAAGTCCGGATAGTCTTGTGTCGATCAGGAACAGGTCTGCGTTGAGCTCCTCGGCCATCGCGGCAAACTGCACGCCGTCGGTGGCGCGCTGCACCGTGGATCCGTCCTTTTCCAAGCGTGCCTCGATGATGCTCGCCACAAGATCGTCCGCCTCTCCGAGCAGGATCACTCGCTTCTCGTCCTGCCGGCGCTCATGCACCGCCACGGGCACGAGCTGGTGGGTGGGTGAGTCTCGGGAGGCCGGCTCGTGGTCGGTTCCAGCAGACGCAAGCAGCGCGCGCATGGCGTCAAGCTGCGCAATTACGTCGCTCAGATTTGGTTCAGCATCCGAGTTCGCATCCGACGAAACTGGGGCGGCCTCCGGGTTTTCAGCGCCTGGTTCCGCAAACGCCAGGATGCCCGACTCGGCATAGCGTGCGAGCCATCTGTCGACGGTGCCAGGCGAAACATCCATCGCCGCGGCGACCTCTTCTCTCGTCTCGGCGCCACGATCGACGATGAGAAGCAGTGCCTCGATTGGCTTCCGGCGCTTCCAGTGTGATTCGCGTGCAGCCAGCGCCTTGAGTTCAGCTGCTTTCTCGACGATCTGCGGAAACTCGGACATCGTTATCTCACCACCAGGCCGCGGGTCTGGAAGCCGGCATCCGACTCTAGCCAAACGAAGTACATCCCTGTAGCAAGACCGGACGTGTCTAGCGTCATCGAGTGCGGACCCGACGCGTGCCACCCATCCGAGATCCTCGCCACGGCCCTTCCGAGGACGTCAAATACGCCCACGCGCACGACACCCGGCTCAGGCAGATCGAAACGAATGCGGGTCTCCACATCGGCAGGATTCGGATAGCTTTGGTAAAGCACCGGACCCGACGGGCGACTCGACGCGAGGTCGGTTTCCGCACCGCGGAATCTAACCGCCTCGACGTCCATCCGAAAAGGCGCCATCGCGACGGCCACGCCGTCGGGCGACGGCAGATTGGCGGTGTTGAACGATAGCAACACGACGTCGTCCGGTGTAAATCCGCCCACACCGTTGCTCGTCGTCAGCTCGTCGAACCACACGCGGTACGTGCGCGGCTCCGGCGTCAGCGCGATAACCTTTCCATATTGACTTCTGCCAACGCGGCTAGCCTTCTCTACCTGAACGCGGATGGGAGCCTCGCCCGACGCGACAAACTCCAGGTACGCGTAGCCGGTCAGATCTACCGGCGCGCCGCTTGGGCGCAGGTACCGAAAGAGGGTCGCCCACTCCGCGATCTCGCCCGACAGGTGCCCGCCACGCTCGACCGCAAACGTACCGACATCACCAAGCTCAGACAGCCGAGCGGGTCGAATTGCAAACTCGTCGACCGCCGCGTCCTGGTCCACCGCCCAACTCCAGGAGCCGTCAGCGAGATAGAGCAGGTCGGGTGCATCAGACGAATCGGAGGTTACGGCAAAGTCGGCGTCGAAGACGGGGCCAAGAGCAATGCGTACCTCAGACTCGTATGGGTCATCCTCCGACTGTTCGCTAAGGAGCGCCGTCTCTGCGAAGGCGGTGCGCTCGCCACCCTCGACAACCGCCTTGGTTCCGCTGTCGAGGCTCAGCTGTGTCGCGCCGGCGCGATTCACGACCTCCAACACCAACTCGCCCTCTCTATAGTAGCCCGTGCGCACATAGACATCGGGGATTGCTATCGCCCGCGACGCCGTCGCAAAGGATAGTGGGGCAACCTGCGCCAGTTCATCCAGCATCTGACCAGCGATCAGTCGCATGTCCTCCTCCGTTTCGGACCACACCTGATAGTTGTAGACAGGCGCTGCAGTGTTCGGCGGATCGTAGTCGCCCAACAGGAATCGGCTATCGATTTCGAGGGAGTCGCCGCGTTCATAGACCACGAAACTGAGTGCGTAGTCGACTGTGCCGTCCTCCTGCATTAGCTGGGACACAACGAAGTCCGTTCCGTTCAGCTGGATGATGTCAATGGCCTCCAGCTTGGCGCCCCTCAGTCGGTCGCAGACCGCCTTTGTGTGTTCGTAGACTTCGCCACTCTCAGTCGCCGCGGCGAAGACGACGCCTGACCGCCGACCGTCTGGCTGCACGTAATCAACAGCAGCGAGATCGATCGCGTTCGTGACGGGCAGCAGGTCGGCAGGAGATACTTCCCGCGCCGGCAAGCTCTGGGGACCGGTTTCAGGAATGAAGCTGCGTAGGTCTGGAAGCAGGTTACCGGACTTGAATGCGCCTTGAACGATCTCCGGGCGCTGGAACAGCGCCGGACGTTTCGCAACTCCGGCGTCTGCGAGTGCGGCGTCGGCCAGTCTGCGCTGGTATAGCACCTGCGCCAGTTTCTGCGAGAGCGAGCCATTCGACTCCAGGCCACCATCTGAACCGCCGCTGGTGCCGGCGTCCGAGAACACGACGGTGTCGTTGTCATCCTCAGCGGTCCCTTTTCCGGGGCGCGAATCGGGGTCGCGCGCATCCGACTTCTTGACTTCGGCCGCGATCGCCGCCGGAAGCTGGAGGACGACCGCGGTAATCACGAGAGTTGCGTATTCGTCCTCGTCGATTTCCATATCGTCCCATTTCACGGACTGACGATTCACTTTCACATCACCTTCGTCCTCATCGCCGCGAAGCAGTTGTAGTCCTTTGCTTTTCGCGTCAACGCGGACGTCCTCGGCCTCATCCGGGCCCGCGTTGTGGACGCGAATGGTAATTCGGATCGTGTCGCCGACTGACACCTTCGTGGTGGCGACATCGATGGAGAGCGAGAGGTCTGCGGTTTCCTGCGCCAGGCTGGCGGACGGGTTCGCAACGGAAACGGTGAGCAGCGCGATCAGGCAGAAGATTGCCGAGCGCCCCAACACCGCGGGGAAATAAGACATGGCGGACGGGACCGAAAACTAACAGGGTCGAATACTTCGCTGCACGCCCCGAAACAGGGTGCGGGCAGACACAACATTACTGACCCTAGGGATCGACCGTCAGCAGGCGGGCTTTAGGAGGGGTGAGGGGTGAGGGGTGAGGGGTGAGGGGCGAGTACGCGATTTCTTAAGGGGGTTCCTGTTCACCGGTACTTTTCCTGGTTCCACAGGTCCCAACTCCTTTTCCCGGACAGCAGGCTTCGCACGCCACGGTCGAAGCCAAAACCCCACTCCCCACACTTCACCCTTCAATCCTCCTGCGCTCACCCTCAACCTTCAGCCTTCAACCCTCACCCTTCAACCTTCAACCTCCTCATTCATTGCCGGCCGAACGCCGCCTTCACGTACTCCCTTCGCATCAGCGCGATGGCAGTGATCGAGATGCCTTTGGGGCAGACGGCCTCACACTCGGCGTGGTTCGAGCAGTCGCCGAAGCCTTCTTCCGCCATCTGCGTGACCATTGCGGTAACGCGCTCTTTCCGCTCGGGAGAGCCCTGCGGTAGCAGAGCGAGATGGGAAACCTTGGCGCCCGTAAACAGGGAAGCCGAGGAGTTCGGGCACGCGGCGACACACGCTCCGCAGCCAATGCAGGCGGCGTAGTCGAACGCCTCGTCGACGCTATTCTTGGGCACCGGAATCGCGTTTGCGTCCGGCGCGGCGCCGGAGTTGACACTCACGTAACCGCCAGCCGACATGATCCGATCGAACGGTGCGCGATCTACAACCAGATCTCGAATGACAGGGAAAGCCTTTGCCCGCCAGGGCTCGATTACGATCGTATCACCGTCGCTGTAGTCGCGCATGTGGAGCTGACACGTCGCCGTGCGCGCATTTGGCCCGTGGGCCTGCCCGTTGATCATTATTCCGCACGAACCGCAGATACCCTCACGGCAATCGTGATCGAACTCGACTGGGTCCTCACCGCTCAGTGTCAGGTTCTCGTTCAGTACGTCCAACATCTCGAGGAACGACATGTGTGGATTCACATTCGGCACGGTGTAATCCGCAAACCGACCCTCGGCGGTCGCACTTGCCTGGCGCCAGACCTTAAGGTGAATTGTCATCAACTTGGACATACTCGATTCCGATTACGGATTACTTGTAGCTGCGCGTTGTCAGCTTAACGTTCTCAAACTCAAGCTGCTCTTTGTGGAGTCCGGCATCCCGCGGGGTCCCATTGAACTCCCAGGCCGCCGAATAGGCAAACTCGTCGTCACGACGCATCGCTTCGCCCTCAGGCGACGTGTACTCTTCGCGGAAGTGGCCACCGCAGGACTCTTCGCGTTCCAGGGCATCGCGTGCCATCAGTTCGCCGAGCTCAAGGAAGTCGGCAACCCGGCCGGCAAACTCGAGGCTCTTGTTATAGGTACTGTTCTCGCCCGGCACGCGTACATCCTGCCAGAACTGCTCGCGCAGATCCCGGATCTCATCCATCGCCAATCGCAGTCCGTCTGCATTGCGGGCCATACCGATGTGATCCCAGACGAGCTTGCCCAGGCTGCGGTGGAAGTCCATGATCGTACGCGAGCCGTTTACATTCAGGAGCTTCTGGATGCGATCGGTCGCCTCTTCCTCGGCGCTTCTGAAGGCTTCACCTGAAACGTCACCTGCCGTTCCGGGCGTAATCCCGGCCAGGTAATTGCCGAGCGTGTACGGGATGACAAAGTAGCCGTCAGCGAGCCCCTGCATGAGCGCGCTTGCACCAAGGCGGTTGGCGCCGTGATCAGAATAGTTTGCCTCGCCCAGTACAAACAGACCGGGCACCGTGCTCTGCAACTCATAGTCTACCCAGAGTCCGCCCATGGTGTAGTGGACAGCCGGGAATATGCGCATGGGCACCTCATACGGATTTTCGTCCGTGATGCGCTGATACATCTCGAAGAGGTTGCCGTAGCGAGCCTCGATGGTATCTCTCCCAAGGCGGTTGATCGAGTCGGCGAAATCGAGATAGACGGCGAGCTGCGTTTCGCCGACGCCGCGACCAGCGTCGGTCTCTTTCTTCGCCGCGCGGGAAGCAACGTCGCGCGGGACGAGGTTGCCAAAACTCGGATACCGACGCTCCAGGTAGTAATCCCGCTCGTCCTCCGGAATGTCCTGCGGTCGACGTGTGTCGCCTGCGTTCTTGGGCACCCACACGCGACCGTCATTTCGCAAGCTTTCGCTCATCAGCGTCAGCTTGGACTGATAGTCTCCCGAGACCGGGATACACGTCGGGTGGATCTGGGTGAAGCACGGATTTGCGAAATATGCCCCACGCTTGTAGCACCGCCACGCAGCCGTGACGTTGGAGTTCTTAGCGTTCGTCGACAGGTAGTACACGTTGCCGTATCCGCCGGTACACAACAGTACTGCGTCAGCCGAGTGTCGCTCGATCTTTCCGTCAACAAGGTTTCTCGCGACGATGCCCGTCGCCCGACCATCCTCGATCACGAGGTCGAGCATCTCGCGACGCGAGAACATCTCGACCTGGCCGGCCTCTATCTGGCGAGACATTGCCTGGTAGGCTCCAAGGAGAAGCTGCTGTCCCGTCTGGCCGCGCGCGTAGAACGTTCTCGAGACCTGTGCACCACCAAACGATCGGTTGTCCAGGAGTCCGCCGTACTCGCGCGCAAACGGGACGCCCTGAGCGACACACTGGTCAATTATGGTATTGGAGATTTGCGCCAGGCGGTAGACGTTGGCCTCCCGGGAGCGATAGTCGCCTCCCTTGACGGTATCGTAGAAGAGACGCCAAATCGAGTCTCCATCGTTCGGGTAGTTCTTGGCGGCGTTTATCCCTCCCTGCGCCGCGATCGAGTGCGCCCGACGCGGCGAGTCCAGAATAGTGAACGCCTTGACGTTGTAGCCGAGTTCGCCAAGTGTCGCGGCCGCCGATCCACCGGCAAGCCCGGTGCCAACGACGATGACGGTGTACTTACGCTTGTTTGCCGGATTGACCAGGCGCGTCGTGTTCTTGTAGTTGTCCCACTTGTCTGCAATCGGACCAGCCGGGACTTTCGCATCTAAAGACATTCAGGCACCTCCGCCGAAAAAGATCCAGAGCGGCAACACGAGAAATCCGATTGCGATCAACGCTCCAATTACCGCAGCGACCGAATAGATCACCGGTGACCAGGCAGGCTTCACGGCGCCGAGCGACTGCAAGGCGCTCCAGATGCCATGACGCAAGTGAAAACCAAGTAGCAGCATCACGATCGGATACCCGAACGCATAGAGCGGCTCCTGGAATTTCTCTACCATCAAGCGGCGCAGGTCGCGCACCTCCTCACCGTTCAACGTCGTGACGTAGCCGTCGTCGACGCCAGGCCCGTACTTGAATGAGAGAATGTGGAAGACGAGGAATACACCGAGAATGACTCCCGTCCAGATCATTGTGCGCGAGGCAACAGACTGCTTGCTCGCACCACCAACTGTTCGATAGGTCTGGTAGTCCACCGGCCGGGCTGCCCGCTTGCCGAGGTATATCCGGACTCCCAGCACGATGTGCACCAGCACGAAGGCCAGCAATCCGATTTCCACGGCCCACAGCAGTGGGCCCAGTGACATGAGCTTGTGCGCGTACGCGTTATAGGCCTGTTCGTCTGGACTGAAGAACGACAGGTTCCCCACCATGTGCATCAATACAAACAGCGTCAGTCCGAGACCTGTGATGCCAGTGAGAATTTTCTTGCCGACCTGTGAGCCGGAGAAGGACTTTAGATCAACCCTCTTGTCGGCCATTCAGAATATTGGATTCGTGCTGGATGACAACTTGTTTCACAGATTGTAGGGCGGTCACCGTTCTGATCGACGCGATGCTTGGCGAGACGATGCCGATACCGCGCACCACATAGTGTCTGCGAAACACGCCAATATATCACGCCCCACAACAAAAAAGATCCGCACTTGTCGACACGCGGGACCAGCACTGCGACATTCGGCGACGTCAGCTTCGACGCGTGCGAATCGGCGGAACGCGTCGGCGTCTCGGCCCCGAATATGCCGCTCGTGGTCTGATCAATCTGTTGTCGGCCCACTGCTCTAGAACGTGGGCGGTCCAGCCCGTCACTCTCGACATCGCGAAGATCGGAGTGTAGAGGTCCATGGCGATTCCGAGCGTGTGATAGACCGACGCAGAGAAGAAGTCAACGTTCGGATAGAGGCCCTTCTCCCGTTCCATGGTCTCCATCATTACCAGACTGATATCGAACCACTTGCGGCTGTCTCCCTCGGCGCTCAGCCCGTCTGACATCTCCCTCAGAATTGCGGCGCGGGGATCGAGCGTTCGGTAGACGCGATGCCCGAAACCCATCACGCGCTCGCGGCGCGCCAGCTTCTCCCGAACGAACTTTGCCGGATCTACATCCCCACTATCGACCTCGAGCAGCGTGCGCATCACTTCCATATTCGCGCCGCCGTGGAGAGGGCCCTTTAGGGCACCGATTGCCCCGGAGATGGCCGAGTAGATATCCGATAGTGTCGCGGCGATTACGCGGGCGGTGAAAGTTGAGGCGTTCAGCCCATGCTCGGCGTGCAGCGTGAGGCACGCATCGAAGGTCCTTTCGGCAACGGCCGACGGCGGTCGGTTGTTGAGCATGTACAGGAAGTTGCCCGCGAGGGACCCGGAATCGAGAGGGGCAACGGCCTTCTTGCCCCTTCGGATGCGGTCAAAAGCGGCGATTACCGTCGGCATCCGCGCCGTCAGCCGTATCGCCTTGGACAGATTAGCCTCCCGCGACATGGTCTCGCCTTCTTCATCGCAAACGCCAAGCAGCGAGACTGCGGTCCGGAGAGCGGCCATGGCATTCGCCCCCGGATCGAGATCGAGCAGGAAGTCCATCACTTCCGGAGGGAGCATCCTGTCTTTCTGGAGCTGACGCCGCAGGTCGTCTAGTTCCGCGGGCCCCGGCAGCCTGTTGTGCCACAACAGAAACGCTACCTCCTCAAAAGAACACTCGCGCGCCAAATCGCGGATGTCGTAGCCCGCGTACAGCAGTTCGCCCGCAGTACCGTCGATAGCGGATATCGCCGATTCCAGCGCGACCACGCCTTCGAGGCCCCGACCGGGAGATTGGCCACGCTTGGCAGACGACATGGAGCGTGTTGGGCTAATTCGCGAATTTCGGGCGGTTCTGTCGGCCCCGCTTTACACGACCGAGCGAAGGACGAATATAGCAGAGGGGGATCATTTCGGCCTCACCCGACGAATAAGGCACAGGGGATGCCCGATGTTGTTCCGGGTAGGGCTCCTCCGTACTTTGCGGCCGATCTCTACGGATTCTGCAGCAGGTCCTGCAATCGGGTTCCATTCCCACTACCCGGGCGGCTTGAGCCCCGGCTCTGCCACCAATGCCTGACATCACTGCTTCGCACCGTTGACAGTTAGGCCTCAGACAAACAGTCTCAGCTTGTATCTCCGGTCGCTCCGGCCGGACGCCAACGAACCCCCCGCACGCACTGACAGCTTGTGACCTGTGCATACGTGAATATCGCACCCGCCGTGAACCTTCAGGTCTTCACGACCGTCGGCGGACTCGCGTGCGTGGTGGCTTCATTTTTTAGTAAGACGGCGAAATCCACGTCGTACGAAACTCCGACCTCGTCGATGCTGACGAAATGGCCTGCGATCGATGCGCGGCCGCGGCACGTACCCGACTGGAATGACGCCCTACAACCGCTTTTATGGGCAAGGAAATTATTATCAACGCGCGAAAGGACCAGACGCGCATCGCGATCGTCGAGAACGGCGAACTCGCGGAAATGTACTTCGAGGATCCAAACAATGAACGGACCCTCGGCGACATCTACCTCGGCAGGGTGCGGCGCATCATGCCGAGCATCCAGGCGGCGTTTGTCGACATAGGACAGCCGTCCGACGCCTTCCTCCATTTCTCTGATATCGCCGACAACGTCGGGGATATGATCAGCCTGCTTGAGATGGACCAGCCCGATGTCGGCAAGGTCGATCTCAAAGCTCCGGGTCGTCGACGCAGACCGCGCGGACCATCGGGTGGGCAGGTGAGCATGGATGACGACGAAGACCATGCGGAAGAAGCTCGCCGCGCCGGGTCGAAGTCAGGCGGCCGCAGCGGACGCCAGGGTCGAGGCGACAAGGAGGAACGCGGGTTCCGTCCCGAAGACCTCAAGAAAGACCAGAAGATCCTCGTCAAGATTGTCAAGGAGCCGATTTCCTCCAAAGGCAGCCGAGTCTCCACTGACATCTCGCTTGCGGGACGCTTCCTGGTGCTCGTCCCGCTGGCGGACTACGTAGCGGTTTCAAAGAAGATCGTCTCGTATAAAGAACGCCGACGCCTTCGCGCGCTCGCGCGCAGTCTGTTGCCAAAAGGCTTCGGCCTGATTGTGCGTACCGTCGCCGAGGACAAGAATGCCAAGTCGCTGGATACCGACCTCCGGCTCCTCGTGGAAAAATGGCGGCGCATTGAAAAACGCCTGGGGGAGGTCAAGAACCCACCAACGGTGCTACACCAGGACGTGAATATGGTCTCGTCGGTCATACGCGACCTGTTCAGCGACGACTACGAACAGATACTGATCGATGACCAAAGGGTATACCGAAACGTAAAGGGTTACATCCAGGCCGTTGCGCCGCAAATGGCACCCGCAGTCAAGGCGCACTCAGACCGCAAACCGGTGTTTCAGGCCGCGGGCATCGAGAAGTCGGTTCGTCAGGCGTTCGAGAAGCGCGTCGACCTTCCGTCAGGAGGTTACCTGATCATTGAGCACACCGAGGCCATGCGGGTGATCGACGTGAACTCGGGACGGGCGGGACGAGGGCTGTCCCAGGAGCAGAACTCCCTCAAAGTCAATCTCGAGGCGGCTCGCATGATCGCGCAGCAGCTGCGACTCCGAGATCTCGGCGGCATCATCGTGGTCGACTTCATCGACCTTCGCGATGACAAGAATCGCAAGAAGGTCTTCGACGAACTGAAGAAGCACTTCCGCAAGGATCGGGCGGTCACGAAGCTGCTGCCGATGAGCGACTTCGGTCTCATACAGATCACGCGCCAGCGGCTGCGCCCGAGTATCACCACGGTACGCTCGGCAGAGGAGCCAGAGGCCACGGCCGAGGCCGACACGTCTGGCTTGACCGGCGGGCGGGATCGCCAGAGCCGCGAATCCGCGCGACCAAAAATGACACCGGAAGAGTGGCGGGACAAGCTCGAACGCTGGGTGGTTCGATACCATGAAAAGGGCGACCGCGCACCGCTAATTCTGAAGCTCCACCCGTTTGCGCGCACGTTTCTTGGCAAGGGTGTCACCAAGGCTTCGCTGCGGTGGTTTTGGAAGTATCGGGTTCGCGTTCGAATCGAGAGTGATCCTGAACAGAACCCGCTTTCGTTCCGATTCTATGACGCCGCCTCTGGAGACGAATTGACGCGACGCCGCCGATCAGGCAGACGGCGCGGCCGACGCAACAAACGAGGAGAAGGCGACGCGACGCAGGGCCGCGAAAACCCAACCGAACGCCGTGCAAAGGACGGACCCGGGTCGCGCAAGCAAGAGTCCGGCCAGTCGCGCCGCAATCAGTCATCGCGGTCGCGCCCCAAGCGCGAGCAAAGACCAGACGCCAAGCGCGAACAGAAGCGTTCTTCGAAACGTACTCCGAAGGGCACTCCGAAGGGCGCCGAACGGCCCGAACGCAAGGCTGATCAACGACCCGAGCGCCAGCCCCAACAGAAACGTCAGCAGCAGGTGCAGCAGAAGCAGCAGCCGAGGTCGTCTCAGCAGCAGCCCCGAAAAGAGCAGAAACCGCGGCAAGCGCGACCAGAGAGAGAGCAGGAGCGTCGCCAGCAGCGGGCAGAGAGTGAGCACAATCAGCGCCAGCAGCGGGCAGAGAGTGAACAGCGACGTCAGCAGCCGGACAATGAGCAGCGGGACCGGCGGCAGCAGCAGAGTGAGCAGCGGCGCCGGCAGGAATCAGTCGAAGCGCAGCCGCGCGAACAATCGCCGTCGGCCGAGCAGAACCGGGGAGAACCGCGACCCGGCTCACAAAGAGAATCTGGCCGCGCATCTGGTCGGGAATCCGGCAATGCATCCGGCACTGCATCCGG
>JANQRN010000077.1 GCA_028284545.1 Rhodothermales bacterium | reverse complement strand
AAGCCCGGACGAGGGGGGCGAGACGATCGGGACGGCCGCGTGGAACAACCACCATGCGCTGCTTCGAGCGTTGATCGATCGCGGCCACGACGTGAACTGGCAGACGCCCGATACCTGGGCGCCTCTGCTGTACGCGGCGCGCGACGGTCGCCTTACCTCGCTGCGTCTGCTAATCGACGCGGGCGTAGATCTGGCAGTCAGAAAGTCCGATGGTTGGTCAGCGGTCATGCTCGCCGCGTACAATAATCACACGATCGCGCTGAGGCGGCTAGTGTGCGCCGGTGCGCCAGCGGAGCTGCTCAACGAGGAAGGACTGAGTGCAACAGATCTGGCACTCGACCGAGGGCACCGGGAATCGGTCGAAGCGATCAAGGATCCGGATTGCGAGTCACTCGAACGGGCCTCCGGAATCGAGGCGTCTGTGGATCGTCTCAACATCGACCTGGCCAATGCATCCGTCGAGGGATCCCTTCGGGCGTTCGTTGACGCGATTGCGAGAGGGGCTGACGTACAGCTGCGAACGGACTCCGACAGCGCAACCGTATTCATGCTCGCGGCAGGCGCCAACTCAATCGATATCGCACAGCACGCGCTTGATCTGGGTGTCGACGCCGGCGCCGTCGATGAGGATGGTTGGACGGCGCTCCACTGGGCGGCGTATCGTGGTGCGCTAGAGTCCATCGAACTCCTGCTGGCTCTGGGGCTATCCCCAGACCGGCGCAGCGTGATCGGCGAGACCCCCCTCGCGATCGCCCTGGCGAGTAACCACTTCGAGGTCGCAGACAGGCTGCTGCCCCTTACGAACGACTTCGCGGCCTCAGCCACGCACTGGACACCACTGCACCGGGCCGTTGATGCCGGAGCATGGTCGCTGACGTTGAAGATGCTCGAGAGAGGGGTGGATCCGACCATCTCTCCTCCAGACGGGTGGGATGCACTGACGCTGGCGGCTAATCGTGGTCACTACGCCGTCATCCCCGCCCTACTGTGCCACGGCGCAGACCCTAACAGACGGGACGCCAATGGACAGACGGCGCTGGAAGTCGCGCGACAGCATTCGCGACACGCCGTACCGTACCTGGAGCGGGGCTGCGTAGACGCGGATGTCAACGCGCTGATCGAAAGCCGACGGCTTCTTGAAGCGGCCCGACGCGCAACCAACGCAGTCGACTACCAAGCGGCTTCGGAGCTGGCGGCCGCGTCGCTTGCATTCGCCGAAAAGATCAGTTTCCCCGGTGACCCGCATATTCCGCTAGTACTAAACCAGCTCGCACTCGTGCTCGACAACCTGCGGGCACTGGAAGATGCGGCGCGAACCTACGAGCGCGCTATCCAAGCGAGCGCGAGCGCGTTCGGCGTCGAACACGAAGACGCCATCGTGCTTTACGGCAACCTGGCGTACGTACACAGAGAAAGGAACGACGAGAAGGCCGCAGTCGCTGCAGCAAAGCGCGGCGGCGAAATCGCCTCCGCACTCAGCGACACGACAGGCGATCACTACGCCAGCTCGCTATTGCCACTGGCGTCGGTGTACAGGTGGTTCGGACACGCCGACAGCGCAGCAGCGGTAACCGCCGAGGCCATTCAAATCCTGGAGGAATCGGGCAGCACCGACCACGAGTTGCTGGGCGATGCGTACCACGACCTCGCAATCGCGCAGATGTCGATGGACCTGGTCCACGAAGCCGAAGAGTCGGTGCTGCGAAGCCTTGAGATCGACAGCCTGAGACTCGTTGACGACACCGGCGCACGGGCGTTGTCTGATCACGCGGCGCACCTTGGTCGTCTCGCCCTGATCCAATCCCGGCTGGGAAGAAATGAGGCCGCACTTGTGTCAATAAATCAGTCACTGTCGGTCAAGGAACGGTACGCCGACACCGACGAAGCCTTCGCTACCTCACTCGCTGCCCGGGCGGACATTCTGTCGATACTGAACCGGGAGGCCGAGGCACTCGAGGACGCTCTGAGAGTATGGAACATCTACCGGGCGACCCGACCAGCGGGACATCGCGACATCGCCGACGCGGCGCTCGAGGTCGCCGAGGAAAAGCGCGCGCTCTTTCATCCGTTTGACGAAACGTTGCCGTGGCTCCGCGATGCGGCACAGGCATACGTCGACGATCCGTTCCGAACACTGATGCACGCCTACACGGTGGGACAAATCGGCGCGCTACATAGCGAGCATGGCCATCTCGCCGAGGCAGAGTCGTTGCTGACCCGGAGCGTGGCGATGTATGATGCCCTCGATGGGCAGCTCGGGGCAAACATTCGGTTCCCACTTAGCGAACTCGCTTGGGTCGTGGCGCAAAACGGCGACCAGCAAGCGGCGATCGCGATCCGAAAGCGCGTGGTCGCATCTGACTCAGTCTACTTTGGCAAGGAGCACAACAACACAACGGTGTCCCGACTATGGCTCGCCCGCACGTTGGCGGAGACCGGACTCGTCTCCGAAGCCAGGCAGGTATTCCAGCGTGCCGAAGTCGCTGCACAGAATGTCGAAGCGACAACTTCGGTGAAGATTGGCTACGCGATTACGCGAAGCGCGATTGCCTTTGCCGACGATAACTACGTCGACGCGCGCGCGGCCGAAGAACAGCGCTTGGCACTGGTCCTCCAGGATGTTGGATCCGAAACCGCTAGCGAGGCGTGGGCCCTGCAGGCAATTGCAGGTCTCGACGGACTAGAGGGCAACTACGTCGCTGCCGTGCAGAGGCTGATTCGGGCCCGCCAGATAATGGAAGTGGTCACGGACCCTGGACATCCAATGGTTGCCGACATCGTGAGCGATCTCGCGGAAGTGAAAGCACTCCAGGGTAAGTTTGTGGAGGCGCGGGCGATGCTGGAGGGCGCGACCGCGATCAAGATCGATCGTCTTGGTCCCGAACATATCGATGTCGCCATTCAGAAGGGGCGACTCGCTGAGTTGCTCTTCGACCAGGGAGACTATGCGGGTGCTGTTGAGCTCGCCAGTGAAACCGAAAGGATCTTGCTGCGCACGCTTCCACCGACGAACACTGCCGTTCGTCGCGCGCGCTCAGCAAGAGCGATCGCCTATGAACGACTGAACCTACTTGATGAAGCCGAGGCCATTCTCGAAGAAGCTGTACGGCTCGAGCTGGACTCTACATTCCGGACCTGTGTGTTGCGAAACAACCTTACGCGCGTTCGCATCAAACAGCAGCGCTTCGAAGAGGCTGAGCAACTGCTGACTGCCTGCGTTGAAAAATATGACGCAATACCGATCCCTTCCCGTCAGCAACAGCTTGATGCAGTTCGTATAGCCGAGAACCTGGCCTGGGCCTACGAAGAACAAGGACGGTTGCAGGCGGCCGCAGACCTGTACGCGGAGGCGCGCTCCTTGAGAACCGAACTCCAGGGCGCCACGCATCCGATGACACTCGAAGCGGCCGGCAACGCGATTCGTGTCGCACTCGCCAATTTAACGGGCGACGAGAGCGTGGGGACATCAAACGATATCGAAGCGCTTGTACTGGAAAACGCGAGGCTAACGACCCGGCACATCGACGAGGTCTTTCCGACACTTTCGCTCGCAGAGCAACGGTCGTTTGCAGAAGCGACAATCCCGCTCCGCACGTCAACCTTGCTCTCTGCTTGTTCGGACGTCAGTTGCGCGCGTGAAGCATACCAATACCTCGTCCGCTGGAAGGGCCTACTACTCGGTTCACTCCGCCGAGAGGCGTCGCTCGCGCGACTCCGAGACGTCCCCGAGGTAACCTCAGCGCTGGCCAATCTTGGCCGTGTGCGCGCAGCTCTCGCTGCGCTGCTGCAACGACCTGACTCGGATGACGACGACTCGGTGTCTGAACGCGTCGCCACGCTGCAGGAAGAGAAAGAACGGCTCGAACGTGCGCTGGCGAACGAGCTTCCCCAGGACAGTTTCGTAGACGTGCTGGACGAGCTGGGAATGGATGGCTTCAGGAGCCTACTCGGCCAGGATCAGGTCTTCGTCGACATCTATCGGTATCACAACTACCGGAACGACGAACCGCACTATGCGGCAATTCTACTGACTAGTTTGCGTCCACCTCAACTTGTCCCCCTGGGTCAAGCGCGATTAGCTGACGATCTACTGACCGCCTGGCGAACGGAAGTCACACGAGGAGAGCTGGCCGATTTTGAGTGGAACGATATCCGCGAGGTCGTCTGGTCACCTCTCCGGATGGCTATTCGCGAGGCACTGCCCGTTGAGCGTGCAAAGATCTGGATAAGTCCGGATGGCGCGCTCGCCAGACTTCCGTGGAATCTGTTCGAGATCGATGACGAACTACTCGTTGCCCAGATCGACTCGGGACGCGAACTGGCCCACATGCTCTCAACCAGCGGACCCACCTCCCGCCGCCCACAACGTGACGGCATCACCCTGGTCGGTGACATCAACTTCGATCTTGGTGTGACCGACTCAACGCGCATGGCCACCCAGTTCGCGGATTTACCGGGAACGCGGGATGAGATCGGGGCCGTGTCCATGATAGTCGAACGGCGAGGTGAGAACGCGCGGGTGCTGAGCGGCGACGAGGCGACGAGCGCCGAGCTCGTATCAGCGCTATCAAGCACCGCAGTGGCGCACGTCGCGACGCATGGCTTCTTCTACGGCGAACCCGCAGTTGTATATGCGTCGCGCGGCGCGGCAGCGGCAGCCGCGGCAGCCGCCGTAAAGGGAGCACGCAGTAGTACAGGGGCTGCCTCCCGGAGCCCACTTGTTGAGTCAGGCCTTGCCGCAGCTGGTGCCAACGCGTTTGACCCACTAACCGGAGCCCCGATCGGACTCGTCACCGCCGAGGAACTGGTCGGACTGGACTTGTCCGGGTCGCAGTTGATCGTGTTGTCCGCATGCGAGACGGGTCGCGGTTCAGAGATCACCGGCCAGGGGGTGATGGGCCTACGAGCCTCATTGCTGACCGCCGGGGCACGGTCGGTGATCATGTCGCTGTGGAAGGTACCCGACGAGAGTACGGCGCTTCTCATGCAACACTTCTACGAGGCACTGCTCGTCGATACGGCCTCGATAGGTGAAGCACTGCGAACCGCGCAGCAGAAGGTGCGTGACGACCCATCAGGTTTGTATGTCGAACCCGTTCACTGGGCCGCATGGGTGGTTGTAGGCAACGCCGACAACCGCGTGACGATCACGTCTGAGGCAACGGCTATCGGCGGCGACGATGTGAATCGACCAGACGAGAACGGCGCAACGCCAATAATGTGGGCGGCCTACGACAACGACGACAACCTCGTTCGCGGCCTCCTCGCGCGTGGAGCCCGACTGGGCGGAACAGGTGTGATATACGACGACTCGACAAAGCAGTCATACTTCGGCGGACTCCTGGCCATTCTCGCTGCGCGAAACAAGGTCGATCTGATGAAGCACATTATTGAGGCACGATCGGTCGATGTCGACGTACCCGAGTGGAACCCGACTCTTCGCGCCCGCAACGGCTGGACGCCCCTCATATGGGCCGCATTCCACGGTCACATGGAGATGACCGACTACCTGCTATCACGCGGAGCAGACGTCGAGTTCACAGCCTCCGACAGGTTCACACCCTTGTGGGCCGCAGTGACCGAAGGACACGAGGGGATTGCGCGCTTGCTCATCGAGGCCGGAGCCAACCCCGCCGTTCGCGATGCCAACCACGCCTCACTGTTCCACGTCAAGGCACATGACGAGGCACTCCCGTTGCTTGCTCTGCTTCTTGAGTCGGCGCCAGACTCGGTTGACCTCTACGACGACGAGAGAATGACGCCGCTCCACTGGGCAGTTGGAAACGGACAGGTGGAAGCGGTCCGGGATCTGCTTGCAGCGGGCGCGGACGTGAACGCCCGTGCGGGAACAGCTGACCAATGGACGCCGCTCTTCTATGCCGCCAGCGGCGGTCACGCGCAGGTAGTCCCCGAGTTAGTTTCCAGAGGTGCCGACATTGAGGCGACCGACGCTGACGGGTGGACACCACTAATCGCGGCGGCCAACGGCAATGACGTTGCAACTGTACGCGCGTTAGTCTGCGCTGGCGCCAACGTGGACGCGACCGACAACGACGGTCAAACCGCGCGCTGGCACGCACGACGAAAGGTGCGATTTGACATTATGGCAGTGCTTGACAGCGAATGCAGTGCTGGAAACTAAGGACAGCTTAACGAACATTCTGTTGTGACCTACTGCCGCCTGAACATGTGAACCGCAAAGCCGGCGGCAATCATGGCGGCGACCACTGATAGCAGTATCCAGGGCGGATTCTCGCCCGACCCTCCCGAAGCGTAACTGTACGCGCCGATTCCACCGAAGAGAAGTACGAGCAGGCCGATCACGATCGCCACACGCTGCCCGTGCGCGTCGGTGCGGCTTCGCTTCTGAAGTGATTTCTGGGCAATTCGCTCCAACACAAAAAAGTGCGGCGACTTGTCGTCGAACCAATTGGAGGACAGCGACACCCGCAACATCGTCTCGGCGTCAGTTGCGATATCCCGGTCGTCACTCTGCGACAGTTTGACGAGGAGAACCTGTGCCTGCGAAGCATCGCGCTTACAGTCCTTCCCGCTCAGCAGACGCATCGCGGTAATCATGTCGCGCGTTTCATCCGACTGCTTGTTGTCAGCAGGTACGTGTACGGGAATCATCATGGCTGCGGTAGTCATTTATCTCGATGTACGGATTCTTCGCCAAATAGTTGGCCACACACCGCGTATCAGGGGCCTCACCGCACCACAACGAATACACGTGTTCGCTCTACGCGCTCACCCGTAGCGAGCGTTGCCGCCACTGTGTAGAAATATGGTCCAGTGGCCAACTCGGCTACGCGCAAGGACACAACATGCTCGCCGGGAGGACGCCGCCCCTCGTCAACTACGACAACCTCGCGCCCGAGTACGTCGACGGCCCTGATCAAGACGCCCGCTTCTTGTGGCAACGTGTACGCAAACGTAGTGGACTCATCACAGGGGTTCGGATAGTTTTGCGCAAGCCTGAACCCTTCATGGATTCCAGCTGGATCGCCAACCGACGCGATGGTAGCCGCAAGGATGGAGTCTTCTTCGACCATCGCAACACCCGTCAACCCAGGATAGTCCGACTCGAACGAAACGATACTCTGTTGTCGCCCAAGCGTACCCTCGATTGAGCCCTCGATGGGGACACCCATGACCTCGATAGCAAAGTCGCCCGATACGAGCGCGCCGTCAATGTTGATCGAAGCGTCGAAATCGGTAGCCGCGCCGATCGCCATCCGCATTAGGCCCGACATTCGCTTGCCCGACGTGATCAGACTGTCCTGCTGCAGAGCGAACTCCGTCCCATCCGCGATCGTGCCGGAGAAGTACAGGCGCACCGAGTCGGCCAGATCTACCAGTTGCGACACGTCGCACCAACCCTCCACCGTGCCGCCAACAAAATCCTGGTTCACCATGAACTCAATGTCCGCGCCGCTTGATTCGCCTGCGGCCCTCCCAACCCAGCGGGCGACGTAGGAATCCAGCAATGGATACTCAGACCATCCAATGTGCTGGTGATTGTTGTCGTGCACGAACAGCACCGTGTCATTTCCAACGGCCGGATTCAGCACAACACTCCACGCGTGATCGCCGGGCGGCGGGTCGTACTCGAGGTTGTAGTTGTGGTCGGCGAAGAAGTCGATCCTGTACGCGTGCCCAACCAGAAGCGCGTTTAGCCAAACATCGAAGTCCGCCTGCGTTAGCTTCTCGATGGTGTGCCGGGCGACCTCACGGGACAAACCAATGTCGAATATCCGAACCTTGAACAGCTCGTCGATATGCTCATCCATGCTGCGAAACTGCAAGGTCAGACGCGGACGCTCATACGGTTCTGCGACATCAACGTTGTCGACGTAGGCGTCCCCGACGAGATCGCCGTGGTTGGCGTGGATAGACAGGTCGCGCACGTCGTCCGCGCCGTCTCCGCCCACGCCAAGGTCCTCAGTGTGGTCGAAACGGTAGTACGCGATCAGTCCGCTGTCGGGTTCAGAGTAGTAGTCGGCACTCAACGTATCGTACAGGGTAGCGCGTATTTGCTTGATGCTACGGGCTACTTTCCACATCCGCACCTCGTCGATCTGACCGTCGAGGCTGAAGCGCGCCGGCTCTGCGGTATCTGCACCGAACCTTAGCGGCGAGTCGTTGACGAGCGTCGTGTCCGTGGCAGAACCAGACTGCGCCTTCTGCCCATCGACGTAGAGGATCAAGTCGGCCCCATCACGAACGAGTGCGACATGGTGCCACGTGTTGTCATTGAAGAAGGCGTGGTGTGGCGGGGGCGGATACGAGATATGAGGTGCATCGAGCTCAATCGCGCCGTACGGAAATACCGGCGACCACAAGAAGGCGCGAATGCGCCCGTAGTCGAACATGATGCCGTATCCCTGAGGTGAACCGTTCGTAACGCCCGCTTTGAGGAGGATTCGCCCCTGCGAACTGGCTCCGGATCGGAACCACGCCGAAATTGTGAAGTCTTGGCGCGTGTGGAAGTTCAGGAGCGGGTGATCGGGGATCGTCACATAATCCCCGTCGCCATCCGATACTAGCGCGTTCCCGAACTTGTTGTCGTTGCCATTCTGCGCATGAGCGGAAAGTGATCCGAATGCAGCAAGAACGAGGATGATCAAGACTCTTCGCATGACACTACCCCCCTGCCTGACGGGCTGCGAAGCGACCAATCGTGCCCGTGCCTCCCGCGCAGCATTTTGCTTCAAGCTGCGATCATCCCGGGTCCCGGACTGTCGGTCAAAGTCTCAACGTACTGTAGGGTCCCGACGGATTGGCGGCTATTGAATAAGCCTACTCTCCAGCGTCGCGCAGCCAGTCGACCGCTGCGTTCATTACCGCGTCGCCACCGGCCACCGCTGTCGCCTCGACCACCGAATCGGGCGTGACCGGACCTTCGTAAACGCGGCCAGACCGATCAGCCATTCGAGTCGAGGCCATGTACATGTACGACCCATCAGGTAACTCAAACTCGCCGTTACCCGTTGTCAGACCCATACTCGGGGCACCGAAACTCCTGGACCTCGGGTTGCCAACAAACGACAGGATCACAATCTCGCCGCTGCTGCCGGTCCGCGGGCCGTAAAGCACCGCGATCGGCAAGCTTCTCGGCAGAACCACCGGATCGTCAACCGCTACGTAGTCCTCGCCCGCGCTTTCCCGAATGGCCTCGCCGCGGCCCCAGGCCTCTGCCTCACCTTCCACGCCAATCAGGAATCCGAGCGTATCGCTATCGAATAGCGGCTCCAGCCCGGCAAGCATTGGAGCCATGTTGCCACCGTCGTTGTTGCGCAGGTCGACGATCCAACCAGCCAGGGCGTCATCGTACAGCTGGCCGATCTGACGCTGTAGTGTTTCGGCGAACGCAGTCTTGTGTGTTGCGTCGTTGCTGTGAAAACCAGGTACCGAGACGACTGCGTAATCTTCGATACGCTGAGCCGTGCTTAGTACAAGAT
>JANQRN010000071.1 GCA_028284545.1 Rhodothermales bacterium | reverse complement strand
CAGTCTCTGGATCCATTCTGGCCACGAAAGGGCAATCTTCGTTCCGCACTGTAACCAACTCGTCTCGACTGCGTTTGCCGGTACTTTCCCGATTGCCCGCCAAAACCGATTGCCCGCCAAAACCATGCATCTGGCGACCATGTCTCCGTGTTTCCACAAAAGAGCCGTCTCTCGGGGTTGCAAATCCCCCATGCTGGCAGTCGCCTGGATCGCTCTGGTCTTCCTGGGCACTCCGCAGTTCGCTGCGGCTCAGGCCTTCAATGCCGACGGGCCGCGAGTACAAACGACCGTTCGCACGTCCAGCGTTAGCGTGGACGGCGTGCTTGATGAAGCGGAGTGGCAGCTTGTGGAACCGGCGACGGACTTCGTCAACTTCCGACCGACGGAAGGTGTCAAGACGTCTCAACGTACCGAGGCGCGTGTGCTATATGGTGACGACGCGGTGTATGTCGGCGCGGTGATGTACGACACCGAACCGGGCCAGATCCGAAGCATCTTGACGCGACGTGACGGAACTGAGGGCGCCGACGCGTTTCTGGTTGCATTCGACAGCTACAACGATCGCAAGACGGGCTACATGTTCGGCGTGACCGCCGCCGGTGTCCAGTTTGACGGCATCATCGCGGGTAGCGGCGACGACGACTCTTGGGACGCCGTGTGGTCATCCGCCGTTCGACTCACACCCGACGGATGGGTCGCCGAGTTTGCAATTCCCTACTCACAGCTCCGATTCTCCGAAGGCGAATCAACCTGGGGCCTTCAATTCAAACGGGATATCCGGCGCACCGGCGAAGAGTCGTTTTGGGCACCGATGACGAGTGATGAAATGAACTCGGGAATCGTCCAGCTCTTTGGTCGACTGGAGGGCCTGACCAACGTATCTCCGCGCCGAGCGATCCAGGTAATTCCGTACACCGTAGCGCGTGCCAGCAGATTCGAGAACCCGGGCAGACCCGGAGTCGCAACGGCAGACTATGACGGTGACATCGGCGGCGACCTGAAGTTTGGGATCTCCTCGAACGTGACGCTCGATGCGACGATCAATCCTGACTTCGGTCAGGTGGAAGCGGATCCGGCTGAACTGAACCTCACCACTTTTGAGACCTTCTTCCCAGAGCGCCGACCCTTTTTCCTCGAAGGCACGCAGATCTTCGACTTCACGTACGGATCGGGCGACGGCGCGCTACTCTACACACGGCGAGTAGGAGGCCGCGCACCGATTGTCGGAGCCGCCAAGGTCTCCGGCCGGTTGCCTGGTGGCACGTCGTTTGGCGTACTGAGCGCCACGACGGGAGACGACTTCAATCCGGAACGCTGGTATGCCGCTACGCGCGTCAAGCGAGAATTCGGAGACCAGAACTATATCGGTGCCGCTGCGACGGGCTTTGTATTCGACCCGTCAGGTGGAGTTGGTATCAACTCGGTCGCCGCTGGAATCGACTGGGACATGCGCGTTGGCGCCGATGCCCGGTGGAAGTTCGAAGGAACCTTGAGCGGTTCGTCGCGCACTATCGACGACGACGGTCTCGCGGACCCGACGCGCCGGGGTTACGCGCTCTACATGGGCTTTGACCAGGTCCGGGGATACTTCACTCCCGGCAGCGGCTTTCGGGTCTACTCACCCGATTTTGCCGTTAACGATGTCGGCCGGTTTCGGCAGACGAACCTGATCCAGGCGCGTATTGGCGCTAATCAGGTATGGAAGAAGGGTGAGGCGTTTGGGCCATTTATTCGAGCTGAGACAGGTGGCTATACGGATCAAACGTGGTCATACGACGATCAGACCTTCCGGGGGGCCGGCGTCAACATCTTCAGCTCGGGCTTGCTGACGAACTTCTGGGAGCTCAGCCTCTTCACCTCCGTCAGTGACATTGGTGGATACGATATTCGCGAGACGCGCGGGCTCGGTCCGATCGCGAACTTTCTCAATGGTGGCTTCAACCTCGACGTGGAAACGGACAACCGAAAACGGTTCACACTGAATCCGGAACTTGGCATGTGGTTCGGGGAGGACGGCGCGCGGACGCTCTCGGGAGAGCTTGACGCTGAGTGGAACGCCAGTGACCGGGTTGAGCTGTCGGCAGGTGTCGAGCTTGAGGGAACACGAAACGCCGTGCGATGGACGGCAAACGAATCGTTAATCGTGCAGGGCGATCAACTGTCAATCGGGACCACAACTACGAGCCCCGGTAACCTAACGGCAAGCGAACTTCTGGTGCTCCCGACGGCAGATCCGGCGACGCTGCTCTCTGGCGTAAACCCATCTGATCCGGAGCTCTCAATCCCGGGCGCCACCGGCTATTACCTGCCGGTCTTCGGCGCCCGTGATACGCGCAATTTCAGCCTTACGACGCGCGCCAACGTCATCTTCACTCCCAAGCTATCGCTACAGTTGTATGGCCAGCTGTTCGCCGCCCGCGGTCAGTACTCGGATTTCCAGCTGCTCGCGTCCGCAGATGAGCTTCGTGACTTCGACTACCCCAAACGTGCTGATTTTGCCTTTCAAGCCCTGCAGGCGAACGTTGTGTTGAGATGGGAATACCGCCCGGGATCCACGCTCTTCCTCGTCTGGACCCAGTCTCGAAACATGAGCGACGCAGAGAGACTACTTGTCGATGGAGGTCCGCTACCGCCATCGCCATACGACCAGTCGACGTCTGACCAACTTCGGGACACGTTCGACGTCTTCCCCGACAACGCCTTCCTGATCAAACTGAACTATCTGATCTTGCGATAGGGACGGTCGGTGCTTAGCCGTCTGCCGTCTCACCTCGATATCGGGACGGGATCGGACCCGCGCCGGTCTCCTCATCCCAGGCGATGCCAACGATCCACCAGCGACCCTCGTTACGGACAAGCTGGAAGGTGTTGATGCCGCGTCCCAATATTTGCGCGTCGTCCCAGAAGTGTTTTTGGTAGTGGCTGAATACGTGCGCGATGTCGCCGTACTCTTCCACGACGTTGTGCACCGCCTCCTCCGCAAATCCACGATCGTTAGGCCCCCCCACGTTTGTGCCCGGATCAACGCGCGCAATGAAGTCCTCGGGCGACAAGACCGTGAACTTCCCACCAGACTGCTCCGTGTTCGGAATCAGGTTCGCCTGCGGCAAGAACAGTGACCTGAAACGGTCCCAGTCGTAACGTTCGCCGGGCGCCCTCATGATGGACTCGTACGCGGCGGTCACGATCGCTTCGGGGGTTGCTACGTCCTCCGCAACAGGAAAGTGCGTCGCTTCAGAGGACACTTCTTCGGCATCCGTAGGCTGAGCTGACAATACCGCGGGCGTCAAGACCGCCATCATCATTACTAATCGTTTCAGAGTCTTCATTTGCGCTATTTCGGTAGAATTAGGAGACTAGGAGGGAATCCTCTCATCCGCTACGATACCATGCCCGCTAGCAAAAGCAAAGGATCTCTTATTCGCACCCTCACCTGGACCGCGATTCTGGCCTGTGTGTCGGCCGGCCCGGCGACTGGCACCGTCAGCACAGTCTCAACGGCCCAACCCTCGCTGCGTACTTCTGCCGCACAGCCCGCGTACGCACACGATGCATATCGTGTAACACTGCTGCGCGCTGCGCCGGGTGAGCTACAACAACTCATCGATGCGGTCAAACAACACAAAGAGCGACTGCTCGGCAATGCGATCATCATGCGCCACAGCCAGGGAGATCATTGGGACCTAATGCTGCTGAGTCCGGTCGGCGAGGATCCGCTGGTGACCACCGACTTCGGCAATCTCGCCTCGTTCCAACACGATTTCCTTGCCGGCTCAACCGCATCCTGGGATGAGATCAGATCAGCCGCCGACAGCACCGGTCTTTTTCATATTGAGATGTTTCAGGCTGCCGCGGGGCAATATGACGCTCTCCTTCGCGAGCGCGAAATGGAGAACGACTACCTCGAGAACACGGGGCGTGCACCAAACATCATCTTCGAGACGATCATCGGGTCGGACACCGATGTCTTCACTATCGGCTTCTACGCAGACATGGTTGCGTTCGCGACCGATCCAGATCTGACTGACGAAGCGTACCAGCAGGCCGCAGCAGACGCCGGCTTCGAGTCGCGTGCTTCCATCGGCCTGTATCTGCGCCAGTTCATCATAGGGCACCAGGACACACTCGCGACCCATGTCAGATGACGCCGACAGGGCGGACCAGACAAAAGCTCAGATCGAAGAGTACCGAGATCTGTTCCGACATAGCGACTGGCAGTTGCTCAAGGGAGGCCGGTACGGCGAGTTGGCAGTTGGCGTTCGCAAACGGGTTCGATGGTCTCGCCGCCTGATAGTCGCTATTGGCATTCTGTGGGTGCTCATGGCGGCGAACAACGTGGCGGCAAATCCGTCGACGATTTCCTTCGCGCTGAATGGCGCGCTAGTGCTTATCGTGATCGTCGGCCTACCACTGCTACTGCGTCATCAGAACAAGACATTGTTAGCCCTCGACGCCATCGTCAACGACTCAGCGAAGGTCGGCGAAAGCGAAGCGTAACATCTCGTCTGCTCGTGCAGCCCACGACCGTTCGCTGTGGTCAGCCTCGGGCACCTCGGTGTAGCGAAGGTCGGCGGACGACCAGCCCTCACGCTGAAGTAGCGCGTTCAGGCGACGCGCGTTGGGAACACTCCGTCCACCCTCGCGCCCGCCCATATCCAGCCAGATACGTTGACCCGTCGGTTGCGCAAGCGCCTCGACCTGCTTGAGAACTGACCGATCGTCCCACCAAATCGACGGTGAGACGACAAGCAACGTCCCAAAGGTTTCCGGATGCCGCAGGCCGAGGTGCAGCGATATCAATCCGCCCAGGGACGAACCACCGAGTGCGGTGTGCCGCGCCGCCTGAAGCGTTCGGTATTCTGCATCGATCATCGGCTTGATGTGTTCGACGATGAGGCGTGCGTAGTTGTCGCCAGATGCTCCCGGCGTGTACTCCTGCGTTCTGTCGGGGGTGTTGCCGATTCCGACGATGATCATCGGCACGACTTCGCCGGCGGGGATTAGGGCCTCAGCGTGTTCGTCCATCCGCCACTCGGCGCCTACCTCAGAAGCATCGAAGACGTTGCGACCGTCGTGCATGTACAGCACCGGGTAGCGCTGTTCGCCGTCGTCATAGCCCGGCGGCAGATATACAAATACGTCTCGTGGGGCCAGGTTCAGGCCCTCAGCCACGACGGACTCGTGGACCCGCAAGTCGCCACTGAACGTCACCGCCCGATCAGCCGGTGGATCGCCGAACGCAGCCGCGAACCTTCGGGGTCCGGAGAGATCCAATGATCGGTTGGCCCCGTCCTGCCAGCCATCATTCGGATTGTCGGTCCCGTCGACCTTGTACTTGAAGACCACCGGGGCGTCAAGCGAGTCGGAAAATGGAACCGCGACCTCATAAACGAGGTCGCCGTCAGGGTCTGCTGCCGGTAGCGTTTTACCCCACGACAATGGCGCTACGTCACCGCGGACACCCACCGACTCTGTCTGCGGATCAAACCACTCGACGTCACCCATGTCGACGGCGAAAAGCACGACCTCGTCCCCGGATGTACCGGAGTCGCGCTGGCCGCACGCGCCCATCAGGACAACAAATAGCGTGGCAAGTCCGACGTTACGGGTGCCCATCATCGATCAGCTAGTTGAGCGCGTCGAGAATCTCGGTTGAACCAGCGAGGTTCAGGACAAACGCATACTCGAAGGCCCGTTCTTCAAGCCTCCTGAAGCGACCCGACGCACCGCCGTGCCCAGCCTCCATGTTGGTTTTCAGCAGCAGAAGGTTTTCGTCAGTCTTCAACGCGCGCATCTTGGCCACCCACTTGGCCGGCTCCCAGTACTGAACCTGCGAGTCGTGCAGGCCAGTCGTGACGAGGAGATTCGGATAATCCTTCGCCTCAACCTGGTCGTAAGGCGAGTACGACAGCATGTAGTCGTAATAGTCTTTCTCGTTCGGGTTACCCCACTCGTCGTACTCGAATGTCGTTAACGGAATCGTATCGTCCAGCATTGTGGTGACGACGTCAACAAACGGCACCGCAGCTACGACTCCTGACCACCGATCAGGTCGCATGTTGACAACGGCACCCATCAGAAGTCCACCCGCACTGCCACCGCGGGCAAAAACGCGATTGCCGTCAACGTATCCGCCATCGGCCAGGAAGTCGGCCGCGTCGATGAAGTCGGTGAATGTGTTCTTCTTGTTGAAGAGCTTGCCATCGTCATACCATTGACGCCCCATTTCCTGCCCGCCCCTGATGTGGGCGATGGCGTACACAAATCCGCGGTCCAGCAGGCTCAGTCGCGTACTTACAAACGAGGCGTTTGTGCTCGAACCGTAGGAGCCGTAGGCGTACAGCATCAACGGCGCTGAGCCATCCAGCTTGGTGTCCTTGTGCCGTACGATAGAAAGAGGAATGCTCGCGCCGTCGCGGGCCTTGGCCCACATTCGTTCCGTGCGGTAGTTACGCTTGTCGAACCCTCCCAGCACTTCGTCCTCCTTCAACAGCATGCGCTCGCGTGTTGCCATGTTGTGATCAAACGTTGACCGCGGCGTAGTCAGCGACGTATAGGTGAATCGGAGCAGTTCGGTATCAAACTCGAAGTTCGCGCCCGTCGACACCGAATAAGCCGGCTCGTCGAACTCGAGGTAGTACGGTTCACCGTCCCACGGCCTGACCTGCATGTGGACCAGCGCCTCGCGTCGCTCGGTCACAACCAGGTACTTGTCAAAGAGCTCGAACCCGGCGAGATAGGTATCGCCCCTGTGCGGCAGAACTTCTTCCCAGTTTTCACCACCGGGTGAGTTGATGGGCGCACGCACCAGTTTGAAATTGGTGGCACCTCCACGGTTCGTATGGATGTAGAAGTAATCTCCGTGGTGATCAACGGAGTACTCATGATCCGATTCACGACCCTGCAAGACTCGAAACTGATCTTCGGGTTCATCAGCATCCAGGAAGCGGGTCTCAGTACTTAGCGTCTGCCACGAGTTCAAGAGAATGTATTTTTCGGACTTCGTTCGGCTGATCCAGACCGAGAATTCCTCGTCCGTCTCTTCGAACACTAGTTCGTCGGCGGTGGCCTCCGATCCGACGCGGTGCCTGTAGACGCGATACGCCCGAAGTGTTTGCGGATCTTTGTCCACGTAGAACAGCGTCGCGTTGTCGTTTGCCCATACCACATTTGGCGTCACGTTGGGAATCGCGTCCGCCAGCAGTTCGCCGGTAGCCAGGTCCTTGATCTGCAGCGTGTATTTGCGTCGGCCAACGGTATCAACTCCGTACGCCACAAACCGTGTGTCAGGGCTGACGGTCACTCCTGAAACCTGGAAATACTCCGTCCCAGCGGCAGCGGCCATCTGGTTCACATCCAGCATGACCTCCTCTGGTGCGTCGAGCGAGCCCTGGCGGCGGGCGTAAATCGGGTACTCGCCTCCCTCGACGTACTTGGTGTAGTACCAGTAGGCACCTTTTCTGTACGGCACAGACTCATCGTCCTGCTTGATGCGAGCCTTCATTTCTTCGAAGACATCCTCAGCCAGTGACGACATGTCAGCGGTTCTCGCTTCCGTATAGGTGTTCTCGGCCTCCAGGTAGGCGATGACCTCCGGGTTCTCCCGCTCCCGCAACCAGTAATAGTCATCGATTCGGGTGTGGTCGTGAACGACGAGCTCCTTCGGTTTGATCTCGGCTATCGGGGGATCTTGTGCAAACGTGGGCATCGTACCAAGAAGAGTGATCAGCGTTGCCGCGGCGGCGACTATGAGGGCGCGTTGTGTTTTCATCGTTGGTGAGTATGTTTGCTTCCGTGAAGCTGCACGTCAGACATACGGCGAGGTCAGCAGGTACATCGTCGTTTCTGCGACTACTGTTCCCGCTCACGCTTGTTGCCGGCCTAGGACCGCTGGCGACCGGGTGCCGGCCCGCCGAATCGCCAGAACTCTCCGGGTGGCAGATCCAGTTCGCAGATACCACCGCGGTGATCGTCGCGATGTCTGCCATCGACCCACTCACAGCGTGGGCGTCGGGCGACGGCGGCTTTGTCCTGCGCACGGTAAACGCCGGAAAGACGTGGGAGCAATATACCGTGCTCGATACTCTGGTACGCGACTACAGGGACGTGCATGCGTTCAGCCGAACCGAGGCCGTCGCGGTGTCCATCCCGCGGCCGGAACGCGGAATACCCGGGAGCGCGATTTTCGCCACGGCAGACAGCGGCTCCACCTGGCGGGAAACGCTCTCCCACCCGGCATTTCTAAGCTGCATGGACTTCTGGGATAACGGATACGGGTTCGTGGCCGGCGACTCCTACCTCCGCGGCGACGGTGAGCGCGAGATCCCGATCCTGCGCACCGAGGACCGCGGCATATCGTGGAGCGCCGTCCCCCACGACGCAAAACCTGTCGCCCTCTATACCGCCGAATCTGGCCTCAGCGAGGGTGGCTATGCAGCCTCGGGTACATGCGCCGTGGCACGAGGTGAGGGTCTCGGCTGGTACGGAACGACGCACTCGCGCGTCTTGCGCACTGCAGACTATGGCATGACCTGGACTCCCTTCGATACCCCCATCCCCGACGGCATATTCTCCCTCGTTTTTGTTGACGACACGACGGGCTTCGCCTTTGGGCGCGGAGATAGCACTTCGCGCGTGAACGTGGCTCAGACGCAAGACGGCGGACTAACGTGGTCGGCTCTTGCCGAGGATGTCCTCGGCGGCCATATCTTTGGCGCCGCGGCATTGTCGCGTGAACACCTGGTCGTTGTTCACCCGTCCGCGTCGGCTCTGTCGACAGACGGCGGGCTTACCTGGCGCAATATTCCCTCAAAGGACTTATGGACCGTAACCTTCGCAAGCCCGGACGCCGGATGGGCCGGTGGGCGTGGTGGCCTCGACCGTGCACGGTTTGTGCGGCGCTGATCCTTCAGCTGCTCTACAGCGCCGGGTGTCGTCCCGCACCTGCTCCGTCGCACACTTTGATTCCGGTTCCGGCAACGATCGAAGTCATTGACGCGGCGCCGTTCGTGTTCAACGACTCAACGCGAATCGTCTACGACGCTGATAGTCCGGGCGCGGAACACGTTGCTCGTTTCCTGTCTGACCTCATCGGCAACACCGTCGAGACGATGCCAACCGTGGAACCGGTGGCTGCGGGAGCCCCGCTCACGAACGTCGTGCACATGAGGTATTCGGTCGGGCCGCAGCAGGGAAACGATGCGGGTGAGGGCTATCGACTGCGCGTGACGGCCGAGCAAATCGAACTGGAGGGAGACGGAGTTGCTGGTCTCTTCTACGGCGCGGCGACGATTCGGCAGCTGCTTCCTGCCCTCGTCGAGTACACGGCCGCCTATCCAAATCCGCTCGCAGTGCCCGCCGTATCGATTTCTGACTCGCCACGTTTCGAGTGGCGCGGCGCGATGCTGGACGTGTCTCGACACTTTCTTCCGGCTGGTGACGTGAAACGCTTCATCGATCTCATGGCGATCTACAAGTTGAATCGCCTGCATCTCCATCTTGCTGATGATCAGGGGTGGCGCATCGAGATTCCTGGTCGGCCGCTGCTGACGGAGATCGGCAGCTCGACTCAGGTGGGCGGCAAGGGAGGCGGCTACTATTCGACAGATCAGTATCGCGATATCGTTCAGTATGCTGCTGACCGCTTCATAACGATCGTCCCGGAAATTGACTTGCCCGGTCACACGAATGCCGCCCTGGCTTCGTATGCAGAGCTGAACTGCGACAATCGCGCGCGCTCAACATACACGGGCACGTCGGTCGGATTCAGCTCCGTCTGTGTTGAACGCGAAGAAACGTACGAGTTCATCGACGATGTCATTCGGGAGCTCGCCGCAATGACACCAGGTCGGTACATCCACGTCGGCGGTGACGAGGTCGAGACGCTCACGGAAGAACAGTACGTCATGTTCGTTGACCGTGTTGAGGAGATCGTTGCGCGTCACGACAAACTGATTGTCGGCTGGGATGAAGTCGCCGCCGCCGATCTCTCGTCGGGCTCACGGGTCCAGCTGTGGCGGCCCCTGTGGCCCGCGGGTGGTGACACGGCGACGCTGGACAGTGCGCGAGCCGCTGCCGCCAGCGTTCTGCGCCAACGCGTGGATCGCGCGGTGGCCAACGGTGTCAGTTTCATCGTGTCACCCGCTGACCGTATCTACCTGGATATGAAATACACGCCGACAACAACCCTTGGACTAACCTGGGCCGGCGTGAATGACGTACGCGACGCCTACGAGTGGGACATCTCAGACGTCTTCAGCGGAATTCCCGAGTCCGCCATCGCCGGTGTCGAGGCTCCTCTCTGGTCGGAGTCGCTGGGGTCGATTCACGATTTTGAGTACATGGCCTTTCCCCGCTTGCCGGGCGTCGCTGAGCTCGGCTGGTCGCCGGCTGACACCCGGGACTGGCAAGACTATCGGCAACGGCTCGCAGGCCATGAGTTGCGATGGAAGGTCATGGGCGTCAACTACCACAGGTCACGGCTCGTTCCGTGGAGCGACTAAGACATTCGTCGCTCAATCCGCGAAACCTGATCCGGTTCGCCAACGACGGTGACGCGGTCACCGCCGCGCAACACCATGCCCGGAACGGTCGGCAGCAGTTCCCGGTTGCGACTGACGAGGACGATGAAAGTGTCTCGGGGGAGGCTCACGTTTTCGATCGACGAGCCAACGAACCCAAAGTCGCCTGCCCCGTCCAGGGTCAAAGATGCAAAGCGACCGGGGGTGAGTAACGTCTCCTTTAACCCGTGATGATCTGTGGCGGCGGCGAAGTCTTCCACAAACCCATCGTCGTCGATGCGGCTCGCAATCTGCGCGAGTACGCGGAGGTGAAGACCCGGACTACTCTGCGGGCTCACGAGGAAGAAGAAACCGTATACGAACTCATCCACCTCTTCATCGCCTTCGACCGAATCGTCGAACCGCACATGACACCCCGCCTTGCATCGGACGATGACAAGAGCAGGATCTTCGATACTGGGAAGCCGGAAGTGCGGGATCGCTAGTCCACGTGCAATCGGAGCAGCTCCGAAGCGGGCACCCTCCAGAAATCCGTGTGCGAGCTTGTCCGCCGTGATCGGTAGACGCGTGGCGAGCAACGCAGAGGCCTGCAGCGCGATTTCCTCAAACCTGGCTTCGTTCTCGAGGTCCAGGACGTGGGCGTATTCGAGGAGATGGTCAAATGCTTCCACATCCACCCGTTGCTGCTCCTTCTCGGCCGATGGGATAAAGAGCACAACGCGATCGCCCGGAGCGGGGCTTTGCCGATTCGAGTTGGAGAACACGAAAAGGTCGTTGCCCCTGGCGAGCAGTAGCGGAACCGCATGGTCACCGTAGTCCGCAAGAATCGAAGCATAGGAGGCTTCGTCAGTCACGCCAAGCGTGACAACGCGGCCCCCGTCGTTGTACATATCTGTCAGGTCGGCGAACGTCTGACCGCCAAACAGCTGACTGCCCCGCAGGTGGGCGGCGACGTGCAGGCCACCCTGGTCACTTCGAGCGCTCACCACGCCAAGCTGGTATACCTCTGAACTCTCAAAGATCTCCAGGAAGTTCAGCGCGGCGAGGGAATTGATCTCGTCGTTCTGGGTAACGGCCAGGAGTTTCCCGATCCCGCTCAGGTCGAGCTCATCGAGAACGGATTCGGAGAGCGCGTTCGCAAGCTCGGCGTGAAGCCCGGCCTGCTTCGCAAATCGAACGTTGCGTGTATTGGTGTCGATCAGCAGTACGCGAAATCCCAGTGCATCTATGGCGCTCGCAACCTGGCGCCCCCAGGCGTGGGCGCCAAGGACCAACACCCCCTGGGGATTCGGATCTGCCAACCCGAGATATCGCGCTACCGGCGAAATTGAAAGACCATACACGGCGACCGTGCCAACGATGACCAAAAATATCAGTGGCACAACCGCAGGGGCTGTTTCAGGGTAGACAGACTCGAGCCGGAACGCGAACAGGGAGGCCACCGCGGCAGCAACAATGCCGCGTGGCGCCAGCCATGAAAGGAAGACCTTTTCCCCAAACTGAAGGCGCGTCGGCAACGTCGCGAGGAAAACGGCGATCGGGCGCACGACGACAATCAGCAGAGCGAGAAATACGAATGATCGCCCGCTGAGGTAGTCCAGCGCCGCAAGCTCGAGGCGCGCGCTAAGGAGAATGAAGAGACTTGCGATCAGCAACACCTGAAGATCTTTCTTGAACTCCACGATGCGACGAACATCGACGTACGGCTGGTTGGCAAGCAGAATACCCATGAGCGTCACTTCCAACAGCCCGGATTCCGGCTGGAGCGTGTTCGATAGTGCAAATGTGCCAACGACGATCATCAGCGCAACGGGCGTCCGCAGATAGTCAGGCACCATCCGGCGATACAGGACCAGCACCAGAATGCCGGCACCCATCACACCAATGCCGACACTCGTCGCCACATTGAGGATGAGGCCAGCGAGCGCATGAATCGCTGCTTCGCCGAACGTACTCGACTCACCCACGCCGGTCTGCAATAGCAAGATCGCCTCGAGCACGAGGACAGCGAGTACCGCGCCTACCGGATCTATCGTGATCCCTTCCCATCGGGCGATCTGGGAAATACGTCCCTTGGGGCGTACGTGCCGAAGGAGGGGAATGATCACGGTGGGGCCTGTGACGGTAAGGATGGCGCCAGTAAGCGCCGCCAGGGCTGGATCAAACCCGAGGATGTAATACGCACCCAGTCCTGCGAGTGCCCACGTGATGAGTACGCCAATCGTAATAAGATTGAGAACAGCCGCACCGATCTCGCGCAGTTCAGAGATCCGCAGGCTGAGACCACCTTCGAACAGAATGAGTCCGATTGACAGTGACACAAAGGCGAATAGCCAGTCGCCTTGCAGCGACGCCGGCGGCAGGAGCCCGGTAACCGGGCCCGCGATAAAGCCTACGACCAGCAGCAGTAGGATTGACGGGATTCGCAGCCGCCAGGCAAGCCACTGTGACCCGATCCCGAGAACGATAACACTGACAATGCCGATCAGTATGGACTCACTCAAAGCCGCTTCGCAGGATTGCAGGTTGGTGGCCGGGCGCCGCGGGTTGCCGGCGACGGCTGTCCCAAGATAGGTACGCGGCAGACGCCCGAGGTCGATTCGTTGTAGATTGCCGCAAGAGGATCATTCGGACAAGTTTGCCGACCCAACCCACCAGATGCAATCGTGACACGAGTAACCGTTTGGGGCGAGAACGTCCACGAATCAACAAGCGACCGCGTCCGCGAGGTATATCCGGACGGAATGCATAGGGTTATAGCCGATGCACTCAACGAGGACAGCAACATTCGGGCCTCGACCGCGACGCTCCAGGAACCCCAACACGGACTGTCGGATGAAGTGCTGAACAAAACGGACGTCCTCACGTGGTGGGGACATTGCGCCCACGACCAGGTCTCAGACGAGGTCGTCGAACGTGTCCATGCGCGTGTACTCGAGGGAATGGGACTGATCGTGCTGCACTCCGGGCACTACTCGAAGATATTCAAGCGGCTGATGGGTACGTCGTGCAGCCTCTGCTGGCGAGAGGCAGGGGAAAAAGAGCGCGTGTGGGTCTGCCAACCATCACATCCGATTGCGCAGGGAATCGATCGCTACTTCGAGATTCCGAATGCAGAAATGTACGGGGAGCCCTTCGGCATCCCGGTACCCGAGGAGCAGGTCTTCATCAGCTGGTTCGCGGGTGGAGAGGTGTTCAGATCGGGTGCGACGTGGACGCGCGGAAACGGGAAGGTATTCTATTTCAGGCCGGGCCACGAGACGTATCCGATCTACTACCAGGCCGAAGTGCGACGCATTCTACGGAACGCGATACACTGGGCCACACCGACGACACCGAGATGGGTCGATGAAGCCCCGAACGTTGAGAAGGTGGAAGGCGCAGAGTGACAATCTGATCCAGATTCTATTTCAGCAAACAAAAACATGGTCAGAATTGGCATCGTCGGCACCGGCGGAATGGCGCATGCGCACGCTGAGGCATTCTCAAGAATTCGCGGGGCGCGCGTCGTGGCGGCTTGCGACATCGACGGCGACCGCGTCGGGGCCTTTGCGGACAAGTTCAGCGTACCCTTCGTCACGACGAACGTGGATGAACTGATCGACCGCGAAGACGTGGACGCCGTCGCGATTGTCACACCTGACGATGCGCACGCTTCCATTTCGCTTCAGGCGATTCATGCTGACAAGCATGTACTGTGTGAAAAACCACTTGCGACAAACTTCCGCGATGCGGAACGCATGGCGCGCGCGGCGGCACGCAGCGGCGTCGTTCACATGGTGAACTTCTCGTACCGACACTCTGGAGCCCTCTACAAAGCGCGACGAATGATCGATGAGGGTGTCATCGGAGACGTTAAGCACGTGGAGGCCTCGTACCTGCAGTCGTGGCTAGTCAGTTCTGCGTGGGGGGACTGGCGTACGGAGCCCCAGTGGCTGTGGCGACTCTCGTCAGCCCACGGCAGCAGGGGCGTTCTCGGCGACATCGGCGTTCACATCGTCGACTTCGCCTCTTTTCCGGTTGGTCCCGTGAAGGCCGTCAACTGCAAGCTGAAGACGTTTCGCAAAGCACCGCGAAACCGGATCGGGAAATACCGTCTGGATGCGAATGACTCCGCGGTCATGCATGTGGAGTTCGAGAACGGAGCGCTGGGAAGCATCACTGCAACGCGTTGGGCAACGGGACAGGCCAATTCAGTGTCACTTCAGGTTCACGGGGATGAGGGCGCCATCCGGATCAGTCTTGACGACGACTATAATCAGCTCGACGTTTGCCGCGGCCGGAGCGTGCAGACCGCGTCGTGGAAGACAATTCGCGCACGCGCCGTACCAACCATCTACAAGCGGTTCGTGACCGGCGTGCAGCGGGGCGAGTCAAGCCAGCCAGATTTCTTGCGGGGCGCGGAGGTGCAACGCGTGCTCGAAGCGTGCTTCAAATCAGACGCCAACGGAGAATGGATCCGAATATGAGTGAATCCCAGTCCGCCAACAGCTTGATTCGTCGCACAACGCTCACTGTTGCCGTTGCGCTGATCGCACTATCAGGGGCAACGACGGTCAGCGCGCAGCTCACCGATCAGGAGGTAAACACGTACCTGACCGAGACACTTGACCACGCGCTCGCGACACTGGACGAGCAGACAGAGCGCTGGAAGGCGCGGTACGTGGAGCTCGAGGGAGGCAATATCGTTTCCGAGCTCATCGGGTACCAGCCGCCCTCTTTCATCGTCAACATCGCCGACGTTTCCTCCTACCTGTACGAACGTACTGGTGATTCGAAATACGCCGAGACAACCCGCGACCTGCTCGTCTCGATGAATACCTATCGCCGTTTCTTCCCTGATGCTTTCAGGACGAGAGAGGAGTACAAAGATGGGATCCCAGCGGTCAATTGGTTTCGGGCGCTCCCTGTATACACAACTGCATTCCTGCGCACGCAGAGTTCCGGAGTGTACTCCGCAGCAGACGTGGCATCGGTTCGTGACGCGGTCGAGTCTAGCGCCGAGATTGTCTTCAAGTTTCCGGAGTGGGGTGCAATGAATCGGGCGATGCTGCGCGCGGAGAGTCTGATGGCGGCGGCGTTGGCATTCCCGGATCATCCGCGTGCCCGCGCGTGGCGCAAGATGGCGGAGATCCTGGCGTCTGACTCAATCGAGGCCTGGGAGATCGAAGATGCCTCGTCTTATCACCCGATATGGCTGCACGCGTACATCAACTACCTCGACTTGACCGGCCAGCAGCGCGTCTTTCACTCGCCGATGCTGCGGTACTACTTCGACTACTTCGTGGCGCTCCTAACGCCGGCCGGCATGGTACCGGAGTTTGGCGACGGCAGCTGGGCCATGAACCTGACCGAGTCTGTGCTGATGCTCGAGCGCGGAGCCAGAGAGTACCAGGATGGACGCATGAAGTGGGCGGCCAACCGCATGCTCGAGCACATGGGAGCCATCCAGCCCCGCGCAACCATCGGCTACGAGCCAGGCCCGGCACTTGAATCATCGAGTGTTGGGTTGGCGCGGATGCTCATCCGACGAAACGAATGGGGCGACGCAACGGTGCGCCCCGAGCAGCCGACGCGAACAAGCGGCGACGTGCTCGATGAGGTCATCGGAAAGAAGATTGTGATGCGTTCGGGCTGGCAGGCCAACGATACTTACGTACTTCTCAACTACAAGGACGAAGGCTACTGGAGCCTCCCGCAGAAGAACTATCTCAAACAGATTCTGGCGGTTGAAGAAGAGAAGATGCACCATGGCCACTCTGATGAAAACAGCATCGCGCTGTTTATGAAAGAGGGCGCGGTCCTGCTCTCTGACGGTGGGTACCGTCCCTCTGCGCCAAGCGGGCCTTACGGCGCATGGCGCGCAGACATCTTCCACAACCGCGTCGTAGTCAGGGACCGGCGGAAAGCCGTCGGGCAGCCCTATCTGGAATTCTTGCGAGACGCCGGAGCATACAACGACGCCGTGGAAACGACCAAGATCGACTTCCAGGATTTTGACGGTTTCGAGTACGCACGCACCCGTCTTCGCGACCAGCGAACTGCATACGCCGCCGACCGGATTGTTGTCCGCGACAAAGAGGAGGACTATCTCGTCGTGGTGGATGCCCTGAAATACTCGGCCACCAGGTACTACACAGCAGCGGCGCTATGGCACACCCGCCGCGTCGTCGAGAGTGGACCCACCTGGTACAGGCTTCGGATCGACTCGCTGATGGGGCGCTTCGCAAACCCGGCGTCGATGGACCTCCTCGTCGTCATGCCGCAAGGCCACGAACATGGCTCATTTACCCAGAACAGAGCCGGCCAGGACGAATCGGCTGTGTATCAGGCAGTCACGCAACAGTTCGCGGCTGGAGATGTACAGTCGTTTGTCAGCATTCTCGTCCCGCTGATGCCGGAAGACGATGCGTCTGCGATTGCCGACCGTTTCAAGCTCGTGAAAGATGACACCGAAGCCGTAACCGTCGAAGTGGACGGGGCGACCTGGTACGGTGTCAAACTTGACCTGGACAGGGATTTGTTGACGGCGGATATCCGACCCCGCTACAACTACGACTCAGGCAGGATTGACTACGGACCATTCGAAACGGATGCCGATTTTTCGTTCGTCACGACTAAGTCGGGCGCTCCTCATTATGCGGCAACTAACTTTGTTCGACTCGACTACGGTGGATCAACGCTGTTTGACACGCCGGCGAGCCAGTTCTTCCAGGTATGGGGTCGATCGGATCACGTCGGGCGCGCCAAGTGGCGGCGCTGGGACAACTTCCCTGATCGACAAGACTAGCCAGACCGCGGCTGTCGCGGCGTTCGTTCTCTCGTACGTTCCGGTCGTTGTACTCGTCGCACTCGCGGCTATCGCTGTTCCCACGATCGCTGGTACGGTGGCGATCGCTCAGGAGCGACCCGATACGCCGCGAATCGGCCTGGTACTTAGCGGAGGGTCGGCGCGTGGACTCGCGCACGTTGGCGTGCTCAACGTGCTGCATGAGGAGCGTATTCCGATCGATGTGGTTACGGGCACGAGCATGGGCGCCATTATCGGCGGCCTCTACGCGCTGGGGTATTCCCCGGCAGAGATCGAAAGGCTGGTGCTCGAACAGGATTGGGACGCCCTGTTCAGTGACAAGGCATCGCGCCGATCTGAATTGCTTGAACACCGGCTCGCTGGCCAAGGTGTCCTGATTTCGGTGCCGTTCAAGGATGGCGAAATCCAACTGCCGAGCGGTGTCTTCAGCGGGCAGCAAGCGATGAACGTCCTGAGCCGCATCAGCTGGGGTTTTCACCACGTCGACGACCTTACGCAGCTTCCTGTCCCCTACACTGCCGTGGCGACGCAACTGCGCTCCGGGGAGGCCGTGGCATTAACCAACGTGCCGGTAGCGACAGCGATAAGAGCGAGCATGTCGTTGCCGAGCGTCTTTGTGCCCGTCGAAATCGACGGTGAGCTATACATCGATGGCGGGCTTGCACGCAATATCCCGGCTCAGGACGCGCAAGGACTGGGGGCCGATTACCTGATCGGGGTTGACGTCGGGGTTGCGTCTGACAGTGTGTCCTTTGCAAACCTGTCGTTCCTGGACGTCCTCGTCGAGGCGGCCTTCTTCCAGGCGGCGCGCTACTCGGGCGAGCAACGCGCACTGCTGGATGTACTGATCACCCCCGACACCGACAATCTGTCGAGGGCAGATTTCAATAGCGTGGCAGAGTGGATTGAACGCGGCGAGGTTGCAGCGCGCGCCGCCGTCCCAGCGCTTCGAGCGCTCATCGACTCGCTCGATCTTGGACCTGCTGAATATGTGCCCCTGCGCGAGACCGAGCCGAGCGCCGTCTTCGTGTCTGAGATTGAGGTGCTCGGAGAAAACCCCGAGGCCGTTGAACTCGCCCGCACGCGAATGCGGATTGAGCCGAACAACCTCCTTCGTCCCGAGCAAATCGAAGCCGCCATCGGACGGATATATGGCACCGGGCTATTTGACCTCGTCACGTACCGCATCCTGCCCGACGGAGCGCAGCCGCAGCAGTGGGTGCTCGAGATCTCACTGGTACCCCGGCGCGCGCCAAATCGTCTCGGTGTTGGCCTGCGATACGATTCGCGCTACAAGGCCGCCCTTCTGATTGACGCAACGTTCTGGGGCACGGGGATCAATAGCGGCACGTCCTCGATTCGCGTTCGCCTCGGCGACCAGATCAAGGTCTCGGGATCCCGCAGTGCGCGTACGGGCCAACGGGCAAGATTCAATCTTGGCGGTCGCGTCAGCTATGCCCGCTCGCCGGTAGACGTCTACCTGCCCAACGCATACGCCGAACGACTGGGCGTCGAGACCGACGTTCCTGTATTTGCGCTAACGATAGCGTCGACGCGGGCCGATTTCTTCGCCGGTTACGCCTCTCACGAATCACTACGCGCGGGCCTGATGATTCGTCTGGGGCACACCTTCGTTGATCAACGCGTCTCCGGTCGCCAGCAGGCAAGAGACACCACAGCGCAAACGGATCCGATTTTGACGGCCAGCGACGGTCGGCACGAACTCGTCGCCGGTGGCGCGTACCTGCAGTTCGACACATTCGACGCGGTGGACTTCGCGACACGGGGTGCCCGTGCGGCTGTGACCGCTGAGGTAGGGTCTTCAGATGCGCAGCCACAGTTCTCGCTCGGGAATCCTGCGAATAAGTCGCGCGCACTCGGGCCGTACTTCTACGCTTCAGCCTCCGCAGATTGGCGGATTCCGTTACGACGTGGTTTATCCGCGATGGGCTCGGCAGCCGGCATGTTCGGTGCAGGGGAGCACCTTCCCACTATCTACTACAGTTTTCTCGGTGGCCGGGAAACTGTGGCCGTCCTGACGGACGGTTATCTACCATTCTTCGGACTGAAGCCTCAGCAACGTTTTGGGCGCAAAGCGTGGATGGGCTCACTCGGTATCCAGTGGGAAATCCGTGAGGGACTTTTCGCGCAGTTCATCGCAAACGCGGGTGATACTTTTGACCTGTTCAGCGACGATGATCGCGCACTGCTAAGTGCTGAATTGTACGATGATATCAGCGATGACTTTGCGCTGGGCTACGCCATCGAGCTCGGCCTCCGGACGCGGGGAGGGCCGGTCAGAATCGGACTCGAGTTTGGCGGCCCCGGGAAACGCGCAGACCTCGGCTTCCGATTCGGCTACCATTTTTAGCTGAGGGTTGAGGGTTGAGGGCTTAGTGGGCCCATGCCCTCTCACTCAACTCTTCTTCCTCAACCCTTAACCTTCAACCCTCAACCTCTTGGCCGAGCACCTACCCCCTTGCATACGATCACCGGCCCTCCTACCATAATGTTATGTCCGAAGGGCTTACACAACAGGGAGCGCCGTGATAATTCCGGGTTGGATTCTTGATCCGAACTCGCCGCAGTGGAGCCGCGGTCGCATGGGCCTCGCAGCCTTGTGCGGACTGATCGGTATCTACCTGATTGTGAGGGGTCGCGTCGGCGTCGGCCTACTTGGCCTCGCCATCGCAGCGCTGATCGGCGGAGTACTCTACAAAGATCAGCGGAAGTAACGGCGACACGAAGTAGCCTAGTTGAATCCCTCTCCCGTCACCCGCGGTCGCTCATCCTGGTTTGCAACCTGCCATGCTGTCGCGAAGATCAGTCGCGTGATTCGCGCCATGCGGTCATACTCGATCTTCTCAGCTTCATCGTCCTGACCATGATAGTCCTCATGCGTCCCGGTGAAGAAGAAGATGAACGGGATCGAGTGTTTGCCGAAGTTCCAGTGGTCTGAGCGACGATAGAACTGATTCGGATCATCTTTCGAGTTGAAGCGCTCGTCGAGTTCGAGCTTTGTATCAGTCAACTCGTTCACGCGAGCGTTGATATCGTGCAACTCCTGCGAGATCAGGTTCGAACCGATGATGTAGACATAGTTTTCGCTTCCCGTTGGGTGCGTCGGATCAAATCGCCCGATCATGTCGATGTTGAGATTCGTGACAATACTCTCAACCGGCACCAGCGGATCTTTGTCGGTGAAGTACCTGGAGCCAAGAAGCCCCTTCTCTTCGCCGGTAACGTTAAGGAACAGCACAGACCGCTTTGGTCCATTGCCGTCAGCCTTCGCTTTCATGAACGCCTCCGCCATTTCCAGGACGGCGACCGTGCCCGAACCGTCGTCGTCGGCGCCGTTGTTGATGGCATCACCGTCTTCGTTGGGTCGACCAATTCCAATGTGGTCGTAATGCGAAGACACCACGACTACTTCGTTTTTCAGAGTAGGGTGCGACCCCTCTATGAACGCCACGACATTTTCGCTCGGCGCTTCGATCGCTTCATTTGTAATCGTACTGCTGACGACGACATCGGGAAGCTCAAATACTTCCGGCGTGAGCTTCTCGTCGATCGACGCCTTCAGTCCCGCTGTTGTCTTTCCCGAAGAGGCGATCAACTTGTCTGCAAAGCTCGAACTCACGATGTAGATCGGCGGAAACGGTCGGCCGCCGCTCGCATCTGGCTCAAGACTCAATCGCCCAACGCCCTCGCTGAGTTGCGCTGCGCTTTCCGCCGCCTCAGCCGCGACGTCGACCGCTCGAGGCCCAAGGTCGCCGACCATCAGCACGCCGGCCGGCAAGCCATCCATGGAAAGCAGCGATCGCAGCTTGGTGTTTGGGGAGCGAGACCAGCGGGAGGCCATCCCGTCGTCTGTGGGGAGCAAACTCGTCGAGTCGTTCGCCAGCGGCTCATTTGCCAGGTACAGCACCCACTTGCCAGCAACGTCCACTCCCTGATCGGCCAGGACCGCGTAATCGTTGTACTCCAGCTCATCATCTGCGATGCCATATCCGGCGAACACGAGATTGCCGGTCTGATCGGGCATGCTGCCGAACATCAGGTAGGCATCACTCCCGGTCGCATCTGGGCCGTAGGTCGCAGAGCCTATCTCGGTGTCGTTCTGCGACACCTGCAAGGTAGCGGACTTCAGACGCTGGGTATAGAGCGGGACCGGCTGGAAGTAGGCCGCGGGTGCAAACGTGTCGTGATCAACCGCGTTGCCCTTCGGCGACAGACCCATCTTTCGGTACTGCCCGGCCAGATACATCGCCGCCAGTTTTTGACCGCGCATCGATGTCTCCCGGCCCTCAAAGTAGTCGGAGGCGAAAACGTAGAGGTGAGCGGCCAGGTCTTCCGAAGTGATTGTCTCCTGGTACTGCTTCACCAACTCGGGGTTGTCGAAGGCAGTTGGCGTTCCCTCGCCCATCTGGGGCACGCCGCCCACATCTGTGGACTGCGCGAACACGGCCGGGCCCAGTGAGCTAGAGACAACGATTATGGCAACCGCAAGAAATAACGAAAAGAGCGACTGTCGCCGCATGTGGCCAGAGATGGTGTGGCCAGAGATCGTGTGGCCAGATGACATGGTCTGAATCGGTTGTGCTTTCAAAGAAACGGAGAAGGTGATGTTACGAGACCACCCTTCAGATGTTCTACCGATTCCCTACGTTGAAACACCGATCAAGAGACCCGCCGGCCGCCTGCTCCTCTCCGCTAAAGAAGAGACAGGTACCATACAGGCTACGACCCTGCCGCGTCAGCCAGGAGTGCCGAGATCTCCCGGACTACCGTCTTGCCTTTGTCCCGCGCGTACCATTTGCGGGCTTCCCGATATCGATCGTCAGCCTCCATCTCGAGTCCGGTTTCCATCACCCACGTCTGCAGCTCGGTAGGGCGTGGCCCCCACCATCCGCGTTCAACGTAGTGCTCGTCGTAGGCTATGACTACAGGTATCGATCGACTGCGCCCGTTTGTCAGATGGGCATCCATGATATCCAGGTTGTCGTCACGCTCAATGATCTTCAGATCGACGTTCGGTGCAGCCTCGGCCAACCTAGCGATCACCGGGAGAATATTGACGGCGTCACCACACCAATCCGCCGCCAGGGCTACGAGATGCCATGTGCCCGGGATCTGAGCAACCGCCTCCACAGCCTCTGCCGCAACCGAAGCACGGCGATAGACGGCCTGCCAGAGATCTGCGTTTTTCTCAACGGATTCCAGGTACTGATTGAAATCCGGTGCCGTTGAGAAGCGGGTGTCGAGGGATTCTACTTCGACCATTCCTTTGTTTGATTCGTGATCGCATCCGACAGCCGGTCCCGACTGCCGTTCCGCACCTTGGTGTCCCAAAACAAAGGTTTCGTTACAGGGTACACCGTCGAGAACTGCCGACGAAGAAAAAAGAGCTACCAGCATGCGATTCCCCTCACTCGCATCCCAATTAATAATCGGCTTCTGCGGTGTGGTCCTGGCGTCCGGGCCTGCGGTCCTGCCCGCTTCTGGTCAGAACAGCGACCAAAATACCGAACAGATTGCTCCACGGGTCCAGGCCCAGCCATCCGCCTGGAGTACCTCGGACGGAACCGTCAAGTTCTATGCAGATGTACCGCTTCATGATTTTACAGGTACCTCGAACGAACTGACGGGGCAGATCGACCTGGACGATGGAACCGTGGAGTTCTTCGTCGAAATAGCAACGCTTGACACCGGAAATGGAAAGCGCAACCGCGACATGCTAAAGACCTTTGACACGGAGAACCATCCGCGAATAACGTTCACCGGCGTCATCGAAGGTACCGTGGACATGTCGTCGACGACGGCCCAGCCGGTAACGGCGGTCGGGCAACTTGCCATGCGGGGTGTCTCCCAAGACGTTCGCGTGGACGGCACGTTGCAGCCGTCCGATTCGGGACTGCTCCTGCGCGCGAGCTGGATTGTGAACATGAAAGACTACCGGGTCAAGCCGCCACGCATTCTGTTTGTCAAAGTCAAAGACGAACAGGACATTGAGATCGAGGCGCTGTTGCGACCTGAATCCCTCTGACCAGCACAAATCCCAACCAGGACATGCGAAACGCAAGAACTTCCATCTACACGTGCGCGGCGCTGTTCGTTGTTGCCGCGTTGTCGACGTCAGCCTGCACGCAGCAGATGGAGTCGGAAGCCATCGACGTTGCGGCCGAGAAGCGCGCAATCGATGAAACGCTCACGACGCTGCACGACGCCGCCACGAACGCAGACTTCGAGCGGTACTTCGGCGTATTCGCGGACGATGGAGTTTTTCTGGGCACCGATGCGACTGAACGATGGACCGTTGCAGAGTTCCGTGAGTATGCGCGCCCGCGCTTCGAGGATGGGGGTGGCTGGGAGTATCACATGAAGGAACGGTACATTTATCTTGCTCCAGACGGAAGGACCGCCTGGTTCGACGAGACGCTGGAGAACGCGAACCTGGGCGATACGCGCGGTAGTGGCGCACTTCTGCGAACGGATGACGGATGGAAGATCACGCAGTACAACCTGACGATCCCGATTCCGAATGACCTGGCGCGGCAGGTTGTAGGCATGATCCGCGAGATGCCCGAGAGCGAGGGGCCGTAGAATTTCCGGCACAGATTCGATACACTGGCCTGATCCAGTAACAACCCGAATCTGTCATGTCCAGGACGATCTCCTTTCCGGCTTCTCGCGCGTTGGTTTATTCACTCGTCGTGAGCTTCGCGGCCGCCTTCGCGGCCTTTCACACACCGCAGTCTGCCAGCGCCCAGGCAACTTCGCAGTGGAACGCTCTTGAACGCGGGAGCGACAACATCGAAGTCCTCGGCCATGTCCCGCTCGGTGGGATGGTCAGCGTCATGGACATGGAACTGGAGCAGGAACTCGATCGGCCGTTCGCCTACGTAGCTCGCGGCCATATCGGTCCGCATGCGGTCAAAGGAATGGATGTGATCGACATTTCCGATCCGGCGAACCCCAAGGTCATCAAGCAATGGCGTATCCAGGACGAAGACCTGCACACGGGTTTGGGTGGCATGGACGTCAAGTACTTCAAATGGAAGGGACGATACTATGTTGTGCAGTCAACGCAGTTCGGACCCGGCCCCGACTACAACCTGGGTGCGGTCGTATTCGACGTAACGGATCTTCCCGACGCCTCGAAGTTTCGTGAGGTCGCGCGGATCGACGAGCCCAACTACCCGGGCGGCTTCCACAACATCTTCATCTACAAGCACAGTGACGGCAACGTGTACCTGTTCACCACGGTCAACGGTGGACGGGCAAACGTCTATGACCTCGGGCGCGTTGTGGACGGCGATGTTGACGGCGCCCTCGTGGCACACGTCCCGCTACCCGAAGGCGTCACCGGCGGGCCTGCCGGGGTCGAAGATATCCTTGCGTCGGCGCAGTTCTATCATGACCTGTACGTCGGATACCACCCCGACACCGGCCAGGATCGCTTCTACGGCGGTGGCACGGGAGGATACTACGTGTACGATGTCTCGGACCTGGACAACCCACAACTTCAATTCACCATGCGTGGAATCAACGGGGTGGCGTGGGGGCACACGTTCACGCCGAGCCCCGACGGTCGCTACGCTGTGACAGAAACGGAGTACCAGTACGCGCCGCTTCGAATCTTCGATATGAAGCCTGCGATCGACGGTGAGGTTAGCAATATCAACCAACCGATCTCTGCCTGGACGGCCAACTGGGAGCACCTCGTCCACAACCACGAGGTGCGGTGGCCGCTGGTGTTTGTCTCGGGGTACCTCGACGGACTGCAGGTGTTCAGCCTCGAGGATCCGAAGAAACCGTTGACGGTCGGGTATTACGACACGTATATCGGTCCGAAGCTCGGTGAGGGTGAGTTTTCGATGTACAACGGTGCCTTTGGCGTTGATGTCCGAAACGCAGACGGCTTGATCACGATATCCGATATGTCGACTGGCTTCTGGACGTTCCGGATGGAGGGATTTAGTGGTTGGAAGGGTTCCGACTTCGGCATGCCCGACATTTCCAGCGTGCAGAAATGGGATAGCGATATCGCCGACGTCAACTAGAATGGACCCTTACTACTGGCGCAAAGCGACGACCATTTTCATTGTTGTTGTCGTTGGGGTATCGATCGGGTTCGACGTCTACCTTGCCTGGTTCAACAAGGAGAAGGACGACACGATCAGCTTCGTTCTGCGCAACTGGGGCCATGCGAATGTCGTCGTGCCCTGGCTGTGGGCGGTGCTCGCCGGGCACCTCTTCTGGACGCGCCCGGCGCCGCTGTTCGACATGCACGCGAGTATCGTTGTTCTCGTCGTCGCCACGTTGATCATCGCGACCGTCGGCTACTTCGTCCGCGAGCAACCCTGGAT
>JANQRN010000054.1 GCA_028284545.1 Rhodothermales bacterium | reverse complement strand
CGCGCGGACAGGCCTGGTATGACCTCATCATGCAGGTCGACCCAAACGACGAAGACAATGTGCTGGTGGGGGGAATCGACCTGTTCCGGTCGACGGATGGCGGAGGTGCTTGGACCCAGCTCTCCGCATGGATCATAAACGTCGGCTGTGGCACAGGAGGCATGCAGTATGTGCACGCCGATCAGCATGCGATCGAGTTCAGACCCGGCAGCTCGACGGAGGCAGTTTTCGGGCACGACGGCGGTATCGACTACATCGCCGACGTCACCGCGGCCACGCCGACCTTCGTCAATCGCAACAACCAGTTCAACGTGACGCAGTTCTACTCTGCCGCGCTGCATCCCACCGCTGGGTCGAATATCATGCTAGGCGGTACACAGGACAACGGTACACATCGCTACACCGCAGCGGGCCTCGGTGCAACGACCGAGGTCTCCGGAGGCGACGGTGGATTCTCATTCATCGACCAGGACACCCCCACGCAAGCCATTGCGTCCACGACTCGGAACAACTGGAGGCGAAGCACGAACTCAGGTGCGTCCTTCGTCAACCTTTTCGGGGAGAATTCGGGCAGGTTTATTAACCCGGCGGACTATGACGACGTGTTCGATGTCCTGTATTCGGCGCGGGCAGGGAACCAGTTCCTTCGGCTGTTAGACTACTTCGGTTCTCCCTCTGCGACCGCATGGACTGCCTCATTAATTGGCGGCGGTACACCATCGGCGTTCAAGGTGTCTCCGCACGATGCCGGTACATCGACTCTCTTCATCGGCACGCCGGGCTTTTCGAATACGCGCGCAACGCTGGTCCGCATCGACAGTGCGCACACGTCCAGCGTGACCCAGTTCGATGAAGACCCAAACAATGCGTTCCCTATCGGCGGCTATCTATCGTCCATCGATGTCGGGGTCGACGACGATCAACTGCTGGTCACGTTCTCTAACTACGGCGTGACGTCGATTTTCGAAACAACCGATGGCGGCGTCACCTGGAACGACAAGGAAGGAAACCTTCCCGACATTCCGGTCAGGTGGGCGCTGTACAATCCAGTAGCCCGACAGGAAGTGATCATCGCCACCGAGGCGGGCGTCTGGGAGACCGACGACATCACGGTCGCCTCCCCAACCTGGACGCCGGCTGCGACCGTTCCGACCGTTCGCGTGGACATGCTGCAGCACCGCCCGGCAGACGGCGCAGTCATGGCGTCAACTCACGGAAGAGGTGTGTATACCTCATTCTTCCTCACCCCGCTACCTGTGGAGTTGGCTGCCTTCGAGGCGGTCACCAGTGAGGGTGACATCATACTGTCGTGGGAAACAGCGTCGGAAACCAACAACGCAGGCTTTGAGCTTGAGCGCCGACTGGGAGAGACCGATCCCTCGGCCGTTGCGACGTGGGAGCGCGTTGCCTTTGTCGAAGGCGCCGGCACCGTCGCCGACGGTCAGTCCTACCGTCATGTGGTCGGGGCGGCAGATCCGGGCGTACACGTCTTCCGCCTCCAACAGATTGGCAGGGACGGGGCACGGCAAGTCGTGGGCGGCGAAGTCGAGATAAGCGTGGACCTCCCCGGCACGCATCGCCTGGCGGCATCTTTCCCTAATCCGTTCAGCACGCGGGCTACGTTCTCGCTGGCAGTCAGCAAGACTCAGGACATCTCGATCGAAGTCTTCGATGTCGCTGGCCGACGCGTGAGCGTGCTCCACGACGGCGAGTTGGAGGCAAACCGGTCCCATCAGTTCGTGATCGACGGGACATCGCTGGCCAGCGGGACGTACTTCTACCGCGTCTCAGGAGAGACGTTCACTGATACCGGTGAGGCCGTGCTGGTCAAATAGCCCCTGCGGGTTCGCCGCGGGAACCGGGACGCGATCAGTTCGTGGCCTGCCTCAGTTGACTCGGATTATCGTCAGATGCAGCCGCGACTTATTACACTGACAACCGATTTCGGACTCCGCGACGCCTACGTGGCCTCGATGAAGGCCGCGATCCTGCAAATCGCTGGCAACCACGCGCGGATTCTCGACGTGACGCATGAAATCAGTCCGCATGATGTGATGGAGGCCGCTTTCGTGCTGGCACCCATGCTCGCGCTAATGCCGAGTCACAGTGTCAACGTTGTCGTGGTCGACCCGGGCGTAGGATCTGACCGGCGCGGGATAGCGATTCGGCTCGGCGACCAGTTCGTCGTCGGGCCAGACAACGGCGTTCTGACCCTCCTTGCAGGCTCGCGCGAGCCCGACGAAATGGTCGTCCTGGACAAGCCCGCGTTCTGGCGCTGCACTGAGCCCTCCCCCACGTTCCATGGCCGCGACATATTCGGCCCAGCTGCGGCACACCTGGCGCGTGGGTCTCGGCTGGTCGACATTGGAACAACGGTCGCGTCGCTCACGCCGATGCACTGGGCGCTGCCCATATTTGACGACAACGGTGTTAGGGGGTTTGTCGTTCACGTGGATCGTTTCGGCAATTGCGTGACCAACGTGCCGGTGAACGCTGAAGCTCTCGCGGATGCGAAGCTCGCGAACTCGAAACTCTATGCGGGCAACACCCGGATTGAGGGTGTAAAGCGAACATACGCGGATGTCGCAGCCGGGGAGCCCGTGGCGCTCTTTGGAAGCTCGGGCTTTCTTGAGGTTGCCGTGAATGGCGGAAGCGCCGCCGACCTGCTGGGTATGGAGAAAGGTTCGCCCGTTTCCCTGCTCTATTCGGGCGAATTGCGTCCGGACTCAGACCGGGGTACGGAGTTTGCAACTCAGGCCCACACATCGATCGGTTGACTGAATGGCATTGGACTCAATGGAAGACGGTCGCGGCAACGATCCGCAGCTTTCGGAACGAGTAGAGCGGTCCTTCCGAATTGCACGCCTGGTGTCGGGGTCAGACGCCGAGGCCGAAAAGTTGGTTCGTGCTGCTTTTGCACGCCTTCCGGAACTCGATCGCGGTACGTCGGCTGCAGCCAACGCATCCTCCGCGGCAAAACTTTACGCACTGCTTGCGGCCGCAGGCGGGGCGCGAATGGACGACTCGCAGCCAGACGCATACGATCACGACCAGGCTCGCAAGACCATTGCCCGACGGTTCCCGGTCTTGTTCACGCAGCTCGGGCGGGAAGAGAAGCTGGTCTTGTATCTATCCGAAGTCGAACAGCTCGACTGGCACGATATCGGTGTCGTGCTCCGCAAAGACCCTCCCGAGGCGGCGGAACTGGCTCGATCGGCGCGGGAGAGACTTAGACTTTCGCTACAGACGAGCTGCTCGGTTGCTGAGAGTGAGCTGCTACACCGGTGTAATCCGGAATCGTGGCTTCGTGAGGCGATCCACAACTCTTTTGGAGTTGAGCGTACCGCCCCACCTTCGCTTTTGAAGCAGGTTGCCCGATCGCTGGAGGAACAGACGCGATCAGTTCCAACACCAACCAACCGCGAACCGACGCGACGCACGCGATCGGGTGTCGGTCGCATCGCAACGCCCGTCTCACTCGTTCTGCTGGTTGGCTTGATCGGCTATGCCATTGCGTTGGTAGTCGAGGATCGATCTGATGCAGACCTCCTCAGCCTGACCGCTTCGGTCGCGAGCCAGACAACTCCGCAGCTGAAGGCACCGTCTCGTACGGTCGCGACCGAATTTCTCATGGATCAGGTTGGGCGCCGCGTCCGAATCCCTGTAATCGCCGGGAGTGTTTTCCAGGGCGCAGGTGTGGTAGGTCTTACTGAAGCTGACCGCGCACCTGTCCTCTACTACGAGGACGCCACGGCCGGAAGCAAATTTACCGTGACAGTCTACGACTACGGGATGATCGACCGTCTCCAGGAAACAACTGAGTTGCCGAGCAATCTCTTACGTTCTCTTGAGCAGGAGAACGCACTGTACGTCGCCGACAATTCGCGGCAGAGAGTCGCCGCGTGGCGCCACAGAGCGGACATCTTCGTCGCGTCTGGGCCGACCGCGGTGATAGCGTCGCTTGACGGTCGAATCACATATGCGGCTGACGATGTCGATTAGGGTGGGATAGCTCGAACTCCTACGCGAGAGGAAGCTCAATTCTGAATGTGCTGCCCTCGCCAAGTTTTGAGCGCGCCAGGGTGAGTGATCCGCCGTGGTATACCTCGACGATACGCTTCGCCAGACTGAGCCCGAGGCCCCACCCCCGCTGCTTCGTGCTATATCCCGGCCTGAAGACGTTTTTCCATTGGCGGCGATCTATTCCCTTTCCCGTATCGCTGATGTCGATGACGACTCGATCGTCAACGCTACCAGCCGCAACCTCGATTGTACCACCAGACGCCTCCATGGAGTCGAGGGCATTCTTCAAGATGTTCTCGACCACCCACGCAAACAGCTCTCGATTTAATGACGCCCGGGGTTCACCTCGAACGTTGAGATTCAGCTCAACGGAGCCCGACTCCTTTGGCAGACGACGCTCGATATAGGCGACGCTTGTTTCGAGTACGTCGCGAACTGGCTCGACGAGCAGTTTTGGCATCGAGCCAATGTCGGAGAAGCGGTTTGTTACGCGCTTCAATCGTTCTGCGTCAACCTCCAGTTCGCTAACCGCCATCTCTCGTTGATCAGCCTCGGCCTGCGGGTCCCGTAGTAGTTCGATCCAGCCCATCAGGCTCGAGATAGGCGTACCGAGCTGATGCGCGGCCTCCTTGGCCATACCAACCCACAGGTTCGATTGCTCATTTCGGCGGACATGCGAGAAACCGAGGTATCCCACCAAAATGAAAAGGGTACCGAACGCAAGCTGGACAAACGGGAAGACGCGAAGTGCCCGCACAAGCTGGGAGTCTCCGTAGAAGATCCGCTGCTTATAAACAGTGGCGCCGGCCGCGTCGACCATCTCCATTTCGATCGGCTCATATTGCGATTCCATGCGCGACATGATCGAACGAAGTCGACGCATCGCCCGCGTAGAGTCTCGCGCGCTTAGCCCGGCGATGCTAGAGTCTACGCGAACGTTTCGCCATGCGAGCGGCGTCCCCGAACTGTCTGCTATCACCGCGGGGATATCAAAGATCGACTGCAGCACGTTGTCGAGAATGAAACTCAGGTCTGGGGACGGAGGCATCCCCTCCGCCCACCTGAGCGCAGCCTGATAGTCAGTCACTCGTGCTGGATCTACCCCTCCCGGGTTGATCGCCAGCAGTTCGAACAACTCCCTGAGCTCTTCGCGGTACGGGTTGTCTACGGTAGTTGAAGCCTGCGAGACGGCTTCGAGGGCCGACGCCCAGAGTTCGACGACGGTTTGCTCGCGATCACGAAGCTGGTTGATCAAGCGGTGCGAGTAGGCCAGCGATGCGACGGCAATTGCGATTGCGCCGACAAACAGCCCAAGCTTGAGTCGGGTAGTGAGGCTGTAGGCCTTCATGTAGCCGCGTTCAGGCTGTCTCCAAACCAGCCAGAATTGTTTGGGAGCGCTTGGGACCGGTGGAGACAAGACGAATCGGCGTACCCAGGTAAGCTTCAATGAAGTCGAGGTACGCCCGAGCGTTGGCCGGCAGGTCTTCGATCCGTGAAACGTTCGTTACGTCCTCGTCCCAGCCGTCGAGGTATTCGTACACCGGTTCGACGGAGCTGAGCGTCTTCAGGTCGCTCGGGAATCGGGTATGCTCCCGTCCGCCATACCGGTAGCCCGTGCACACGGCAAGCCTAGGTAGGCCGGTCAGCACATCGAGCTTGGTAATCGCAAGCTCGGTGAATCCGTTGATCGTCGCCGTATATCTGAGGGCGACCAGATCCAGCCATCCGCAGCGTCGCGGTCGGCCCGTCGTGGCACCGAACTCGTCACCAACCTTGCGAAGCGCGTTGCCCGTTTCGTCTTCTAGTTCGGTCGGAAAGGGCCCGTTTCCGACGCGGGTACTATACGCTTTTACGATTGCCATTACCCGATCGATCGCGGTCGGAGGAACTCCCAGACCTGTGCAACAGCCGCCGGCACTCGGATGGCTCGATGTCACAAACGGGTACGTTCCAAAGTCAACATCAAGGAGCGAGCCCTGTGCACCCTCTGCCAGCACGCGCTTTCCCTCTCGCAAGGCACCATTGAGGTACTGCGTTGTGTCCGTCACATAGGGGTCGATCCGTTTGTCGAATTCGATGTACTCCTCGATCATGTCATCCACGTTCAGCGTATCGGCGCCGTAGACCTTCTTGAGCACTTCGTTTTTCTCGTTGATACTGCGCGTCAACTTTGCACGCAGTACGTCGCGATCAAGCAGGTCGACAACGCGAACACCAGAACGTGCGAACTTGTCGACGTATGCCGGACCAATCCCCCTACCTGTCGTTCCGATCGCACCTGCGTCGCGCGCTTGTTCAATCGCGGCCTCTATGCGCTTGTGGTAAGGCATGATCAGGTGCGCGTTGTGAGAGATCAGGAGCCGTCCATCTACCTCAAACCCAAGCTGCTTTATCGTGTCGATCTCTTTCATGAGCGCGACGGGATCAATAACGACTCCGTTGCCGATGACGCACGTAACTCCGTCGTGGAAGATGCCTGATGGAACGAGGTGGAGAACAAACGTCCGGTCCTCCCAGCAAATGGTGTGACCTGCATTCGCGCCACCCTGATAGCGCGCCACGACGTCGACGCCAGAGCTGAGCAGGTCTACGACCTTACCTTTTCCCTCATCGCCCCACTGCGATCCGATGATAACCGTGACTGGCATGATTCTCTCGCTGGTCTGGACTCAAGCAGGTTATTGATGTTGCGCTATTGCCAACGCGCGCAACGAACGAAAGTTGGCCCGAGGAATTCGGCAAAAAGAAAAGGTGGCGGAACGACGCCCCGCCACCTTTTGCAACAGCAGTCTCGCGCGGGGCGAGGGCTTACTCGGTTTCGATAGGGTCGTCCTCATAGGACTGGATCGCCTCATCTACCGATTCATAGTGCTTGAACACCGTGATGAGCTTGGTGATGACCAGGAGCGACTGAATCCGGTCCGCCACGTTCGCGAGGCGCAGGTCGCCGCCCGAGTTGCGCATCGTGGTCAGGCCGCTGATCATCATGCCCAGCCCACTCGAGTTCATAAACTTCGTCTTCCCGAGGTCGATAACGACGTTCACCTTCCCGTTCTCGCGAAGCTCGTGGAGTGTGTTATGCAGACTTGCCCCATCGGGGCCGCCCATAACGTTTCCCTTGAGCGTGATTACTACAGCGTTGTAGCGTTCGTCGATTGAGTAGTTCATCGGGGCAGAGAGTATCGAGTCGTGATTGTGAACCGAGATGGGCGACCGGGCCTACCGGATCGGGAACCGCCTACGCAACTCAACCACGATTGGCGAAGCCACGAATATGGAGGAGTAGGTACCGATGAGAATGCCTACAATCAACGCGAAAGCGAAGCCCTTCAGCACCTCACCGCCGAATATAAACAGGACCGTAACTACGAGCAAGGTCGTGCCAGACGTCACGATTGTCCGGCTCATCGTGCGGTTTATCGACCGATCCACTGTTTCGTCGAACGGCTGTGTCTTGAATATCGTCGAATACTCCCGGATCCGGTCGAAGATAACCACGGTGTCGTTCAACGAGTAGCCGACGATAGTCAGGAACGCGGCGATGATTGCCTGGTCGATCTGCAGCGAGAACGGGACGACAAAATGCAGCAGGGCGAACAGCCCAAGCACGATCGTGACGTCGTGAAACAGTGCCACTACTGCGCCAATCCCGTATCTCCACTCGAATCGAATCAGGATGTAAACGAAGATGACCAGGAGCGACCCGATCACCGAGTACAAAGCGCCTCTTTTCAGGTCCCGGGCAAATCTCGGCGACACCGTGTCGCTCTTCCCAATCGTCGGTGACAGCGCCGCATAATTACGCTCCAACTCACTGACGATCAGGCTTTTTACCACGTCGTCATCGCCCGCCTCGGTTGTACGAATCAGGAGCTCTTCACCGTAGGTCTTGACCTCGGGCGTCGACTCCAGCACAGTCGTCAGCTGATCCCGCACGGTAGAGGCATCGAGCCTCTCAGTTGTCTCGATTACATACTCACGCCCGCCTTTGAAATCGATTCCAACCTCGAGGCCGACTGTGACAAGCGAGACGAGGGCTCCGATAAAGAGCGTAAGCGAAAAGATCGCGGCGACCTTTCTCTTCTCTACAAACTTGACGTTCAGGTCTTCAAATATTCTCATTGTATCCGTCGTTTAGGTGGTGTTTGTTATGACCTGCGATCAACCGTAGCTGACCTGAGCCCGTCGCTCAACCACCAGGTAGTCGAAGATTATTCTCGAGAACACGATCGCCGAGAACATCGAAGAAAGGATCCCCGCCATGAGCGTGACAGCAAAGCCCTTGATCGGTCCAACCCCGAACGAGTAGAGGATCGCACCTACGAAGAAAGTCGTGATGTTGGCATCAATGATTGCGCTCAACGCTTTCGCGTAGCCCGCGTCGATGGCAGCCTTCAGTGTCTTGCCCGTCCCTTGCTCTTCGCGTATCCGCTCGAAGATGAGCACGTTGGCGTCGACCGCCATACCAATCGTCAGCACGATACCGGCGATACCGGGCAGCGTCAACGTGGCATTGAAGCCGGCAAGGATGCCAAAGACGAACACGATGTTCAGAAGCAAAGCAAAAACCGCCACGAGACCACCCGATCGGTAGTAGAACACCATGAAGAGTGCCACCAACATCAATCCGAACATGACCGACCGCGTCCCTGCACGAACGGACTTGGCGCCGAGGCTCGGCCCAACAGTCCGTTCCTCTACAATCTCAACCGGGGCCGGTAGCGCGCCCGACTTCAGAATTGTTACGATGTCCTGCGCCTCCGCCTGGGAATCCAGTCCGTTAATCGTCGTGCGTCCCGATGGGATACGCTCGTTGATGATTGGGTACGAGTAGACCACGTTGTCCAAAACGATTGCGACCTGCTTTCCAACGTTCGCTCCGGTCAGGCGCAGCCAGGTCTTCGCCCCCTCGGAATTCATCGTCATGGAGACTTCGGGCATGTTCGTGATCTGGTCAAAATCGACCGAGGCGTCGCGAACAACCTCGCCAGTCATCTCAACCTCATTCCGCACGCCGAGCAGCAGGAATACCTCATTCCCATTCTGATCGACACCCTGCGGGCCAGACGTATACATCAGTCGGATGTCTGGTGGCAGCAGATCCTGGACAACCGGATCGGACAATAGCGCGTTCGCTCGAGCCGAGTCAGCCGACGTCACCTCTGCGAAAACAACACCCTGCCCGACCGGGTTGAGCACCTGCAGCAGTGCGTTCGTCGCCGTCTGGTCCTGCGCATTCAGCAGGTCCTCGATGTCGAGCGTGGAGTCCACGGCGGCGCTATCGGGCGCGGCAGATGTTGAGTCGACATCGAAGTACTCGATGATCTCAGAGACCGAGGCCGTCAGCTCCTCGGGCTCGGACATCAGCCGAAACTCCAGACGGGCGGTACCCCGTAGCAGCTGTTTCACGCGGTCTGGCTCATCGACGCCCGGCAGCTCCACAACAACCCGTCGCGTCCCTTGACGCTGAATTGAAGGTTCCGTAACACCGTATCTGTCAACACGGTCTCGGATGATCTCAATAGCGCGCGTTACCGCCTCGTCTGCTTCAGCCTGCAGGTACCGCGAGACGTCTGCGTTCTCCGAACGGCGCGTGATGTCTTCATCGGAGCTTCGGAAGTACCGCGACAATCGCGCATTCGAGTCGCGTGACTCGAACTCGCTGACGAACGCCGACACAAATGGCTCGCCCGTTCGATCGACTCGGGCCTTCGAGGCCGCAAGCACCTCGTCGAAGACCTGGTCGGTATCGGTAGCGAGGTTGCGGACAAGCGACTCCACGTTCACCTCGAGCGTGACGTGCATGCCTCCTCGCAGGTCGAGACCAAGCTTGAGCGCGCGCTCTTCAGCCGACTCTACCTTGGCGCGGTTCTCGTTCAGGAATGCCTGCCACTCGGCCTCAGTAGAACTTGCTTCCTGCCGGTTGTACATGTAGGTCCTTGCTGTCGGCCACAGATAGTAGGCCGAGAGCACCAGGAAGAAGACCGTCGATAGTATTTTGAATCCGTTGTTCTTCATCGGTGTCTGTTTGGCGCGGCGCTGAAATCGCTACGCTCTGGTTCTCTGGAGTTTATCGTGGGACCGTGCGCAGTATCATCTGGAACGTCGGCAATGTGACGCCGACGAACACCGGACGGACCCCGGCCGCGCGAGCTAGACGCTCCGCGGGACAAATAGTCGGGCGCTGCCGCAGGCAGGCCTCTCTGGTGGACGTGCTAGGGTCCGCGAGGCCTAAGCGGGTCGAGGCCGTCGTCGGCACCCCGAAACTCGTTTGCGTCAGCAGGCTCGACTATGCGGGAATCCCCACGGCGCAATGGCGCGTCGATGACCCTTACAGCCATCGGGCTTCGCCCGTTGACAAACTTGTCGGCGTGACGAGCCGCAACATCGAGCACGGCCGGCGGAGCAACGGGCGGCGACTCAGCCCTAACGGACTGGGCGCTCAACACCCGCACTACATCGCGGACGTCGCCCGCTCCTTCGGGACCCCGGATCCGCGCATAGTGGGCAAGAACATCCGCCAGGTACGCAGCGCCAACGCCGCTATGCTCCGGAGTTGACTGCGCCTCCGAAATCGCGCCCTTCAGCCCGGGGTCAACCGCTGATCGGTTGACCAGCCACGCGGTCATCCACTTCAGCGAAACGTGGCGGGCGGCGAAAGCCGGCGTCACGACCTGAGGCAGGAGACCCAGGATCACTAGCAGTGTGGTAGCGCGGCGCAAAGTCGACGGCCGGTGAGGCGAAATGTATGAGAGCGGTGGATCCGCGAAAATTACGGCAGCGGTCCTGGATAGCCAATCGCTGGATGTCCGAATCGTGGATAAACGGCCAATTCGGGCCAGCATGTACTACATGGTGAAACGGCCCTCCTGCCCAATTGTACCTTAGCAGGCTTCGAAATACCCAAACACGCCTCCTTGCACTGACGTCCTGCTCGGCTACGATATGACCGATCGGCTCGTTTTTCCACCGCTCCTGGGTGAACCCGACCGCACCATGCGGCTCCGGTACTATTTCGCCTTGCTGACCGGCCTGACAACCGTTGGGCTAATGGCGTGGGGTGCATTCGTAACGAGCATCGATGCGGGCCTCGCCGTACCCGACTGGCCCACCTCCTTCAACTCGATGGATCCGTTCAACCCGTGGCCGGGCTGGTGGGACATCATTCCCTTAAGAGCGGAACACGGTCATCGGCTAATGGGGGCTCTGGTTGGCCTACTGACCGCCATTCTTATGGTCTGGACGCTCGTGGCGGAGCGCCGTCGCTGGGTCCGTTTGCTTGCCGTGGGTGCTTTCGTCCTTGTGGTCGTCCAGGGCGTACTCGGCGGACTTCGTGTCGTCTGGACCTCACTCGACCTCGCGGTTGTACACGCTTGCGTCGCCCAGATCTTCTTTTCGCTGATAGCGGCCATGACACTGTTCAACTCGAAATCGTGGCAGGCACTCACGGAGCCCTACTACTCCAATCCTTATCGATCCAGGATGAAGGGTCTCGTTCTCTTCACGGTCATCGCGGTCTACCTACAGATCATTTTCGGGGCACTGCTGAGGCACCCGGGAACGGGAATTGACTTCCTGCTTGCGAGCACGCACATCGTGTGGGCCTTTGTCGTATCAGCCCTGGCCATCGCTACGGCGCTCTATGTGCGACTCCACTACGCCGAAAATCCCCAGCTGATGCGAATTTCGAGGGCGGTAGTCTTCCTGCTCGTAGTACAGTTCAGCCTCGGCCTTACGGCGTACATTGTGAACCTGGATGCGCGCGGCTTCGTTGTACCGAGCAACTTGCAGGTAGTCGTCAACTCGTCACATATGGTGATCGGTGCCCTCCTCATGGCCGCCTGTGTTCTGCAGGCGCTTATCGTGTTGCAGGGAGCTCCCGCCCAGACCGACCAGGCGCTGGTTGAACCCGCTGAAAACAATCTTGCAGAATCGATTGCAACCCCCGTCTGAACTCAGGAATCCCGATTCCCCTGGAGTCGTGGCGGTCGCGTCGCCGGATGAATCTGCGGTGGTTGGTCAACTCCGACCCACTGCAGCCGACCTGCTCTCCCTTACGAAGCCGGAGATTTCATTCCTGGTCGCGATATCGGTCGTAGCGGGATTCGTAAGCGGCTCACCAGAAGCCGTCAACTGGCTCACGCTACTGGGCACCGTCGCGGGGACCGTTCTCGCTTCGGGCGGCGCCGGTGCGCTCAATCACTACCTCGAGCGGGAGCACGACGCAACGATGCGTCGCACCGCGTCGCGGCCTATTCCGGGCGGCCGCGTTTCACCTCGGTTTGCAAAACGGTTTGGGCTCCTTCTCTGTGCAGCCGGCGTCGGCCTGCTCTGCCCCGTCAGCAACTGGCTTACCGCCGCCCTCGCGATCGGTACAATCGCAACCTACCTCGCGGCGTACACTCCTCTGAAGCGTCTCACGGTCCACAACACCATCGTGGGCACGATACCCGGGGCGCTGCCGGCGCTTGGCGGGTATACCGCAGCCACAGGTACGCTCGGACTGGCGGGCTGGATCGTGTTCGCTGCACTCGTTCTGTGGCAGCTTCCGCATTTCTATTCCCTCGCCTGGATGTACCGCAAGGACTACGGAAGAGGTGGGTTTGCGATGCTGTCGGTCGATGACGCAACCGGAAAACGGACCGCCGGTGCGGCGCTGGCGGCAACGCTTGGTCTGTGCGTCGTTACGCTGCTGCCGTACTTTCTGGCGCCTTCACTCGTATACCTCATCGCGATCACCGCGGTGAATGCCTGGCTACTTGCATCGGCTGTGCGCTTCTACCGCGACCGAACGCACACGTCGGCGCGTTCACTTCTAAAGACGACGGTGAAGTACATTCCGCTGTACGTCGTCGCCGTAATCCTGCATCAATCATTCTAGCGTGGTCGATCTCAAGGCCCTCTCACCTGCAGCGCTAGAGAAGCTTTGCGTGGACGCCGGCCACGCTGCGTACCGAGGGCGCCAGATACACGACTGGCTACATCGCCACGGCGCGCACACCTTCGATGCAATGACAAACGTCCCTGCGTCGCTGCGGTCGCACCTGGAACGGATCACCTGGATCAGGCACCTGACGCTGAGCAAGCTTCAGGTTGCGCGCGACGGAACGCGCAAAGCGCTCTTCCTACTGGACAGCGGACGACAGGTCGAGTCGGTCCTGATACCCGACTTCTCCGACGACGGCAGCGTGCGCCGGCTGACGGTCTGCGTCTCCAGTCAAGTTGGGTGCGCCATGGGATGCACGTTTTGCGCCACGGGCCGCATGGGATTCCATCAAGACCTTACCGCATCCGAAATCTTCGACCAGGTCGTTCATATGAATCGGATCGGACTCGAGGCGTTCACCCGACATGTAACGAACGTCGTGTACATGGGCATGGGCGAACCCCTTCTCAACTATGGGTCAGTGCTCAGCAGTATCAAGCTGCTCACGGATGAACGCCTTCTTAGTCTGAGTCCGCGCCGGTTGACGGTCTCCACAGTTGGCCTCGCCGGGCGCATCCGGCAACTTGCCGACGACAAGCCAGGCTGCCAGCTCGCGGTTTCTCTTCACGCTCCTGACGACGCCAAGCGCAGCAGCATCATGCCCGTGAACCGGAAGGCAAAGACTGACCTGACCGCGTTGCGTGAGGCTCTTCGGTACTACCATCAACAGACGGGGCAAACTGTCACCTACGAGTACTGCATGTTTGCCGGCTTCAACGACTCTCCGCAGGATGCCCGAAGGCTCGCCGCTATCGGATCATGGGTTCCGTCGAAGGTGAACCTGATCATGTACAACCAGGTGGCCAACACCGGCTTCCAACAGACAGACGAACAGACCCTTAACGAATTCATCCGGACGCTCGTCTCGCGCAACGTCCGTGTGACCGTACGGCGCAGCCGCGGTCAAGACATTGCCGCAGCATGTGGACAACTGGCGGGTCAAGCGTCAGGCTGAACCTGTGCCGCGGACGCGGACTCCGACGCCGGGGTCAGTCGCGCCGCCAGCAATAGCAGAACAACCGCCAGACCCAGCAGCAGCAGAAACGCCGTTCGAAATCCTTCGGTGGGCGTGGCAGACGAAGCAACAATAGCCCCGACGACGGCGGCACCGAGGCTGAGACCAACGTTGAGGGAGATCGTGACGAAACCCTGAGAGGTCGTTCGTTCTTCGTCGCGCGCCGCCTTCAGCATGATGTAGTTCAGCGATGAGCCCAGCAGGCCCGCGAGGCCAAATCCGACGAACACGGAGCTGGCAAAGAAGAGCGTGCGCGAGTCAGCCGAGAAGGCGTACCCGCCGAGGCCGAGAGCGAGGACGGCGCAGGCGCCCGACACGACAAGGCGGACACCGGCCCGATCAATGAGTCGACCAAAAAGCGGCGCACCAACTGCCACGGCGAGCGCTAGCGGGATGAACATGAAGGAGGCCGCCGCGCGGTCGACACCAAACGCCTCTCCCGCGAAGTACGGCGTGAACACCATCGCCGCCTCGCAGAATCCCGCCCCGATCGCGAGCGGAACCGCGATCCGAACGTCGCGATTCCGAAAGAGCCCGAGTCTGACAACGGGTCGGCTTACATTTCGCTCGACCCACAGGAATACGGGGAAAAGGGCAAGCATAACCAGAATTGGCGCCAGGACGGATACGCGACGGAGACTTGTCGTGAGTGCGTCGGCATCGAGTCCGTTCAGTGCATATGCAAGGAGAGACACCATTGCTACAAGGAGGAGTAGCCCGACCGCGTCGAAAGAGGTCCTCACACCTTGGCGCGGGGCCCGCGCCACGCTCGGGACGTGGCGCGCAACCATAACTGCCGCCGCGGCACCGAGCGGTACAGCGATGACGAAGATCAGTCGCCAATCGACCTGCAGCAACACCCCGCTGACCGGGGGACCAACGATAAACGCGAGACCAAAGACCGAACCCAGAACGCCGAGCGCTCGTCCCCTTCGACCCTCCGGGAACGTGTCGCCGACGATGGAACTGACGACCGGGAAGATCCCGGCTGTCGCGAGACCCTGGAACGCCCTGCCAACCAGCAGGACGAGAAAGGAGGACGACGCCGCGACGACGATTGCGCCAAAGACAAACAAGCAGATGGCACCGAGTAGCACTCTTCGTCGGTCGATCGTATCCGCCAGCCAACCCATAACGGGTACGCTTGCCAGATTGCTGAGCGTGAAAGCCGCGTAGACCCAGGCCACAAGCCTCGCGTCGAGACCGAAGGCCGCCCCTATCACCGGGATCGCCGGGATGACCATCGCAATGTCGAGCGCGGCCATTAGCACGCTGAGGAAAAGCGCGACCAATAGCGGCTTTGACGGACCTTCGAGGCGCACGACGACAATTGGATTCGGTGAGGGCCCGGTATATGCGCCGGCGCAGTCCTTGTTGCTGCGGTTTTGGGATTTCTTCCGCGGCAGGTCGGATGCCGGCTGCGCGTTAACTGGACGGCCCCTTCGCCGATACCTTGACGGTGCGCTGCGACCCACCCACGGGCCGCTGGCACAAGGGAAACCCACCTTTCAAGTACTTGATGGCCGATAGCAAGCCGACCATCCCGGAAGTAACCGAACGCCTCAAGCCCTGGAACTCCATCCGTGGGCGGCTCGCGATTCTGACCATTGTGCTGATGGGCATCATTTCGGTGTTCATCCAGCTCTTCTTCCCATCCCAGCAGAAGCAACAGGCCGAGGCAGCGGCCGCAACGACGGCCCAGACTGTTGCCGACGTCACGGCGCACGCGCTGGCTGAACCGTTGCGCACGCGCCGCATCGAGGCTGTTTCGACTCTCGTCGACGCGACGATGAAGCTGCCTTCGGTCGTCTACGTGTACGTCCTGGACGATGACGGAGAGGTGCTGGCTCGGGCCACACCCTCAACAGACAGCGACGCGATCAACGCCGTCATCGAAAGTGAACAGGGCCTTGCCGAGTCTCGAAATCTGTTTCGCGTCAGGCGAAGCATCGTTGACGACGACGGGTCGAACCTCGCCGGCACCCTGTACCTGGGCTACTCGCTAGCAGAACTCGACGAGACCATTGGTCAGAGCCGTTCGATCATTCTCTACATCAGCCTGCTCGTATTTGTCTTCGGGCTTGCGGGCGTGTATGCGATCAGCTACGTGATCACTGAACCCCTAGGCCAGATGGTGCAGGCCGCACGCCGCGTGTCTGCTGGAGACTTCGGCGTGCGCGTGGCCTGTCCGTCAGGCGACGAGGTTGGCTTGCTGGCGCACACGTTCAACCACATGGTCGACAACCTTCAGTCAGCGTATGCCTCGCTCGAGAGTGCAAACGCGACGCTTGCACTCCACTCCGAGGACCTGCAACAGGAAGTCTCGACCCGCGCCTCCGTGGAGAAGGCACTCCGGCTCAGTGAAGGTCGATTCAGGGCAGTTGTGGAATATGCCACCGACGTCGTGCTGATCGTCAGCAATCAGGGAGAGACCGCGTACGTGTCTCCGCCGTGCAAGTCGATGCTCGGATACGAACCTGAAGACCTGATCGGCACCGACTTCGGTGCGATCGTCCACCCAAACGATCGCCGCGTATTTCGAGCGGCGTTTACGGGGTCAAGTCCGACCAGGAACGGCCACGGCAACGAGACGGGTGTGATCAGCATGGAGGTGCGGTGTCGCCACCGCAGCGGGGCCTGGAGGTATCTCGCCCTACGTGGACGCACCCTGGCCGACCAGCCCGGTATCGAAGGTACACTCTTCAACGTCAGTGACATCAGTGAACTGAAGCGATATCAGCAGCAGCTCGTCAATGCTCGTGACACAGCCGAGAAAATGGTCCGCCTAAAGGACAGCTTCCTCGCCAACATGAGCCACGAGATTCGAACCCCGCTGACGGGCATCCTGGGGTTTGCCCAGGTCCTTCGTCAGGAGGTCGGGGAAGAACACATGGAGTTGGTGCGCTACATCCAGGAAGGTGGAACGCGCCTACTCAACACACTGAACTCGGTACTTGATCTCGCCCAACTTGAGGCGAACGCGCTTGACATGCAGCTTGAGGTCGTCAACCTGGGAGACGAACTCGGCGACACGGTCAGGCTACTGGAACCGCTGGCGCAAGTGAAGCAACTCTCGCTGAAAGTTGTCGAAAGTGAAGCACCGGTCTACGCCGAGGTCGACAAGCGCTGCCTCTACCGGATCATCAACAACCTGATCACGAATGCGATCAAGTTCACCGAGCGTGGCGGCGTCTTCGCAACCGTCAGGACCGAAGGCGACGTGGCAGTTATTGAGATCCGCGACACTGGCGTCGGAGTTGCGCCCGACTTTCTCCCACACCTGTTTGACGAATTCAAGCAAGAATCGACAGGACTCTCTCGAACACACGAAGGTAGTGGGCTGGGGCTGGCAATTACACGGCGCCTTGTGGAGCTCCACGGCGGAAGCATAGCAGCCAAGAGTGAGAAAGGGTCGGGTTCGACTTTCACGGTATCACTGCCGTCGGCCACGCCAACCCGATACACGCCAAGACGCCGCAGATTTGTACCGGCAGACCGGGAACCATCCGAACCGACTCGACACTCCCGGATTCTGCTTG
>JANQRN010000046.1 GCA_028284545.1 Rhodothermales bacterium | reverse complement strand
AGTGCGGCTACCTTCAACGTGAACTACGTCAACGAGTCGCAGAGTGACCCGTGGCCGGCGGAGGCCAGGGATGCTTTTGACTACGCAACCGCCGTCTGGGCCAGCCTTGTTTCTTCGCCGGTTGCCATAAACGTCGAGGCCACCTGGGCGGATCTGGGAGCGTGTTCGGGCAATTCGTTTACGCTCGGAGCGGCCGGGCCGCAATTGATCTGGGCGGACTTCGTAGGAGCGCCAAATTCGTCCACGTGGTACCCCGACGCTTTGGCCGATGCCCTCCGCGGATTTGATCTAGGTAACGGCGACACCGATATCCTTGCTGAGTTTAACAGTCAGTGTGGTCCGGGCCAGGGAAACCGTTGGTACTTCGGTACTGATGGCAATACGCCGGCCGGACGTATCGACTTTGCGTCGGTCGTGATACACGAGCTCGCGCACGGGCTCGGCTTCTTTGGGTCAGCGATCGTTGACGACGGCAGTCCGGCCAACGGTCAGGAGTGCAATGGTACCGGCGGAGTCGGCTGCCTGGGACTTGGTGACACCGCAGATCCGGTTGTCTACGATCGCTTCGCTGAAGACGCGGCCGGGACCGCACTGCTGACTTATGTCAATCCATCGGTACAGCTAGCCAGCGTTCTACGAGGCGTGCAGGGTGGAGGCGTCTTCTTCGATGGGTTCGGGGCGAGGCAGGCTAACGGCGGTTTGCCGGCTCAGCTATACACCGACGATCCGTTCGAGTCGGCCGTATCCTTCTCACACCTTGACGAGTCGACTTTCAATGACACGCCACATGCGTTGATGACTCCGTTCCTGTCACAGGCGGAGGCGATCCACAGTCCGGGGGCCGTCGTTTGTGGGATGATGGCCGACATCGGATGGTCAGTAACGGGCCAGTGTGAGAATGGCGGTGGTGCTGTTGAGGTGGAGGACTTCGAGCTCTCGTCTGCGTACCCCAACCCCACCGCGGGCAGCGCAGCGATTGAGCTTGCCGTGGAAATCGAGCAGGATGTAGACATCGGTTTATTTGATGTTGTGGGTCGCCGGCTGGCGACTATCTACAGTGGAGACCTTGCGGCCAACACACGCTTCACGTTCACAATTCCAGCAGAGTCGCAAGGTGTCCGAGGTGCGGGCGTGTACTTCGTGCATGTCGTAGCGCAGACGTTTCGCGCGACGCGCGCCGTCGTGGTGGTCCGCTAGGCCCGCTGTAGCAACCGGGATGCTTTCTCAGATCATACCCTCAGGGTATTCCCTACAATGGTCTCGCCGTGCAAACGGTAGCTTCCGGACACGTACCACTACCAGCCACCACGGACATGGCTACCTCTATCGACCTGGTGACAGTAACGGCCGACAACGTCGACAAGCTCGGCTTCTTCTGCAAGATGAGTGCGCGCGGAAAACCGGGCTACGAACAGAAGTTGCGCTGGTTAAAAGACCGTTTCGAGGAAGGCATGGAAATGCGGCTGCTGCCCAAGCCGGAGCGCGGCTTCATAGAGTTCATTCCGGGAGATTTCGCGTGGCGCGCCGTTGAGAAGTGTTCCAACTATATGGTCATCCATTGTCTCTGGGTTGTCGGCAAGAGCAAGGGGAAGGGCTTCGGGTCGGCGCTCGTCGACGAGGCAAAACGCGTAGCCAGGAAGCGCGGATTTCGGGGTATCGCAGCCGTCACCAGCACCGGCAATTGGCTTGTCGACGGATCAATGCTCGCGCACCACGGCTTCGAGTCAGTGGATCACGCAGAGCCGGGATTCGAGCTGATGGTATGCCATTTTCGTAAGCCCACAGAGAACCCGCGCTTCAGTGGTAATTGGGACAAGAAGAAGCGGAAGAGTCGAAACGGACTGGTTGTGTATCGCTCCGCGCAGTGTCCGTATCTCGACGACGCCGTGCTCCATGCACGCGACTGGGCGGAAGCGAACGAAAAGTCATTCAAGGAGATCGAGATGAAGTCGGCTGCTGATGTGCGACGACTGAGTCCCACACCGTACGGCGTTTTCGCGCAGGTGCTTGACGGAGAGTTGCTCGCTTATCACTACCTACTGCCGAAAGATTACGCGAGAGTACTGAAGACCGGATAGAATGCATCGCGACGAGATCATGTCCCGGCTGCTCGAAGGCGACGTGGTGATCCGCCGTTGCATTGTCGGGCGCTGCGGTGGTGTGGGCACTTCAGTGTTAACTTCACTTTGCAGACATGCTCCGGATGCTCACTGGCCTGAGCGTGCCAAAGACGTCTGCGAAAGTACAGCCTGGCCGGAAGGCTGAACACTCGCCAATCCAGCGGATCAATCAAGTACATGGCTATCCTCCCGCGTCGGCACCTTCTCGATGACCTGGACCACTGGCGCCGACGGCTGGCCAACCGCATACAGGCGCCCCTCCGTCTTCGAAACGTTCGGCTGTTCTTTCTGTCGGCTTTGGCCGCAGCGTTGGTGATGTGGGTCGTCAGTACAACTTCTGCACCCCGCGAGGCCACGATGATGACCGGCATCTTCGTACTCGCCGCATTATTGTGGGTAACAGAGGCGCTTCCGCTGTTCGCGACCGCTCTCCTCGTTATCGGACTCGAGGTTGTTCTGCTTGGCAATCCGGGCGAATGGGTTGGATTCGGCTTT
>JANQRN010000041.1 GCA_028284545.1 Rhodothermales bacterium | reverse complement strand
CGCAGGCGTTCGCCATCGCTCCTCAGCGCGCCGTCGATCAATACGTCGACGCCCAACTCACCGGCAACTTCGGTGGCAGGGAGATCCTGTCCTTTGAAGGAAAATGCGGACGCACGGGCAATGACCTTGAGGTTTGTCGACTGGGCAATGTGATTCAACAGCTCTTCGGCTATCCCGTCCGCGAGGAAGGCCTGATCACCCGAAGGCGACATGTCCTGGAACGCGAGCACGGCAACGGACTCGGCGGGCGCCGCCACGTCTCTTGCGGACCAAAGAAACAAGGCGATGCTCAGCAGCAACAGGGCGGTACCGGCGAGCCATACTGCCGGGCGCCGCCAGGGCTCGGAGTGCATTTGCTCGGGTGCCGGCGGATTGCGGTCGGACAGCGGTCGTACTTTCGCGACACACCGATAACCCTCCCCGCGGACCGACTCGATGTAACGTGGCTGCTGCGCATCGTCGCCCAACGCCTGACGCACGAGCATTGCGCGCTGCGCGATCGTCTCCGGGGTGACGACGCCGCCGCCCCAGATCTTGTCGATCAGCTCGTCGGGGCTGACCAGATTGGGGGCGGCATCCGCCAGTGTCAGCAGAAAGCGGAGCGATAGCCGCGGAAGACGGATGGGTTCGTTGTCGCGAGAGACAGTCCGCGTACCGCGATCAATCACCAGATCGCCGACCTGTAGCCGGCCTGTTGCCATTACTCCCCTCCAGAACCGTGGGTGCGTCGCTGACGATGAGGGTTAGTGCGTCTTTATAGGTTTTTTACGCAATCCTCATCGTAACTTCATGTTTGGCCGAAGACTAGCGCCTAGTGTCGAGGGCTTGAATCGCCGGACAAACAAGCCAGGGGAGGTCAAGACACCGTGACGACAAGTCGGTACTTCATTCTTTCGTTCGCATTGCTGATATCCGCCTGTGCCATGCAGGACTCGCCGCGCACTGGGCCGTCGTCGAGCGGCGACTGGATACCGCTCGACGGCTTGCGGATGGATTTCAGCGCAATAACGAAGCGAAATCGCGACGGCTTGAAAATGAGCCGCTTCCGCTGCTTCTCCAGCGACACGACGATGTCGTGTATCGGCTGGGGTTCATTGACGTATCGGTGTCAGTGCCTCAGGAGCGGAGACCCCAGGCTTCCCCACTAGACGGTCCGGGTTTCGATCCGGTTCAGACTTTGGTCGGGAAGCCGAAGCGTTTGGTCATGATCCTGTCGAGCACTCTTGTCGGCAGCAGGCGCGGCAGCGTCCACATCGTGAGCCTGTCCGCCACGATTGCGTAGCGCCATTTTGGCGAGTCCTTCTTGAGGATTTCCAGTAACAGGTTGCCGAGCCGTTCCGCCGGCATGCCCCGTTCGCCGGTCTTTTTCGAGAGGTGGAGCACCCTGTCAAAAACGGGGTAGTAGTCGGTTTTGCGGTACTGCTCGATATTCGTGTCCTCCGCCTTGTCCCAGATGGGGGTCTTGATCGATCCCGGTCCGACAATCACGACGTCGATACCGTACATCAGGAGTTCCCGGCGCAGGCTGTGGGAATAGGCCTCCAACGCGTGTTTGGACATCGTGTACGGGCCGAACAACGGTGCGGGCACCTTGCCCGCGACCGAACTCATATTGATAATTTTTCCCGG
>JANQRN010000035.1 GCA_028284545.1 Rhodothermales bacterium | reverse complement strand
GCTAGCACGTCGAGCGTGCTACGTCCACCTCAAGCCGGTCTGGTCCGCCATCGGTGGTGCGATATACGCTACCGTCCTGATCGGTGGTGTGCTGGTGTTGTCACGCCTCGGCATACTCACCGTACCGGTGATGTTCGGACTGATGGCGCTGGGTAGTCTTGTAGGCTCTATTTGGATATTCCTGTGGCTACGCAAATTTCTACCACGAGACGAGGTGGAAATCCCTGCAGCCGAAATCGTTGCCGAGCACAGGAAGTATGGAGGGTGGGCTACCGCGACGGGAATCCTCGCGTGGCTGCCCACGAATATTCCGTTCCTGGTTCTTGAGGTGATCCATGGGCCGGCGGCTCCCGGTATCCTCAAAGCGATGTTGAACTTCATCATGCCGGCCGCGCACGCCTACGCCGCGCTCTCATTGCTGCTGGTGCCGATCTTTGTTCGCGCCCGGGAGATGGGGCGCTTCGGGTCGATTGTAGTCTCCACTGCCGCCCTGCTTGTCGTTGCGAACGTTGCGTATTGGCTGGCGCTTGGTCTTTTTGGCAGCGATCTCATAGACCTCCTCTACGGCGGCAACTTCGGCGAATACGCCAACTACCTATGGCTGGCCGGAATATATCCGATCATTTCGGGTGTGGCCGTCGTCATCCGAACTGCGTTGAGGTCAATGGAGCGCCCGAATTTCGTGTTCTGGTCCAGCGTGGGTTCATCGATTTGCGCCATCACCGTCACGGTTTTCTTGATATACCGATTCGGCGTGCCCGGTGCCATGGTCGGCGTCTCTATCAACATGCTCGTTGAGCTGATCGTAATGACGCTTTACTTCAAACGATCACAGCCGTTGCCTGACCTCGTCGCTGGTCAAGGCGCGGTACGGGGGCAGTAATGGGTACCACGACTACACCCAATACAGCGACGTTGCAGCCTCCCGTTGGGCAGTCCCGGTGGGAGGTACTGCAGAAGTTGTTTCGTTTCTTCGAGCGGGAAGGGCTGCCCTACGTTGTTCTCGGTGACTACTCCAAGGTGCGCGACGAGCGAGAAGGCGATGTCGACATAGCAGTGTCCCAGGAAACGCTTCGCCGCTTCCCCAAACTGCTCGTGCGGTTCGCGACAATGGTGGAGGCGCGCGTAGTCCAATCCATCCGTCACGAGTCCACGTCGTATTTCTTCGTCCTGGCGTGGCAGGGTCGAGACGGCAGGACGCACCTGCTCCAGATTGATGCCTGCAGTGACTACCGCCGGAGCGGCCGAACACTGATTACGGCAGACCTGTTGCTTAAGGACCGGAGGAGTGCTCAGTTGGATGGGACCGACATTGCGATCCCGAATCCCTCGATAGGGTTGGCGTACTATCTCGTTAAGAAGGTCGAAAAGGATCAACTTGACGAGAGCCACATTGCACTCTTGAGGCAACTGGCCGAGGCGGCCAAGGCTGAGCCGGCACTCGAGACGCTGGCGGATCAGTTTGGTCCGGCGGCGACGCCGATACTTGAGGCTGGTCTCAAGGACGGCGAGTGGGAGCTGGTAGGAGAATCGTTGCCCGCATTGCGCGAGCACCTTCGAAATCGTCGACCCCGCTCGCGGGACTCCCTCCTGTTCGAGTCCAGACGAATATTGCAGCGGCTGTTCGTACAGACCGGATTCGAAGTGGTCGTGTTCGGCCCTGACGGCTCGGGCAAGAGTACCGTCATAGAATCGCTGCGCGAGGAGATGAGTCATGCATTCTGGGGAACACAGTACTTCCATCTGAGGCCGCGAATTGGTACGGGCGTCGTCCACGGTGAGTCTACGCCCGTCGAGAACCCACACGGGCAGAAGCCAAGGAATCCCGTCTCGTCGGTCCTGAAGCTTTTCTACTATGCAGCCGACTATCTAATTGGTCACTGGTCGTCGGTTAAGCCGCTGCTGCTCCGATCAAGACTGGTCATCTTCGATCGGTATTATCACGACATACTAGTTGATCCCGTGCGCTACCGATACTCTGGTCCAGCCTGGCTGGCCCGCTTCGTTGGCCGGTTTATTCCGCGTCCGGATCTGTTCATTTTCCTGGATGCGCCGGCTCATATCATCCAGCAGCGCAAGAACGAGGTCAGTCCCGAAGAAACTCAGCGTCAGAGTGCCGAATATCGCAAACTTGCGAGGTCTCTGAAGCCAAGCGTAGTGGTTGATGCCGGTGCGCCCGTGAATGATGTCACATCCGCCGCTGTCGACGCATTGCTTGACAAGCTTGCCGAGCGTCTGGAGAAGCGATCGTGGCTGCGATGAATCCGGTAGACATCTTCTTCGATCCCGGCGCCGTTGTGAGCGCGTTGCCCGGCTGGTCGCGTCCTCGTCTCTACGCAACCGGGCGAGGTGTCGGGGAGCGTTGGCGGAATGCAGACTTGTATCCAGGCTACAAATTCCGCGGCCGGGTTTTTCGCGTCGGTATGCGAATGATGGCGGCGCTTGGACTGACATCTCGAAGCGAAGCACGGGACAAAGCGCCCGCCGAGTCGGTAGTTGCGAGCCTTTTGCGTGACGTGCATGAATCGCAGATTCCTGAGGGATCAAAGGTGGCCGCCGTCCTGATAGGTACCCCCGGGCCCGCGCAGAAGATCACGGTCCAGATCCGCGACCAGCACGGGCGCATTGTCGCCTACGGCAAGTACGGTGACGGAGAAATGGCGATCGCAAGCCTTCAGGCTGAGCACAGGATGCTGGCGGCACTACCCGAAGGCGCCGGTCCCAAGATCATCCGCTTTGCGCCGCTGGCAGATGGCCGGATTCTCCTGACTTCACCCGTGGATGGCGACCCCGTCGGGACCAAGCTGCCGCCGGATAATGCCGTTCTCGAGTACCTCCAACGCATGGTTGTCGGTGACGCGCTCGCGCTTGACGAACACCCGTTCATCCAGGATCTATGCGCTAAGTTTCCTCACGCAGCCTCGGTGATGCGGCCGCTGGAAGGGCAACGCTGGCCGCGTGCGATTCAGCACGGGGACTTTGCGCCATGGAACGTTAAGAGAGTTGGTTCAACGGTCCGTGCGTTCGATTGGGAATACGGGACGGTCGACGGTTTTCCGGGTCTTGACCTTGCGTTCTTCTGGCTACAAACGCAGGCATTGATAAATGAATGCGAGCCGCAGCACGCATTCGAGGCCGCCGTGGGCGGTGTCGCGCGGGCTCAATTTCAAGGTGATGTCGCCGTTGCCAAGTCCATTGTGCAAATCGCGACGATTGATGCGTTCCTCAAGGCCAGGGCCTATGGCCATACCGATGATGAGCCGCTTCAGTCGTGGCGCGCCACGATAGTTCCGCAGCTGAAGCATGCAGGCGAATCACAATCGATCACGAGACCGGCGAATCTCGCTTGAAAGACATCCGCGTCATAGCAACGGCGTATGCATGTGAACCCGACACCGGTTCTGAGACAGGTATCGGGTGGAACGTCGTGCGCGAGGTGGCCCGTCACGAGGGTGTGCACGTAACGGTGATCACGCGCAGGAACAACCGACGCGAGATCGAACGTGCCCTCGCGGCCGACCCGATCAGCCCACCCGAGTTTGTCTACTACGACCCTCCGAAGTGGATGACGTGGTGGAAGCGCGGTGGTCGGGGAGTGCAGCTGTTCTACTACATGTGGCAGATTGGGGCTGCGCGTCTCGTGGCGCAACTGCACGCGCACACTCCGTTCGACTGCTCGCATCACGTTACGTTTGGTCGGTACTGGAGCCCCAGCTTCCTCCCCCGGATTAACGTTCCATTTGTTTGGGGCCCGGTTGGGGGCGGCGAGTCGTTTCCGGATATCTTTCGGCGGGAATTCTCTTTCAGAAATCGCGCGTATGAGCGTGCGCGCGATCTCGCCCGATGGACCGGCGAGCACGACCCGGCAGTGAGGCGCGCCGCACAGTCATGCAGCGTGGGCTTTGCTGCGACACGCGAGACGGCCGGTCGTTTGTCGGCGCTTGGTGTCAAGGAGACCGAGCTGTTGGGCAACGCCGCGCTGAGCCGACCAGAACACGAGCGCCTGGCCGCGCTGCCGGCCCCACCATCCGGACCAATCCGATTCATCAGCGCTGGGCGGCTGCTCCACTGGAAGGGATTTGATCTTGGTATCCGTGGGCTTGCAAGTTCAGGTGTGGACGACGCGGAGTACTGGATTCTCGGTGATGGGCCCCACCGAGAAGAGTTGGAAAGGCTGGCAAACGAACTCCAGGTTTCCGATCGCGTACGCTTCTGGGGGAACGTAAAACGAGACCAGGTCATCGATTGTCTCAAATTGAGCCACGCGATGCTGCACCCCAGTCTGCATGATTCGGGCGGTTGGGCGTGTATTGAGGCGATGGCAGCGGCCCGGCCCGTAATTTGCCTAGACCTTGGGGGTCCGGCCGTAATGGTTGATGCAACTTCAGGAATCAAGATCGAGCCAGACAGTCCAGGCGGCGCGGTGAATCGCATCGCTGAAGCCATTGCAGAGCTTGACGCCGACCGCGACAAACTGGCCGGCCTTGGTAGGGCCGCAAGTGCACGTGTCCGTGATGCGTTCTCTTGGGAGGCAAAGGCGGAGCAGATCGTGGCAGGCTACTACCGTGCGTTGGGCCGCGCTAAGGGCCAGGAAGTCGAACAGAACGAAGCGCTACAGACCTGAGTTGAGAAACAACACCGTCATACCAGATCGCGTCAGAGAGCTGTCGGCCTTTCAGGTCCCGCTCTTCTGGATGTTTCTCGGTCCGCCGGCGGTACGCCTCGCGGTCGACGAAGATCGAACGGGGCTTTCTTCGCTATCAGGCGATCAGGACATCTGGAATTATCTACGTCTGGCCTGGTGGCTGTTGTTCGGTGGTCTGGCCATCCTCAGCCTCGTCAAACAGAGCGGCGCGCTGAAGCATATGCTTGGGCGTGTTGGGCTGCTTCCGTATTGGGTCGGGCTCTTCCTGATCTGCCTCATGATCGCGAGCTTTGCCTCATGGGTGCCCTTGTTCTGTATCGCCAATGCGACGATGATGTTCATGCTCGCTGCGGCGGCCACGGACCTGGCGGTTAAGGTATACACCGGCGCTATATCGACGTCAACGTGTTTGCGGGCTTTCTTGTGGCTGTCGGTCGGATTGCTGGTATTCGTAGGCGCCCTCTACATTCTGTACCCGCACCTCCGTTGGTCCGGGTGGTTTGGCTACCGACTGCGCGGGGAGAGCTTCGCGTACGTTCCGATTCTCGCACTCGTGTGTGTTGTGTTGGGTGCGCACTTCTTTCTTGCGAAGAAGGGGGTCAGTCGCCTCACGTATCTGGTCGTCGTCGGTTTCGGCTTCTACTGGTTGTATCTCGCCCAGACGCGATCCGCCTATCTGTGCCTTGCCGTCGCGTTCGCGGTGCTGGCGTGGTATCACCTTGGGCTCGGGCGCAAACCCGCAATGCTTGCCGGTGTCGTCGTGACCGGGATTGCAGGAATCGTCGTCGTGCTCATGCTCTACGGCAATTCGTCTCGCGTAACATGGTATCTCGACAACCTATACATGCGGTTCGTTGTACGAGACTACTGGGCCATGCAGGATGCCACCATCCACGCTAGGAGCCTGTCGACGCTTAACGGGCGGACGGAGGCCGCAGACGTCTTGATAGATGGTATCCTGGATCGACCGTACGGCTACGGATACATAGGCGGAGTACGGGCGTACATGTCACAGCCGCACGTTCTGGAGCGACTACCTGACGACGCCTTCATTGGCGCACACAATGGCTATCTGGAAGTACTGGGCGGCGGTGGGATCCTTGCCTTCCTCGCATACATGCTAATCATTGGCAGTTTTGTCTACTGGTCGTTCAGGCACGGCAACGTTGAAGCGAAGGTTGTACAGGCGCTATTGTTAATGGTGCTTGTTGAGGGGTTCTTTGAGTCAGAAATTGCGTACCCGTTCCACCAGAGTCCGGTTGTCTTGTGGTTCGCTGGCGCGCTGATTACCGCGGCGGTCGCCCGTGCGGTGGCAACGAGCCCGGTACAGGCCAAAGGAAGGCAAACTGAAACACCGCAGCCCACCATCAGAGCGGTGGGTCAACTCTCCACACAGAAGTTGTAAATGAGCACATCCAAGAGCTCCAAGATGCGCGAGTGGATCGCGCTGACCTTGCGAAACCCGGTTGAGGCATTTGACCGGGTTGCTACGGTCGTAGATGTACGGGCTGACAAGTGGTTCGTCAAGCCACCTGCGTATAGCACCGTGTCGTACGACGACGTCTGGGATCGGCTACTCGTTCACTTCAAGGGCAACGGCACGGACTATGCCGGCGAGGCGCTGGAAGTCGAGCAGGCCGTACGAAAGCGGATGGAATCGGTTAAGGGCGCCCCGATCAACCAGATACACAGTGCCGACTTCGCGCTCGCCCGCATCTGCTATCTCGCGGCGCGCGTCTCGCGCCCTGACGTTGTGGTGGAAACCGGCGTCGCATACGGCGTCACAAGCGCGTTTGTCCTCAGCGCACTTGAACGAAACGAAAAGGGCATGCTGCACAGCATCGACTTGCCGCCGCTTGGCCGGGATGTTGACAACTTTGTGGGTGCCCTCATTCCCGACGACGTGCGTCATCGCTGGCGTCTTTACCGAGGCGTGACGAAACGCGTGATGCCGAAGTTGGTAGCCCGACTCGACACCGTTGACATGTTCATTCACGACTCGCTTCACACGTACCGCAACATCCGATTCGAGCTGGATGAGGTCTCCCCGCACCTTTCGGCGGGGGCTGTCGTGCTTGCTGACGACATCGACGAGAACCCCGCGTTTCTGGAATGGTCCAGAAAGACGCAACTGTCGTACTCAGGCGTTGTTCAGGAAGAACGAAAGGACAGCCTGCTTGGCGTTGCCCTGCTACCCGAATGAGGGTCCTGGTTGCCCACAACTACTATCAGCAGGCGGGTGGGGAGGACGGCGTCTTTCACGACGAAACGGCGCTTCTTGAGGAGCATGGGCATGACGTACTCCGGTATGCCGTGCGCAACGACGAGATCGAAGGCGCATCCCGATTTGGCAAGCTGGCTGTAGCCGCAGGCTCCGTTTGGAATCGCAAAGCCTATCGGCGGATGCGGTCCACGATACGCGATCACAATAGCGAGGTTGTGCACGTGCACAACACATTGCCGCTGCTGTCGCCCGCGATCTATCACGCCGCCCACGCCGAGGGAGCAGCCGTCGTCCAGACCCTGCACAATTTCAGAATACTCTGCGCAGGTGCGTTGTTGTATCGGGACGGCCGGGTCTGCGAGGATTGCATTGGTAAGCGCTTTTCGCTCCACGGGATTCGTCACAAGTGCTATCGCGAGAGTGCATCTGCTTCAGCTGCAGTGGCCACCTCAACCGCGTTCCACTGGATTGCACGCACGTGGACGCAGACCGTTGACCGGTACATCTCGATGACAGAGTTTGGTAAGTCTCGCTTCGTGGCAGGCGGGCTACCCGCCGACCGCATAGTCGTCAAACCACATTTCGTCAGGAACGCACCCGGCCGCGGAGTAGGTGATGGAGACTACTTTCTCTTCGTAGGTCGCCTGACGGCAGACAAAGGAGTGCATACGCTGCTGGATGCGTGGCGGCGGCAGACGAGTGGAAAGCGGCTGCTGATCGCAGGCGACGGCCCCGCGATGGCGGCTCTCACCGACGAGACGCGTGGGATGGAAGGCGTCGAGCTGCTGGGGCGCCAGCCTGCTGATCAAGTGCTCGACCTGATGCGTGGGGCTTCAGCTGTGGTTGTCCCGTCGCTCTGGTATGAGACGTTTGGGAGGGTAATCACAGAGTCGTTCGCGTGCGGGACGCCAGTGATAGTATCCGACATTGGTGCGATTGCCGAACTGGTCGAGCACGGCGTGAATGGCTTCAGGTTCGCGCCTGGGGACGCTGTTCACCTGGCCGAAACGATGAACTGGTTTGCGGCCAACCCCGACGGCGTACAGGCGATGCGCGATGCAGCATTCGTCGAGTACGAAGGCCGCTATACACCCGACAAGAACTACGACCAGCTGCTGAGCGTGTATGAGTCCGCTATCGCTAACTACCGCGAGTCCAGACCGGCGGACTCGCATTAGCGCGAAGCAGACCACCAGGCGGGAAGAATCCATATGGTTGCGACCAGGCTAACGAATTCATTGAGCGTGATGTGCCTCGGTCTCTTCGCTGCGCTGGCCGCAGTTTGCGTCCAGGCCCAGACGGTCAGCCAATCGTTGTCTCCGGAGATCCAACTGCAATCCGAGAATACAATGGTTCGGCTCAACGTGAGTGCCAATGCCGACCCCGGTGGAGACGGGTCAGCCGACCGCCCATTTGCACGCCTTACCGACGCCGTGAACGTAGCGGTGCGCTACAAGCAGCTGGGGCAGAGTGTCCTTGTTCTTGTCGGTGACGGAGTCTACCGAGAGGGTCCGATCGAGTTTGGGTACACGAACTTCAACGGGAACCAACCCGACAACAGTTCGGCGATAGAGGTCAGGGCTGTGAACGCTGGTGCCGCCATTGTCTCCGGCGCTGATGTTTGGACCGACTGGGAGCGGGCCACGGATGGAGAGTACTCGCACGCTTGGGAGTATGACTGGGGAGTATCAGAGAATCCCTGGTCTGGAGACGTCGCAGTGGAGGAGATCGTCCTTCGCCGGGAAATGGTGATAGTCGACGGTGCCATGCAGCGGCAGGTGCTCTCAAGAACAGAGCTGGTTCCGGGAAGCTTCTACGTGGATGAGGCGCAGAATCGCCTTTGGCTCAAACCCATGCCGGGCGTTGATCCTGCGAACGCGATCGTGGAAGTAGGTATCAGGCCAGTGCTGTGGGACCAGAATCACGAGGACAATGTCACGCTGCGCGGATTGACGTTCCAGCATGCCGTGACCGAATGGGCGGTAGCGAGGGCCGCCGTTCGAATCTCAGCATCTGACAATGTCGTCATCGAGGATGCGCGCTTCGAGTGGTCGAATTGGACCGGGCTGTACGTTGGTGAGTCCAACGGCGTACAGATAGACGATGTCGTCATGAACAACAACGGTGGCCAGGGCTGGGCCATGTTCCGCGTTAATGATGTTGAGATCCGCAATAGCGCGACCTCCTTCAACAACTGGCGGGGGGGATGGGGTGGCTTCACCGGGTGGTCGATCGGAAACAAGATCCTTTCGGCGCGCAAGCTTCGGATTTACGATCACCGAGCGATCGGCAACGAGAGTCGCGGACTCTGGCTCGATTACGACATTTCTGACGCCGTCGTTTCGGGCGCTGTGCTCAATGAGAACCACCGGGATGGAATATGGATCGAAGCATCGCAGGGACCGATAACCATCCGCAAAAGTGTCATGCGCGACAATCACGAGGCTGGCCTGCATAGTACGTTTTCGCACAACGTTGTGATCGACTCAAACGAGTTCGCCGGCAATCGCGAAGCCCAGATCAAGCTAGGAGGGACGTCGACTCGCGTGGTGAGGGACTTCGTCAGCGGTGAAGACATGCATCTGCGCGCTTCGGGTTGGGTGATCACGAACAACGCATTTGAAGGAGTTGCGCTCGCGACGAACCATATGAAGCCGGCGGACTGGCGGGCGTTCGTGAATAGCCTCGTTTCAGATCAGAATCGATTCACGAAGCCGACGTTTCGGGTACTCCGGCGCCGCTTCCAGCTCGATGGTTGGCGGCAACTCACAGGGCAGGACGAGAACAGTAGCGCATCGCCGTCCGGAGCGCCTTGAACGGCCTTTGTCAAGCTCTTCTTAACGCACTGTAAATCTTCTGCGAAGGGCGAACCCCGAGCGGCCTGGCGGGTGGCATGTGTCGAGTTAGACACCGTTATTGCGGACGTTCGTCTAAGATTAACAATAATAGCCACTTTGCCGATATCCCTTGAGACCCCCTTTTTGGGTGGTCTGAAGCGTTTTCCGGTGAGTTCGCCCGGTCCATCGCGTTGGCCGCGATGCTCGGTCCCCACCGCGCGGCGGACGAGTTACGCCTCCACCCAGGCGGAATTGCGGATTCCGGTCGCGTCGGAAACTCAGGGCAGCGCTCGGCAAGATGAGCTACATCCCACCAACCAGCGGCTCCACCCGGGACGTCGTGACGCAACCAACTTCGACTAGAGAGTCACCACTCTGAAGCGAGTCTGAACGCGTCGAATCGAACCTGAGCGAAATATGCGAAGGAGTTTGTCGATTGTCCTTCTACTGGTCGCCTCTGCGACCGTAAGCGAAGCTGCGTTTGCGCAGTACACCCACACGCTTCACGTTAACCCGATATCCGGCGATGCTGACGATGCCAACCCAGGTACGGAGGCGCTGCCGCTGAACTCGATTTCAGAGGCGATAGAGCGGGCCGTCGAGAACAAGCGAAACTACGAGAGCACGAGGGTCGTGCTCCACCCGGCAACCTACCGGGAAGAGTTGGTTTCGTTTGGCTACACCAACTGGCGAACGAACGATCCGGGAAATCATACTCCGATCGTGGTCGAGGCGAAGCACTCGAGGACCGCCGTCATCTCCGGGTCTGACATCTGGCTTGATTGGCAGTACGATTCGGGCAACGATACGTACAACCACAACTGGCCGTATGACTGGGGGCGAAGCCCCGATCCGTGGGACGGAGTTCGTGAGGTCGACGAGATCGTGCTCAGGCGTGAGATGATATTTGTTGAAGGGATTCCCCTGGTTCAGGTCATGACGCTCGGCGAAGTCGAGCCGGGAATGTTCTACGTCAACGAGTCGAACGACACGGTTTACATGAAACCACCGTCGGGCGTGTCCATGGACAACCCGAAGATCGAGGTGGCCGTGCGGACCCGACTTTGGGAGCAGTTCTACGAAGACTATGTCACGATTCGTGGCGTTGTCTTCGAGCACGCTGCCACACCGTGGAGTACCTCTGAAGCCGCAGTCTGGATTGGTGGCTCAGACAACTTCACGTTTGAGGACTCCGAAATCCGGTGGACAAACTGGCAAGGGATCTACATCGGTGAATCCGACGACGTGCTCGTCAAGAACGTGACCCTGAACAACCACGGTGGGCAGGGGTGGGGCATGTTCCGTAACAAACGCGTTACCGTACTCGACAGCGAGACCTCACATAACAACTGGCGCGGGAAACAGGGTGGTTTTTCGGGCTGGTCTGTCGGAAACAAGGTGCTGTCAATCCACGGATTGATCATCCGCAACCACAAAGCGAACGACAACTACTCGCGAGGTCTCTGGCTCGACTACGACATCTCAGACGTCGTGTTGGACCGGGTCGAGGTCAATGACAATCTGTTGGATGGGATGTGGCTGGAGGCGACCCAGGGCCCGACGACGATCAAGAACTCGGTGTTCTGCCGAAACGGATGGAGTGGCTTGAAGACGACCTACTCACAGCATGTCTCTGTAGATCACAACGTCTTTGCCCTGAATGCCACCCGGGACGATGTCGAACTCAATGACAGCCAGATTGTCGTCGATGGCGGTGGAGAGCGAGTTGTACAGGACTTCGAAACTCGCAACCAGTTGCCACTTACGGTTCGTGACTGGGCAGTCACGAACAATGTCTTTGTTGGAACGACGTTCCTGCATCCGTATGCGAAGGGCCCGACGCTGATTGACAACGATTTGAATCAGCAGGACTGGGACACATTCCTGCAGACGTTCTCCTCTGACTACAACGTGTGGCATCACGCCCAGCGCCCCGAAGTGTTCGGGTTCCCACAGTACAATGATCTTTCGCTCGGTGACTGGCAGACGCAGACGGGTCAGGATTTCAACTCCACTTTTCACACGACGGAGCCGAGCTACGAGTGCGACATCGAGCGCCTGAATGAGACTGACGACATGGATCTCTTCGGCGAGGCAAGTGGCAGCGCTGCAGAGCGAACGCTCAATGTCTCCGCAAACGGCGACGATACCGGGATGCTCAAGTTTCGCGCCTTCGACGTGAACGACGTCAGCGAGATAAAGGCTTTTGTGAACGGGGTTGAGATCCCGCTCAGTAGCCGGATGGTCAGCAGCGGGGCGTGGGTTGAGGACTCGGTGGAGTTCAGTGCCTCTATTCTTGCAGAAGGCGCGAACGAAGTCCGATTCGAAGTAGCGCAGCGTCCGGCCGTCACAGAGACGATTGGATTCAAGTTGGCCGACGTATCACTGTCGACCCGAAACACAGGCGTCGGCACAGTAGACACGCCACCCGACACGCCTGAGTTCGACTTTGCCCTGACGGGTAACTATCCCAATCCCTTCTCAAACGCGACGACGTTGTCGTACAATCTCCCGGAGGCCGCTGAGGTCGAGGCATTCGTCTACGATTTGCTGGGTCGGCAGCAGATGCGTCTGCCGCGGAGGCCGGTCGATGCGGGACAGGATCGTCAGTTATTCCTGGATACCGCCAAGCTTCCCGTCGGCACGTATATGGTCCGCGTGGTTGCGCATGTGCCCGGTCAGTTCTTGACCGCCACCCGCCAGCTCTCGCTCGTGAGATAGCCGGTATCGATCGGTAGTCTTAAAGTGAGACGCACATCCGTCCATAGTGGAAGGAATGTGCGCTAGTGCCGGTTGGCCCGCGTCTTGTATTATTCGGAGAGCACGTAGGCACGTGCGACGAATAATGAGAGCGACGCACTTCACAACGACAAGAACGGCCTGTCCATGAGTATTGCTGTAGTAACGGGTTCTGCCGGGTTGATCGGCTCCGAGTCTGTTCGATTCTTCGCGGACCAGGGGTTGGCTGTCGTCGGTGTTGACAACGACATGCGTCGCGTCTTTTTCGGCGATGAGGCGTCCACCGAATGGAACCGGATCCGGCTGGAGCGCGAGGTCCCCAACTATACCCACGAATCGTTTGATATCAGGGATCGCGATGCCGTGGACGCCCTTTTTGCTCGCTACGGTTCCGAAATTGCGCTCGTAGTGCATCCCGCCGCGCAGCCAAGCCACGACTGGGCCGCGCGCGATCCGGTTCTCGACTTCACGGTGAATGCAAACGGCACGTTGCATCTACTGGAAGCCACCAGGCAGCATTGCCCGGAGGCCGCATTCGTGTTCACGTCGACGAACAAGGTCTACGGTGACACGCCGAACCGCCTTCCGCTGGTTGAGACAGACCTTCGGTGGGAAATCGATTCAACCCATCGGTACCACGCCGGCATCGCTGAAGACATGTCGATTGACCAATCGAAACACTCGCTTTTCGGCGCGTCCAAGGTGGCGGCTGACCTGCTCGTGCAGGAATATGGTCGGTACTTCGGGCTGAACACGGTCTCGTTCCGTGGCGGCTGCCTGACGGGCCCCGGCCACTCGGGCACCCAGCTTCACGGCTTTCTGGCGTACCTGATGAAGTGTACTGTCACGGGCCACCCGTATACCGTGTTTGGGTACAAGGGCAAGCAGGTCCGGGACAACATTCATTCTGAAGACCTGATACTCGCTTTTGATGCCTACTTCCGGAATCCGCGGCCCGCAGCGGTCTACAACATTGGCGGCGGGCGGCAATCAAACTGCTCGATGCGCGAGGCCATCCAACTGTGCCAGGACATAGCTGGTAGAGAGCTGAACCACGAGTACGCCGACGAGAACCGGATCGGCGACCATATCTGGTACATCTCCGACCTCTCAAAATTCAAGGCTGATTATCCAGACTGGGACATTCATCACAGCGTACCGGAGATATTGAAGCAGATCTTTGAGGAGAACGTCGATCGCTGGTCGGTTTCACAATGACTGATCTGGGCAAGCATAGCGTCCTCGGCGTCAACGTCCACGCGGTGGACTATTCCTGCGCGGTTGCGCAGATCATGCACGCGGCGAAAGCGGGGCGACCGCTGGCCGTCAGCGCGCTTGCGGTTCACGGAGTCATGACGGGTGCGCAGGATCTCGTGCAGCAGCGCAGGCTGAATGGACTGGATCTCGTGGTACCTGATGGCCAACCCGTGCGCTGGGCACTTCGCTGGCTGCACGGCATCGGGCTTCCGGATCGAGTATACGGGCCGACGCTAACCCTTCGTGTCCTCGAGGCTGCTGCTCACCAACGTGTTCCCGTGTATTTCTACGGGAGTACTTTAGAGACTATAGAACATCTCGTGGGCCGCATGCTCGTACGCCATCCAGGACTGCGGGTGGCGGGCTACGAGTCGTCACAGTTCCGGCGACTGAAGCGCGAGGAGAAATCCGCCCTCGTCAGTCGCATCAAGGCCTCGGGTGCGCGCATGGTAATTGTCGGTCTCGGCTGTCCGCGGCAGGAGACGTTCGCCTTTGAGTACCGCGATGATCTCCAAATGCCGCTTCTCGCGGTAGGGGCGGCCTTTGACTTTCACGCGGGCAAGCTCGCTCAAGCGCCCGCGTGGATGCAGCGGGCGGGACTGGAGTGGCTCTTTCGGTTGGGCACAGAGCCAGGCCGGCTCTGGCGCCGCTACATTCTACTCAATCCGGCGTATCTTCTGGGCATCCTGCTGCAAAAGCTCGACCTCCGTAGGTCAGCTCCTGTCTTCCCGAACGGTATGGAACCTGAGGAATCGTTCGGTTGAGGCACGATTGTCGCGTAGTGTTCGCATGGATCCCATTGTAGTTGAATGCGAAATGGAAATGAAGGATACAGGGCTTAATGTCGCAGAACGGAGCAGTGCTGTCTCAAATGGAGACTCGCAGCCAGCCGTTGGACCGGAGGCGCAGCACACGCGGAGCGCGACGTCGGTCCGCCGCCAGTCCGGACTCGACCGCAGACCGACCTTTGTTCTCCTGCGCCACAGGCTACAGAACGCCCTGGCTATCCTCGCGGGCGACACCTTTGCTTTAGGAGCTTCTCTTATCGTAGTGGGGGCCATACGGTTGTCGCTGACGGGTCAAGACTTTGACCCACGATGGGGGGTGTTCATCGTCGGGGCCTGGAGCCTTGGCGCGGCGATGCTGAACTTGTTGCCGGCCTGGGGAATGGGCATCGCTGAGGAGCTTCGTCGTGTAACGCTGCTGCTCTTCTTCGTGTACTTTGCACTTGCGGTGGTCCTGTTCTTCTCCAAGCAGGCCGAAGACGCGTCGAGGCTCACGTATTTTGGTGCCGTGCTCGTGTCCGTTGGCCTGGTGCCGTTCATGCGCACCGTCGTCAAGCGCTTGCTCGTTCGGCAAGACCTCTGGGGTGTTCCGGTGGTCGTGTATGGCGCTGGGGATGCCGGCCAGCACGTTCTCGAGATTATCAACAGTGAGCGGGGCCTCGGGTACAACCCGGTAGTGGTTTTTGACGACGACCCCGCAAAGTGGGGCACGAAGGTAGAGGGTGTTCGTGTCGTTGGCAGCACGCAGCTCGTGCGAAAGGATGCGCCGGTCGCGTTTCTCGCCATGCCGACTTTGACGAAGGAGCGGCTGGTTGAGTTGATGGAAGGGCCGCTCTCGCACTACAACAAGGTTGTCATCATTCCCAACCTGCTCGACGTACCCTCGCTCTGGGTTCGCGCTTCTGACATTGGCGGGATTCTGGGTCTCCAGATGACCTCCAACTTGCTGAACCCGTTTGCGCGGGTGCTCAAGCGCGGTTTCGATCTCCTGTCAGTCTCGATCTCGTCGGTGCTTTGGGCCCCGATCGTAATGCTGTTCGCGCTGATTGTCTGGCTGGAGGACCGCGAGAATCCGTTCTATCGCCAGCAGCGGGTGGGGCTTAACGGTGTTCCGTTCTACGCGTGGAAGCTTCGCACGATGGTGCCAGACGCTGAGGCGGTGCTGCAGCGTCACCTGGCGAGCAACCCGGCGTTGAAGGACGAGTGGGATACGTTCCACAAGCTCAGGAAGGATCCCCGAATAACCAAGATTGGTCATCTGCTTCGGCGCCTGTCGATCGACGAGCTGCCGCAGATGTACAACGTGCTGCGAGGCGAAATGTCGCTTATCGGCCCGCGCCCGCTGCCGCAGTATCACATCGACGACATGGACCCGCGCGTGGTTAGACTCCGGGAGCGGGTACGCCCTGGCGTGACCGGACTATGGCAAGTCTCCGGTCGTAGCGAGGTGGGGATAGAGGGGATGGAACGCCTGGACGGGTACTACGTCCGGAACTGGTCTGTCTGGCTCGACGTGGTCATCTTGGTGCGAACGTTCCGCGCCGTCGCGAGAGGTTCGGGAGCGTATTAGCATGCGGCCCGAATCGCCGATAACACTTCTTTAGTATCATTTGAAGCGACCCCGTCGGAGGTCGCGCGAATTGGCTGCCAAGTCTCCAATAGTCTCCATTGGGGTACCGCTATTCAATGGTGAGCGGTACGTCGAGCAAGCGCTCAATTCGCTGCTCAAGCAGTCTTTTGCTGATTTTGAGATCGTTGTCTGCGACAACGCATCCACCGACCGAACGCCGGAAATCGTCGCGGATCTCGCCTCCAGTGACACGCGAATCAAGTTCTTCAGCAACCGGAAGAACAGAGGCCTGGTTTTCAATTTCAACCGCGTGTTCGAGCTGGGCACTGGGAAGTACTTCCGCTGGCACGCCTACGACGACTGGGTCCAGCCGCCGCTGTTGGAGAAGTGCGTCGCCGTCCTTGAAGAACGACAAGATGTAATCGGTGCGTACTCGCTCGCGCACCAGATTGATGGCAATGGCAACGTGGTCGTCACAGATGTTGTTGAGGAGTTCAAGACTGCGCTGCTGGCTGACTGTCCGGTTCGACGCATGAAGTCGACGATAACGCTCAACGGCTGGAGCGGAATAATCCACGGCCTCTTTCGTCGGGACGCTATGCTCGACTACATGCCTTATCGGGACTATTTCGGCGCAGACCGGTTGCTTCTCACGCAGCTCGCACTGCAGGGTAAAATGGCAGCCGTTGAAGATGGGCTGTTCGTGCAGCGATACCACGATGACAACTCTTCGCGACGTTCAACTCGCGAAATTGCGGAGTTGCTCTCCGGCCGACCACAACGGGGTCTCATCTTTCCGATGGGCAAGGCGTTTGTCGACTATCTGCGGCTCTTTCGTGACCCCAAGCTCGGGGCCATGGATCGAACGAGATCCCTGAGCTATCTCGTCTTTCACGGTGTCAGGCCCGACGTGCTCTACAATCTTGTGGTTCCGGGGCCGAACAACTATTTCGGGCTCGACTTCTCGCGTCGGCGGGGAAAATCGAAACTGGCGGATCACAAATCCGCCGAATCAGCAAACGAAGAAAAAACATATGCGGGTACTGGTAACTGGTCATAACGGTTACATCGGGACGGTCATGGTCCCCATGCTTCTCGACGCCGGCCACGACGTGGTGGGGCTCGACTCAAATCTGTTCAGCAACTGTTCGTTCTCAGAGGACGGCATCGCTGACGTTCGTGAGGTTGTCAAGGACGTCCGTGACGTGAGTGTTGATGACCTGCGTGGTTTCGACGCGGTGATCCATCTTGCGAACCTCTCAAACGATCCGCTGGGCAACCTGAACCCCGAGCTGACCTACGACATCAATCATGTCGGCAGCGTACGGCTAGCAGAAGAAGCCAGGGACGCCGGTGTCAAGCGGTTCCTGTTCTCGTCGTCCTGCAGTCTGTACGGCGCCGCGGGTGCAAGTGCGGTCGTCGAGACGGCGCCGTTCAACCCGGTGACGCCATATGGGCGTGCGAAGGTGCTGGCCGAACAGGACATCGCCAAGCTCGCGACTTCCGACTTTAGCCCGACCTACCTGCGCAACGCGACGGCATACGGTTTTTCGCAGCGTTTCCGATTCGATCTCGTGCTCAATAATCTGACGGCGTGGGCACTGACCACTGGTCAAATCATGTTGAAAAGCGATGGGACGCCGTGGCGGCCTATCGTCCACATCCGCGACATTTCGCTTGCGTTCCTGGCGGTGCTCGAGGCGGATCGCGAGTTGGTCCACAATGAGGCCTTCAATGTCGGTCGGTCGGATGAAAACTACCAGATAAGGGATATCGCGAAGCTGGTCGCCGATGTCGTGCCCGACTGCGAACTGGCCTTTGCTGATGGTGCTGGCGCCGACAAGCGGTCCTATCAGGTCTCGTTCGAGAAGATTGCGGACGCGCTACCCGCGTACAAACCAGTGTGGACGGCGCGCAAGGGAGTCGAAGAGGTTTACGCCGCGATGCGAACCTCGGGGCTGACGCCTGAGCTGTTCGAAGGGCCGCGCTACCGCCGAATCGATCACATCAAGCGTCTGCTGGCAAGCGGTGAACTGGGTCCAGACCTCCGCTTCGTGCACGAAACAACCGCTGAGTAGAGAATGCACAAGCAACCGCAAATCGCAAGGATGCCGGCTCGGCTCGATATTCCGGGCTTGAAGTGCCGTTTCTGCGACACTTCTCTGGAGTACTCATTCACAGACCTGGGCATGTCCCCGCTCTGCCAGAATGTGGTAAGGCCAGAGGATTACAACAAGCCGGAAACGTACTATCCGCTGCACGCTTTCGTTTGCCACGAGTGCTTCCTCGTCCAACTCGACGCGTACGTGGATCCCGGTGACATTTTCACCGAGTACGCCTACTTCTCGTCTTATTCAGACTACTGGCTGAATCACGTCAGGGACTACGCCACGTATATGTGTGAGCGGTGGGGGCTCGACGCGAATAGCCACGTCGTCGAATTGGCCAGCAACGACGGATACGCGCTTCAGTACTTTGTCGAGGCTGGTATCCCCTCGCTTGGGATCGAGCCCGCGGCGAACGTGGCGGAGGTCGCTCGTAAGCGTGGCATTGAAACCGAGGTCGAATTCTTTGGGCGCGCTACTGCTCAACGTTTGCACGCAGCCGGCAAGTCGGCAGACCTCCTGTTCGGGAAGAACGTTCTCGCGCAGGTCCCCGACATCAACGACTTTGTCGCCGGAATCAAGATTCTGCTCAAGGAGAGTGGGGTGATGACCATCGAGTTTCCGCACCTGATGCGTTTGATGGAGGAGAACCAGTTCGACACGATCTACCACGAGCACTTCAGCTATTTCAGCTTTGCAACCGCAACCAGGATTTTCGCAGCACACGGCATCCGGCTGTTCGATGTTGAAGAGTTGCCGACGCACGGCGGGTCGATCCGGATCTTCGGGTGCCATGAAGACAATAGTCGGTTGCCCAAAACAGATCGCGCGAGTGAAATGCTGCGACGCGAAAACGAAGCGGGCTTCAGTGACCTCCACACCTACGCCGAGTTTGCGGAGCAAGTGCGGGAAACAAAGCGCAAGCTGCTCGCTTTCCTCTCCGAATCAAAGCGGGCAGGAAAACAGATCGTCGGTTACGGCGCGCCGGGAAAGGGGAATACCCTGCTCAATTACTGCGGTATCGGAACCGACTTCATTGACTACACCGTGGACCGCAATCCGTACAAGCAGAACACGTTTCTACCAGGTTCGCGCATTCCCGTGCATGCTCCGGAAAAGATCTTCGAGACGCAGCCGGATCTTGTCCTGATTCTCCCATGGAATCTCAGGGCCGAGATAACCAGGCAAATGGCCGACATCAGGAAGTGGGGCGGTCAATTCGTTGTGCCGATCCCGGAGGTCACGGTAACATGACTCGTTCTTGCTGCCGTGCGCATTGAGGAGACAGCGATAGCAGGTGTGCTGCTTGTCGTGCCGGAGCGGTTCAGCGATGAGCGGGGGTTCTTTGCCCGAACGTTCTGCGCTGATGAATTCCGTGCCGCTGGCATGGTCGCCGAGTTCGTCCAGTGTAATGTCTCATTCAACAAACTAGCCGGGACTCTTCGCGGAATGCACTACCAGGCCGCTCCTCACGGCGAGACCAAGCTCGTCAGGTGCACCTCGGGAGCAATCTGGGACGTAGTCGTTGACCTTAGGCCGGGGTCCTCAACTCACCTGCAATACGTGGCGTTCGAGCTCACGCCGGAAAACCGGCACGCGCTCTACATTCCTGCGGGCTGCGCGCACGGGTTCGTGACGCTCGAGGACAACACAGAGGCTTTCTACCAGATGTCGCACATGTACGCTCCCGCGCACGCCCGCGGGCTTCGCTGGAACGACCCGGCGCTCGGCATCAATTGGCCCATGTCGCCGGCCGTCATCATTGAACGAGACGCAACGTACGCCGACTACACGAGCGACGCCGACTATGTCGAATAGTGTGGCCAACCATGAGGCGGACGTCGGTGGCCGCATGTATGCGCATGCCACCGAACTCTTTCCGATCTGTCGGAGCATAACGGGGAAGGGAGTACGTGATACGCTGGCATCCATTCGCGGCAGACTGCCGAACCTGAGGGTCGTGGCGGTTCCCTCTGGCACGAAGGTGAATGACTGGGTAGTCCCTGACGAGTGGAACGTGAACGAGGCTTTCGTCGAAAGCCTCGACGGGCATCGAGTTATTGACTTTGCCGATCACAATCTGCACCTCGTGAACTACAGCGTCCCGTTCACCGGCACCGTCGAACGCGAGGAGTTGCTTCGTCACATCCATACAATTCCGGATGCCCCGAATCTTATCCCGTACCGCACTTCGTACTACCAGCGCAATTGGGGATTCTGTCTTCAGCATGATCGACTCGATCAGCTTGTCGACGCGGAATACCGGGTAGTAGTTGATTCGACACTAGAGGCTGGCGAACTGAACTACGGCGAGTTGTATGTGCGCGGTCGACGAGAAGAGGAGATCGTGTTCTCAACGCACATCTGTCATCCGTCGCTCGCGAACGACAACCTCTCCGGAATAGCTATGATGACTGAGTTGGCGAGGTACGTTGACGAATTGCCCGACCGCAAGTACTCGTATCGGTTTCTGTACGTACCTGGGACAATTGGTGCCATCGCCTGGCTGGCGGGGAATGCAGACGTGGCCGCCCGGATCGGCGGCATGGTCGTGGTTGCTTTGGTTGGTGCGGCCGGACCGCTGCACTACAAAACCTCCCCGGATCGAAACGAGCGGGTCGACCGGATCGTTCGGCGAGTGCTCCGCCAGGGTGAGTACGAGCACGTTGTTCGGGACTTCTCGCCGTATGGATATGACGAGCGCCAGTATGGTTCGCCGGGGTATCGCATACCCGTCGGCAGTCTAACGCGACGCCCGTACGGGGAGTATCCGGAGTACCATACATCGGCTGACAACCTGGACCTCATCGACGCCGTGACATTGGAGGAGTCGCTTCGCGTTTACAAGGACGTCGTAAATGCGTTCGAGCGAGAAGAGGTGTACCACAATCGCTATCCGTACGGAGAGCCTCAGCTCGGCAGGCGCGGCCTGTATGATCAGTTGGGGGGCGGGACCACTGCCGCCGAGGACCGGATGGCCATGCTCTGGATCCTCAACCTGTCTGACGGGTCGCACAGTCTCACCGACATAGCTGAGCGTTCGGGAATCGACGAATCGGATTTGCGGCGTGTCGCCGCGATACTCGAGGATCGGGCCGTTATAGATAGAGGCATGAATGTTGGTTAGAAATCTCACCCGCAGGGGCTAACCAGTTCACATTATTGGAATTGAAGGACGATCCATACAAAAACTCGCGCTCCCTGCAAGCAACGGCTCACCGCCTGATTCCGGGCGGATGTCACACCTACGCGAAGGGGGACGACCAATACCCCTTGATGTCGCCCGGCTTCATCGCGCGCGGCAAAGGTTGCCGTGTCTGGGATCTCGATGGAAACGAGTTTATCGAGTACGGATCTGGTCTGCGTGCCGTCACGTTGGGACACGCGTTTGAGCCCGTCGTCAAGGCGGCTCAGAATCAGATGGTACTCGGCTCGAACTACAACCGTCCGGCTGTGATCGAGGTGACGTGCGCTGAGCGTATGCTGTCGCTCATAGATGCCGATAAAGTCAAGTTCGCCAAGGATGGGTCAACGGTAACGACGGCGGCGATCAAGCTAGCCCGATCGTTTACGGGACGTGACAAGGTCGCGCTATGCGGTGACCAGCCGTTCTTCTCGTATAACGACTGGTTCATGGCCACGACGCCTGTGGACGCAGGTGTATTCAGCGGAGACCGCGAGGTGGGCGTGAAGTTCTCCTACAACGATCTTCCGAGTTTGGAACGCGCGTTTGCTGACAACCCCGGTCAGATTGCATGCGTGATTATGGAGCCGTCCAGAACAGTCGAGCCGAATGAGGGGTATCTGGCGGCCGTCAAAGAAATGGCGCATCGGAACGGTTCGCTACTCATTCTCGACGAGATGATCACGGGATTCCGCTACCACTTGAACGGCGCGCAGGCGCTGTACGGGGTCAAGCCGGATCTTGCTGCGTTCGGCAAGGCACTTGCCAACGGCTTCTCGGTGTCCGCCCTGGTCGGGCGCGCCGATGTCATGGACCTCGGCGGTCTCTATCACGACGCTGAGCGGGTATTTCTGCTTTCAACGACTCACGGCGCGGAGAGCCACGCCCTCGCGGCGGCAATCGCGACCATGGACTTCTATGCATCAACCGATGTAATCGGCGTGCTGCATCAACAGGGCGCGCGTCTTCGGTCGGGGCTGGAGCAGGTTGTGGCAGACGCAAGAGCGGAGAAGTTCTTTGGCTGCGGCGGTCGCGACTGCAACATGTTCTTCTACACGAAGGACCAGGACGGGCAGCCCTCCCAGACCTTCAGGACGCTATTCATGCAGGAGATGATTCGACACGGCGTCCTGGCACCGTCGTTCATCGTCTCCTACGCGCATGGGGATGAGGATATCGACAAGACGATCGAAGCAGTCGCCAAGTCGCTTCGCGTCTATATGCGCGCGATCGATGAAGGAGTTGATCGCTACCTCACCGGGCCGAGTATCAAGCCCGTATACAGAAAGTACAACTAGGAGTCCTTCGGGATGTAGGCCATGAAAGTAGTGTTGTTTTGCGGTGGGCTCGGGCTACGCCTCCGAGATTACTCACACACGATCCCCAAGCCAATGGTACCGGTGGGGTATCGGCCGATCATGTGGCACGTGATGAAGTACTACGCTCACTTTGGTCACAACGAGTTCATTCTGTGCCTGGGTCATCAGGGCCACGTGATCAAGGAGTATTTCCTGGAATACAACGAGGCGCTCTCGAACGATTTTGTGCTGACGAGCGGCGGGCACGACATGAAGCTCCTGTCGTCTGATATCCACAACTGGAAGATCACATTCGTAGACACCGGCCTGCAGGCATGTATCGGTGAACGCCTAATGGCAGTGAGAGAGCATATCGGTGACGACGAGATGTTCCTGGCGAACTACACGGATGGTGTCAGCAACATTGATCTGGACGCGATGATCGAACTAGCGAAGGCTCGCGACGCGGTTGCCTGCTTCGCCGGCGTCCAGCCGAACGGCTCGTTCCACGTCGTCAATGCGCAAGATGATGGCACGGTGTCGAACGTCGTGCCGCTTGCTGCTTCCGGTCTGCAGATCAATGGAGGTTTCTTCGTACTCAGGAACGAGATCTTTGACTACATGCGCCCAGGCGAGGACCTCGTAGAGGCACCCTTTTATCGATTGATCGAGGCGGACCGGCTGGTGGCCTACAAACACCAGGGATTCTGGGCTTGCATGGATACGTTCAAGGAGAAACAGGTGCTGGATGACTTCTACGCCAGCGGTCAGGCTCCGTGGATGATCTGGGCAAAGAATCGCGGTCAGGAGAACGGGCACACGGTCGGCTAATTGTCATGATTTCCTTTCAGCCCTCCCCAAACCTTCACGCTCCACGGCTCCTGTTTCTAGGTGCTCACTCCGATGATATCGAGATTGGATGCGGCGGTACGGCCCGAAAACTTCTGGATACCTACCCAACGTCACCCGTCCTATGGGTGGTGCTCAGTGGAAACGAGCAACGCCAGAACGAGGCGCGAGCAAGCGCCGAGTTGTACCTCCAGGCGAGAGACCATGCTGAAGTAATTACGGCGCAATTTCGGGATGGCAGATTCCCGTACGATGCCGCCGAGATAAAGGAGTTCTTCGCGGACCAGCTGCAGGGCTTCAACCCCGATGTAGTGTTCACACATTGTCGGGATGATCGACACCAGGACCACCGCATTGTGTCAGACCTTACCTGGCAGACGTTTCGCAACAACGTTGTGTTGGAGTATGAGGTAGCCAAGTACGATGGCGATCTATCGTGCCCCAACTTCTTTGTTGAGGTGTCGGAGCATGGCGTGCGTCGAAAGGTACACGATCTGGAGTCGTGTTTCGGTTCACAGCGATCGAAGCAATGGTTCGACGAAGTGACCTTCCGCGGGTTGATGCGGATTCGCGGAATTGAGTGCGCGGCGGAATCTGGATATGCAGAGGCTTTCCACTCCCGGAAGCTAAAAGCGTTCTAGCGAGCGGCAGTCACTATCGGGCGGCCACCGCGCGCCTCTCAACTGTGCCCGCAAGCTCTGCTTCAAGCTTGTCGGCTAATACCCTCACATTGGGTTTCCTGACGAGGCTGTCATGGTTCCCCGGGATCTTCTCAATTTGGAGGTCGCTCAGGTACCGTTCCCAGCCAAGGCCCGGGCTCAGGTGGTCGAAGATGTGGGCGCGTTCGGCAGCAGTGAAGAGGACAACGGGCCCGTCGTATTGCGGGGTTTCGTGGTTGGCGGCCGCCTTGAGAAACGCCTCGACCATAACGATTTCTCGTAGCGGAAGCGGGAGCGTAAGGCCGAGCTTGGTTCGAAGCTTCAGTCGCGCGGCCCGAAGTCTAAACGCCCAGTGCTTCAGGCGGTTACTCAGTACGTTGCCTACGTACGACAGGCCGCGCTCCCGAGCCAGGACCACGTGAGAACGGACCTTCTCACTTTTTGAGTCCCCAGGTCGCTGCGGTTGGTCTGGGTGAAAGGTGTCGAGAAGTACAACCAGGTCCGTATCCTCACCCTGCTCTGCGAGCTGGCGAGCCATTTCGACGGCGACGATTCCGCCGCCTGAGTACCCACCGACCAGATACGGACCCGCTGGCTGGACTGCGCGAATCTCAGCGAGATAGTCGCTGGCCATCGTCGCGATGCTCTCGTGTGGAAGGTGTGAGCCGTCGGAACCCCTGGCCTGAAGTCCATAGAACGGACGAGAGTCTGGGAGATTCGTGGCAAGGTCGCGGAAATTCAACACGTTGCCACCGGCTCCGTGCACGCAGAAGAAAGGGATGTCATCGCCCGACACCCTGACAGGCACGAGTGCCGACCATGTGCGTTTCGGCTGCGGACCCACGTCGGCGTCCCGGCGCAATGTCGTTTCCGGTCCCGCAGCGACCGCAGATTGGCCCGGTACCGGGCCGCGCTCAGCGTGGATCAGTTCGGCTACCGCGGCAATTGTAGGTGCCTGAAAGAGCGTTGCGAGTGAAAGGTCTACGCCAAAC
>JANQRN010000302.1 GCA_028284545.1 Rhodothermales bacterium | reverse complement strand
ATCCCACCCCGGTGCCCATCACTCTTGTGGACGACCTCGTTGTGCAAAAACGTGTGGGCAGCCTCTCAGACATTGGCGGAGGGAGATACCAGTCGGAGTTCTTCATCAGCCTCCAGAACTCGGGTTCCACGGTGATACACGATGTGCAGATTCTGGACAATCTGACTGACGCATTTGGGAGGGTGGTCGCGACGCCCGACGCGTCAACGAGTCCGGGGACGTATCACGTGACGCAACCCATCCTTGCGCATAACGCCGTCAACGCGTTGGCCGTCAACAACGCCTACGACGGCGCGGCAGACACGGCGTTGCTCGACATTAGCCAGGGGGGGTTTCTGCTTCCAGCCGACAGCGTTGTAGTCTCGATGCAGGTGACCTTCTTTCCAGATCCGGCGAACCTGCCGCTCACCAATCTCGCGGCGGGATCTGCTGACGGCGTAGATGACGATGACGCTGACGACTCAGATGGCGTCACGGACTCCAGCACGGTTGCCCTCGACGTGACCGTTGAACCGGGCATTGGTGCCGCAAAGACAGCAACCAATATTGGCCAGATTGGAGGCGGACGTTTTGCGGCGACGATGCAGTTGAAGGTTGTGAATACAGGTACTGCGGTACTGCACGACGTTCAGATCAGGGATCAGCTCACCGGGTCGTTTGGAATCGCCGTCGCTACGCCGCAGCAGGTCACCACTCCGGGTAGCTACTCGGCGGGAAGCCCCTCGATTGTTGTCAACTCGGCCGACCCGTTTGCAGCGAACAGCGGCTTCGACGGTGATGGTGATGCTGATCTGTTGGCGCTATCCTCCGGCGGTTCGCTACTTCCGGGCGATTCACTCGTTGTCTCGTTCGTACTCACCTTCTTTCCCGATCCTTCGGCCCTGCCGCTCCTCAACAGCGGTCTTGCATCGGGCGATCTGATCGACGACGACGACGAAAACCTCAACGACGGTGTCATCGACGTTTCGACGAACGGTGAAGATGTCGACCCCGATGGAAATGGTGATCCGTCCGACAACGACGACCCCACGCCGATACCGGTCACCCTCCAGACGCAGTTGGGGTCCGCGAAGCGGATCACGAGCATCGCGAGCCAGGGCGATGGCACCTACCTGGCGAGCTTCGCCATTAGTGCGCAGAATACCGGGACCATTACCCTGTACGACATTCAGATCGTAGATAACCTCACGGCGACACTGGGGAGTGTTGTCTCGGGCGAGGACCAGGTTAACGTTCCGGGCACGTACTACGTTGTCAGCACCGGCATCATTTCCAATGCCACCGTCCCGTTCGTCCCAAACGCGAACTACAACGGCGCAGATGATATCAAGCTGCTGAGCATTCCGGACGGCGGGACGCTCTCTCCCGGAGAATCAGTTGTTGTGGCGCTGACGGTGAGGTTCTTCCCGGATCCCGCGCGAGTTCCGTTGTCCAACTCGGCGATTGCATCGGGAGACGAAGTGGACAACAACGACGGTGACCCCGGTGACGGTGTCCTGGATCGATCCACCGACGGGTCTATACCTGATGCAAACGGCAACGGTGATCCGAGCGACGACATGACGCCAACACCAATACCGGTCTCCTTCGTGAGCATCGGATTGGCGAAGCGCGTTAGTGCGATCACGCAATCGGGCGACAACACGTACGATGTCGCGTTTGAACTCCGTGTTGCGAACCTTTCAGATGAACTCGCGGCCCCGAACATACAGGTCATTGACAACCTTGCGGCTACGTTTCCCGGACTGTCGGGCTTTGAGTTGGTAGGCACTCCCGATCTTGGTGACCTCACACCAGCCTCGCCGGCATTTAACGGTACTTCGGTCACGAACCTTCTGTCCGGGACCGATGCGCTCCCGCCAGGCGAAACTCGCCTGATCTCCTTTACGGTTCGCGTTCGTCTCGCGACTTCGGGTACGTTCAGAAATGCGGCGCGGATGCAGACGCGAAGCATGGCCGGGGTTCTTCTGGACGACGACGTATCCGACTCGGGTGATGACCCGGATCCGAACGGAAACGGTGAGAGCGACGAAGCGGACGAGAACGACCCGACGACTTTTCGGCTGCCCTCGGTGACGGTTGGTATTGCGAAAAGCGCTGGAACTGCCGAACAGATCGGCCCGACGTCGTTCCGGGTCCCGTTCACGCTCGTAGTCGAAAACTTCGGTGCGACAGAGGCTCCCAACATCCAGGTCACCGACGACTTGCTTGCGGCGTTCCCGGGCGCAACGGCAACAGACATCAGTATCTCCGACGGCCCGGTATCGACTCTCCTTGCGGTGTCGTCGTCGTTCGACGGCACACAGGATATCGAGCTCCTGGTCGGTCGCCAGTCGCTTCAGCCCACGCAGCGGGATACCATCCGCTTTGTTGTTGATGTCGACGTCAGCAATGTTGAAGAAGGCACCCTGACCAACTCCGCGTTTGTCGCGACTTTCGAGTCGGCAGGCGAAGGCCAACTCTACCGCGACCGCTCGACGGTCGGACTTGATCCCGACCCGGATGGTGACGGAAACCCCGATGAAGATCTGGCCGACGGCGACGACGCGGACGAAAACGTGCCGACGCCTATTGTGCTCTCCCGGCAAGTCGTCGGGATCGCGAAGGAGGTCACGGATGTCACGAGTCTCGGCGCGGGAGTCTACGACGTCTCGTTCCGACTCTACCTGGAGAATCTGAGCCAGGACGCGACCGTCACAGGTGTACAGGTAAGTGACGACCTGGAGTCCGCCCTCGGTGCCGCGAGCTCGTGGTCGCTGACAGCCGGGCCAACCTCTGACGAACTGTCGATCTCGCCTGCTTACGACGGTGCGAATATCGTCGACATGCTAACGGGCACCGACACCCTTGCGGTCGGGGCCGTCGCAACGATCGATTTTGCCGTTAGCATTAATGTCGGTACTGCCACCGGACCGTTTGCGAATCAGGCATTTGCCTCCCTGACGTCGTCTGACGGCGCGACGGTGTACGTTGACGCGTCAGACGCGGGCTCCGATCCAGACGCTGACGGTGACGGGGATCCGGGTGGCATTGGCCAAGGCGATGAGAGCGACCCGACGCCGATTCCGATTTCAGCGGCCGACATCATAAGTCTGCGCAAAGAAGCTGACAGGCGCGTTGCGGGCGTAGGGGACTTCGTGGCATATACCGTCGAGATCGTAAACGAGGGGCCCGTCGCAGTAGACGGCATCTCGATTACCGACTACCTGCCGCGGGGTTTTGTGCTGGAGTCGGAAAGCGTCGTCCTGCTTCAGCCAGGCGCTGACGGGCTCCCATACACTGATGACGACGAAGTCCGCCAACTCACTGTTGAAGGTGCGTACCCGTTTCAGACAGCGCCCTTCCGGCTTCCGGGTAGCGGGAGCGCGTTGCTCTCGTACGTGGCCCGGGTTGGCGCTATCGCATCGAGCGGCGTTTACGAGAACCGCGCGGTCCCCCTGCGAGGCGATGCCACTGTCGGAAACGAAGCTGTAGCCACAGTGGAGGTTGTGCCCGACGCGACGTTCGATGCCGCAACCGTCGTTGGCAAGGTATACGTGGATGTAAACGACAACGGGCTGCAGGATTCTGACGAGCCGGGCATCCCGGGGGCGCGCATTATGCTTCCCGAGGGCCTCGTAATCGAAACCGATCAACACGGACGGTATCACGTCGCCGCAGTTGAGGGTGGCCGCTGGGAAAACGGTCGCAACTACATTGCGCGACTGGATCCAGCTTCGCTGCCGGCTGGTGCCGTGCTTACGACTGACAACCCCAGGCTAACGCGGGTTACTCCAGGCATCATCCGTCAGGTGGACTTTGGTGTGGCCTTGGCGGCGCAGGAACAGCCTGCCGGTGAACAGGTGGAGGAGTTCATCAACGTTGACTCCGACCTCTTCTTCGCATTCGACTCTGACACCGTAGCTACTACTGCGCAGGAAGAACTCCAGACGCTTGCTGACCAGATCAGGTTCGACCTGAGCAGGGTAGACTCCGCCCGAAGCCTGAACGGCGGGCTGCGCTACGCAAACGCGACGACGAGCGTTGCGCTGGCGATCGTCGGTCATTCAGAGGCTAGCGGACTCAATATCCCGGCTACTCGCGACTACGTAGTTCGGCCCGGTTTTGCCGCCGGTGATGTGACTCTCAGCGACGAAGCACTTTCGACATTGGACAGTCTCGCAGCTGACTGGGTGGGGGCGGAAGACGTTCAAATAGTCACGGTCGGGCATGTGTCTGACCTGCCTTCCGCTGACCCGTATCGGTTGTCTGAGCTGCGCGCCGAAGCGGTTACGCAATACGTGGCGCGACTCATCGGTGTTGACGAAAATAGCATCTACGTGGTCGGCCGAGGCAGCGACGTCCCCTTGGTCGCAAACGAAGACGCGGCCTCCCGAGCAACGAACGAACGCATCGAGCTGAGCATATCCGGGCGTTTGGTTACTCCGCCGGACGCACAGATAGAAGGTGGAGCGGACGCGTACAATCGGGATCTCTCCGACCGCCGGGCCCGGGCGGTATATGACGCACTGACGGCGCTGGTGCCCGACCTCGAGGAACGTGCGCTGGTTGTGCAAGTGCTGGGCCGCGGAGGGGAGTCTCCACGGGCATCCGGCGAAACCGCCGAGGGACGTCGTCAGAATCGTCGGGTTAGCGTCACCGGCTCGATACGAAAGACGTATGAGAGAAGGGTTGTCCCGAGAGCTGAGGTACGCGTCACGGTCGATCCGGGCACTGTTGAACCCGCACTCGCCGTGGCCGGACCGGAGGCGCTTGGTGTGGCACCGGGTCAGGTGCTTCCTGCGAGGTTCGTTGCCTACGCGAACTACCCGGCATTCATCGATCGGTACGAGCTGCTGTTCTATCGGGAGCGCGATACTGACCTCTCGCGCCCGATCGCAACAGTTGAGGTGTCGTCTCCGGAAATACTGGAAGAGATTGATTGGGCCGGCGTACGAATCGAGGGCATCGAGCGTGAGCAACGATTGGTGATAGTGCTTCGCGCATTCGACCGCGACGGTCGTGTTGATGAGACGCATCCGACGCCAGTGGAGCTACGAAGTGGCGTGCGCGGCGAGTCGGTCGCATCGCCTGCAGCCGCCTTCGGTGTCGACAATCGTCGTGTCAGCGGCATCCGACTGGAGGGCGGTCGCGTGCGACTAACAGGAAGCCTGGCCGACACTCGCGACGCACTGCTGATTGCGGGCTCAACCGTGCCGACTTCGAAAGACGGCAGTTTTGTGGTAGAGACAATTGAACCGTACGGCCTGGACAGCGTCCGTGTTGAAGTGCAGTCTCGAGATGGCGGGACTTGGGCAACATCCGAGTCCTTCGACGTCCCGCGCAACTACTTCGTGATGGTTGGACTCGCGGATGTGACCGTCGGGGCGAACCAGGCCGTCCAAGTCGAACCGCTCTCGAAAGACGATCGCTTTGAAGGAGACGTGTTCTCAGACGGGCGCGTTGCGTTCTACGCACGCGGCAAAATCCGCGGTCGCTATCTGATCACGGCAAGCCTTGATACCGACGTCGATCGCATTCGAGGGGAGTCTGCGGAGAGGCGGGCACTGTTCCGTAATCTTGATCCGGATCGATACTACCCCGTCTATGGTGACGGGTCTACAACAGTCGAAGACACTCCATCGCAGTCCGGGCTGTACGTCCGCATCGATTGGGACCAGTCAACCGCCCTGCTCGGAAACTTCGTGACAAACTTTGTCGGTACCGAGTTTGCGCGCTACGACCGGAGTCTGTACGGAGCGGTCGTTGACTACAAGAGCAATCAACAAACCCGCCACGGCGATCGACGACTACAGGCATTTGGGTTTGTCGCCGAGGTGAGCACCGCCTCAGCGCATGAGGAGTTTGCCGGCACCGGCGGCAGCATCTACTATTTGCGAGAAACACGCATCGTCGAGGGCTCCGCCCAGCTCACAGTGGAGGTCAGGGACCGCGACACAGGGCGCGTCGTGTCCCGCCAACGGCTGCACCGAGGGAGTGACTTCGAATTGGATGAAATCCAGGGACGGATAATCCTTGCAAGGCCACTAGCGACCTTTGCAGGGCAGGTGGCGCCGTCCATCATCAGCGACAACGCGCTCGACGGAAGTCCGACCGTGCTGCTCGTGGACTATGAGTACACACCGATTGGTGTTTCAACAGACCGCGCCACAGCAGGCGTGCGAGGTTCAGCGTGGATAGGCGACGCATTGCGCGTCGGCGGAACGCTTGTTGCGGAGGAACGCGACGTCCAGGACTATGAGCTGTTGGGTACTGACGCGACTATCCGCCTCGGAAAGGGTTCGTACATAAAGGCTGAGTACGCCACAACCGCGGCGAACCAGTCTATTCGATCGCTGATATCTGATGACGGCGGCTTGACCTTCGAGGCACACACGTTCGACTCCACCAGTACCGGCGACGCCTACGGTGTCGAGGCCCGAGTCAGCACTGCAGATTTTTCGGATACAGATGCGACGGCCGCGGCCTGGTGGCGAACCATGGAGGCTGGCTATTCAACCTCGCGCCTGCGCGGCATCCACGACCTGACCGAGTACGGATTCGAAGGCGTTGTTCGCGGCGGCGACCGCCTGCAAGTCGCGGCGCGTGTCGCCTCGATTGAACGAGACGGGATTGGTCGTGATGACCGATATACAGCGCAGATCGCGTACGACCCCGGAAGAATCGATCTCACCGGTGAGGTCAGGTCAACCGCGTTCACGGATACCGCCGACGTCGTCACTTCTGCCGTACTGGTCGCCGGGAAGGTAGGGATAGACCTGTCGCGGCGTACGAACGTCTTTGCCAAGGTACAGGCATCAGCTAGCGAGTCTGCCACCTACGATCCGAACAATCGCATAGGAGTTGGGCTAGTAAGCAAGCTGCTTCCCGCAGTGGACGTACGTCTTGAAGGGAGTACGGGAGACCGCGGGTTCGGAGTGCTCGGTGGGGCAGATGTACAGGTACACCGCAAGGTCGTGGTAGGGGCGGCGGCGACGCGGGGCGGGCTCGGCAACAGCGCCCGCGTTGGCAGCACCTGGCAGATGAGCGACCGCCGTCGCGTGTATGGCACATACACGTTGTCGACAGATCGGATACACGCTGAGCGCGGAACGCTGACCTTGGGGCAGCAGGTTGCCGTCTCGAATCAGTTAGAGGTCTTTTCGGAGGCGCAGTATGTCAGAGGCCGCGGACAGTCTGGGTTGGCGCAGGTCTACGGGCTGGACTATGAGCTGGGACCGGTAGTCAACATCGGCGCGTCGATCCAGCTTGCTGATCAGGATGGTAGCGGCGGGGTTGAGAACAGACGAGATGCACTCTCAGGCTGGGTGGCGATGCGGGGGTCTCGAACGTCGCTCTCGACGAAGTTGGAACTGCGCAAAGATCGCGGAGCTATCGAACGCACACAGTGGCTCGCCTCCGGGCGCGGGGATGTTGGAGTTAACGACGACTGGTCACTTCTAGGAAAGGTGAATCTCTCCAGAACCCAGCGCGGGGGGGCGGTAGACGAAGCGCACTTCACCGAGGCGGGAATCGGACTTGCGTATCGACCCGTCAGAAACACACGGGTAAACGGACTCGCAAAGTTGATCTATCTACATGATCTCCCGTCCGTTGTGCAATCGCCAGCGGGTTTCGAGGAGCGCTCGGCCGTAGCCGCAATCGACGTGTCAGTTGCCGTAGGTCGTCGCTTCACGATGGCGGCGAAAGTGGCCGCAAAGCGTGGTGGCATCCGCGGTCTCCGCGTATTCCCGAACACTGCATCGGTAGGCGGGAGCACAACGTCGCAGTCGGTTCAGGCGGAGTGGCGGGAGGCGACTACGACTCTCGCCGTTGCCCAGATTCGGTACTGGTTGGTGAACAGCCTCGAAGCGGTTGCGGAGTATCGGGTGTTGTCGGTGTCGACGGTCGGCGAGCAGCGCAGCGGAGCGCTCGTCGGTGTGTTCAAGCGCCTTGGCCGGAGGTTTCAGATTGGCGGCGGTTACAACTTTTCGGGCTTCTCGGATGACCTGACCGACCGCGCCGAGGAGCGCACAAACAGCCACGGCTGGTTCGTCAACGGCGTTGCTGCCTTCTAGGGCCGGGCCCGTCTACTTGACGCCATCTTGACACAATTTCGGTTGGACGGCAACGTTTTTCGTCGTATTTAAGAATAAAGAGTCTCAAATCTTTAAATGATAAACTGACAGTCGATTACTGGGGCGATGTTGTTATCCAAGAGCTGCGAATACGGGCTGCGGGCCGCCCTCTACGTCTCGATGAGCGAGAAGGAAGGATATGTACCGATCCGTGTTATCAGCTCTGATTTGGGGATGTCGGCTCATTTTCTGACCAAAATCCTGCAGCAGCTAACAAAGGCCGGCATTTTGAAGTCCTTTCGGGGTCCAAACGGTGGGATTGCCCTGGCTCGCCCGGCGTCGCAAGTCGCGCTGATCGAGGTCGTCGAGGCGATTGATGGGCCTGAGCTGTTCCGCGAGTGCATGCTTGGGCTTCCGGGCTGCGGCGAGCGGCAACCGTGCCCGCTTCACAACAAATGGATGATCGAGCGAGAACGCCTTGCGGCGCTGTTCGCCACAACCACGCTTGACCAGCTCGCGGACAGTAGCGAGGGAGTTGGCGTTCGATTGGCTGGCTGAGTGACACTTGAATGAATCAAACGCAAGCATATAACAGATAAAGTTGTCTTTTATCTATTGAAAACATGCTGATTTTCCCTCCCGCAAAACGAACCGCACAGATGCGAACCCTACACACAATAGTCCTCATCACGGCGCTGGCAATCGGCGGATGCGCGAAATCCGCTGAAGACGGTGGCGCCGCACAGGGCGCCGCTGACGCGCCGTCGGGTGACGCCCTGACTCCCGAACAACTTGAACACGGCATCGGCCCGGTCTCGGCTTTTGAACCGGGACCGATCGATGATGCGATGGCGGCCGCGGGCATGGAGCTCTACAAGATCAAGTGCAGCGCATGCCACAAGGTCGACGAACGCTACATCGGGCCCGCCCTGGGTGACATCACCACCCGGCGCTCGCCAGCCTTCATCATGAACATGATGCTGAACCCGGTTGAGATGACCCAGAAGCACCCCGAGGGCAAGAAGCTGCTCGAGGAGTACGTCGCCCCGATGGCCGACCAGAGTCTCTCGCGCGAAGACGCACGCGCAATCCTTGAATACCTGCGTACCGCGGCGCCCTAGCCGCTACCACACCTGATCCAACCTGTGGAGGTTGATAAGATGACACGATCAACAACAAACCTGTTGCTTGCCGCCTTCTTCGTCGCCGCGGCCGGTGGAGGTCTCTTTGCATGCCAGTCGACGTCGACGAATCTCGGCGCCTCTGATGCAGCGAGCAAAGTCTATGTCGCACCTGGCGACTACGACGAGTTCTATGCATTCATGTCTGGCGGATTCAGCGGAAACATCACCGTCCACGGCCTTCCTTCGGGTCGGCTCCTGAAGACGATACCGGTGTTTTCACAGTTCGCCGAGAACGGATGGGGCTACTCTGAAGAAACCAAACCCATGCTTCAGACGACGTACGGCTTCATTCCGTGGGACGACTCACACCATCCCGAGCTCTCTCAAACCGACGGGGTCCCAGATGGCCGTTGGATATTCATTAACGGTAACAACACGCCGCGGATCGCGCGAATCGATCTCGGGACGTTCGAGACCGACGAGATCATCCAGATCCCAAACTCCGCAGGCAACCACGCGTCGCCGTTCATCACGCCTAACTCCGAGTACGTTGTCGCGTCTACGCGCTTCAGCGTGCCGGTACCGCAGCGTGACATGTCGATCGACGAGTACAAGGGCAACTTCAAGGGTACTATTACCTTTGTGAAAGCCGACACGCCGGGCGAGATGGACATTGCGTTCCAGATCCTCGTGCCAGGTTACAACTATGACCTGTCGCACTCCGGTCGCGGCCCGTCATATGGTTGGTCCTTCTTTACGTCGTACAACACAGAGGAAGCCAGCACGCTGCTCGAAGTCAACGCGTCCAGAAACGACAAAGACTTCATCGCCGCGGTCAACTGGAAGCGCGCGGAAGAGTGCGTCGCCGCCGGCAACTTCGATACGATGCCCACGGAGTACTATCACAATCACCTGGACGAAAACCGTGTGGGCCAGGCTGTGCTGAAGCGCGGTGTCAAGGTGTTGCAGCCTGCTGACTGTGACAATATGGTGTACTACTTGCCGACTCCGAAGTCGCCCCACGGTGTGGATGTCGATCCTTCTGGCGAGTACATCGTAGCGGGCGGAAAACTGGCTACTGTGATCCCTGTCCACTCATTCTCAAAGATGATGCAGGCGATCGAAGACGAGGCGTTTGAGGGTGAAATCGACGGAATCCCTGTCCTGCAGTACGACGCCGTACTTGCCGGTGAAGTGGAGAACCCGGGCCTCGGTCCGCTCCACACCGAGTTTGACGGCAACGGATATGCCTACACGACGGCGTTCATCTCTTCAGAAGTGGTGAAGTGGGAGCTTGGCACGTGGCAGGTCGTGGACCGCATTCCGTCCTACTACTCTGTGGGCCACTTGATGATACCGGGCGGCGACAGCCAGAAGCCCTGGGGCAAGTACCTCGTATCGTTGAACAAGATCACAAAAGACCGATACTTGCCGACCGGTCCGGAACTGGCGCATGCTGCACAGCTGATCGACATCAGTGGTGACAAGATGCGGCTGCTTCTCGACTTCCCGACGATGGGTGAGCCGCACTATGCGCAGGGCATCGCGGCTGACCTCGTGATTGATCGACAGGTGCGGATGTATCCGATCGAGGAAAACACGCACCCCCACGGAATCAGGAGTGAGTCCGAGGCGCGTGTTGAACGATCCGGCAACGAGCTCCACGTCTACATGTCGACCATCAGGACGCACTTCGCGCCGGATAACATCGAGGGCGCGCGCGTGGGAGACAAGATCTACTTCCACGTTACCAACCTCGAGCAGGACTGGGACGTCCCACACGGATTCGCCGTATTGGGTGCACCAACAAGTGAACTACTCGTGATGCCGGGCGAAACCCGTACGATCACCTGGGAACCGCAGGAGCCAGGCGTATATCCGTTCTACTGCACGGATTTCTGCTCGGCCCTCCACCAGGAAATGCAAGGGTATATCCGCGTCTCACCGCGAGGATCTTCCGTCCCACTCGCATATAGCACCGGATAGTTAGCTAACCAGCCCGAACCCGGCTCGGCGCCAACGCGTCGGGCCGGGTCTACCGGGTTAACACGATGAACACCTCTAACACTGCTTCTGACAGCAAGAACATGAAAGGCTCCTCCCGCGTCGTCCTGGCAGTGGCGGCCGTAGCCCTCCTGATTCTCTTCACTACACCGATCTGGAAGATCACGCTGGAAGCCCCCCAGTATCCCGAGGGCATCGGGATGTATATCCGGATCGACAACGTCACGGGCATCAAGCCCAACGACCTCAAGAACATCAATCAGCTGAACCACTACATCGGCATGAAGGAGATCGTCCCTGAGGCGATTCCGGAGCTGAAGTGGATGCCATGGATTATTCTGGGGCTTGCTGTACTCGGCGTCGCGGCAGCCGCGAGTGGCAAGCGCCCGGCGCTCTATACCTGGACAATACTCTTTGTCGTGATTGCCGTTGTCGGACTGGTAGACTTCTACATGTGGGAATACGACTATGGTCACGACCTCGATCTTGAGAACGCCGCCATACAGGTCCCGGGTATGACGTATACGCCGCCCCTGATCGGTTCGAAGAAGTTGTTGAACTTCACGGCCAACTCCTGGCCGTACATCGGCGGGTGGGTGGCCTTCCTGTCGATGGGGGTTGGAATCGTCCTTTCGTGGACTGAGTGGAAGCGGGGGAAGGCGTCCCGAGACGCATCCGGAAACGCGCGATCAGCAGCCAAGGTCGCTGCTTCGCTGCTTGCGGTGTCTCTGTTCGCCGGTTGCACAACCGGGCCGGCCCCGATTCACTACGGTGAAGACACGTGCGATCATTGCCGTATGGTGATCGCTGAACCGCGATTCGCAATGGAGCTCGTTACGAGCAAAGGAAAGGTCTATAAGTTCGACGCCATTGAGTGCGCGGCAGCACACGAACTGGCGGCTAGTACCGATGTGACGGCGTGGGTCCACGCTCCCGAGGATCTCGAGACATGGATTCGTGCAGCGAACGCGGAGTTCATCCAGTCAGCCGAGATCCACTCTCCGATGGGCGCGGGGCTCGCCGTGGCCGAATCGCGCGCGGAGACAACGATATACCCGGTTGATTCCCAGTTGCTGTCGTGGACCGAGGTTGTCGAATCACTGAGTACCGCACGTGCCCCGGGTATCCCGCAGTGAAGCGGACTAGGGTCTACTGTCTACTGTTCGCCTGCCTGGCCCTTCCGGCTGCCGCCGGTGTTGGACCCTCCGTCGAGATCCCGCCTTCACTCGTCGAGATGATCGCTGCGGCGGCTCCAGGAGACACCCTGATCATCCAACCAGGCGAGTACAGGGAGGGTGAGCTGGTGGTGATCGATAAGCCACTGACGCTGATCGGGCGACCGGGAGCAATACTCTATGGATCTGATTCGCACGGGATCCTGCTCATCAGCGGTGACAGCGTTACCGTATCGGGCCTGACGTTTCGAGACGTCGGCACGAGCTTCATGGATGATCGGGCGGCGATCACAATCGAGGACGCCGCGGATTGCCGCCTGGCCAACAATACGTTCATCGACAACTTCTTCGCGATCTACGCCGCCAAGAGCCAGCGTTGCGAGATCGTCGACAACGTGATCTCAGCGTCGATATCGGCAGAGAGCCATTCCGGCAACGGAATACATCTCTGGTATTGCCGCGATATGGTCGTAGCGGGCAACACCGTTTCCGGGCACCGCGACGGAATCTATTTCGAGTTCGTGGAGGACAGTATTGCGCGCGAGAACGTAAGCCACGAGAATCTGAGATACGGCCTGCACTTCATGTTCTCTGATCGATGCACGTATGAGGGCAACATCTTCACTACAAACGGTGCCGGGGTGGCAGTCATGTACTCCGAAGACATCGTCGTGCGGCGTAACGAATTCAGCGAGAATCGCGGTGCTGCCGCCTACGGACTTCTGCTGAAGGAGATTGACGATGCCAGTCTTGAGCAAAATGCTTTCGTCGACAACTCGGTCGGCGTGTACATGGATGGGTCCAATCGCGTCCGCATTGAGAAGAACGCATTCTCAAAGAACGGATGGGCTTTGAAGGTTCTGGCAAACTCTGAGCAGACGGAGTTTGTGAGCAATGACTTTGTCGACAACACCTTTGATGTGGCGACCAACTCTCGGCAAACGGTCAGCGTGTTCCGCAACAATTTCTGGGATGAATACAGGGGTTATGATCTGAACGACGACTACATTGGAGACGTGCCGTATCGTCCAGTGCGGCTATTCTCCCTCGTCGTCGAACAGAATGAACCTTCTGTTGTACTTCTTGGAAGTCTGTTCGTCGATTTGCTCGAAATGGCCGAGCAACTTGTTCCCTCAATCACGCCGCAGAACCTGGTCGACGAACAGCCAAGTATGTATCCGCAGACCGAGTACCTCGCCCGAGATAGGCGGAACGCAGCTGCAGGCATCTCTGCACGAGATAGATGATTCGCGTCGGTAACCTGAATAAGTCCTATGGACGGCAGTCCGTCCTGCGCAACGTGTCGCTGTCAGTTCCTGGCGGACAAATGTCTGTGCTTGTTGGCCACAACGGTTGCGGCAAGACGACGCTAATGAAGTGTCTGCTCGGACTTGCGCACCCGGATTCGGGAGACGTCACTTTCGCGGAGAACGAACCCGTATCCGTCGAAGTGCGCCGCCAGGTCGGATACATGCCTCAGGCACCCAGATATCCAGGCAACGTGACGGGTCGTGAGTGGATCTCATTTGTTGAGCGTATCCGCGGAGGCGTCGCGCCCGACCGAGATCGGTTGATCGCCCGATTTGCACTTGCTGACAGTCTGGACAAGCCACTGGGCACGCTGTCAGGGGGCACAACGCAGAAAGTAAGCGCGGCCATCTCGCTCATGTACAGCCCCAGCTACCTTCTGATGGACGAACCGACGGCGGGCCTGGACCCAGTGAGCCGACTGGTGCTCAAAGACGAGATCCGCGAACACCGGGATCGCGGATGTACGGTCCTGCTGACCTCGCACGTAGTTAGCGAGGTTGATGATTTGTGCAATCATCTCATCTGGATGCACGACGGGGAAGTACGTTACTCCGGCACGGTTGATTCGGTGCGGGATGTCACCGGCGAGTCGCGGCTCGAGAGGGCCCTTGCACGATTGATGTCTGAGGAGAATGAAGGGCAGGGAGCCAGATTCACCCGAGAGCGACATGTCTAATTCGCGCAGCGCACTCATCAGCGTTTCCCGATACGTACTACGCGACATTTCGCGCAGTCGGTTCCTCCTCGTCTACGGCATAACCTTCTTGCTACTCTCGGAGGCGCTTGTGCGGTTCGTGGGGGTTGAGCGCGTGCTCCCAGCCCTCATCAATGTCGTGGTGCCCCTTGTGCCGCTTGTTTCGGTCATCTTTGCACTCAGCTACGTGCACCAGTCCATGTCGACTGTCGAGATGCTACTGACGCAGCCGATCCGGAGGAGCATGGTGTTCGGTGGGCTGTACATCGGAATGTCGTTGCCACTTGCGATCGTTCCGGCTGTTGCGCTAGGTCTACCGCTTGCGATACGCGGCGTGGAGAACTTCGCGGCGTTCGCAACGCTAGTGGCTGCCGGACTGCTGCTCGCGGTAGTCTGGGTTGGCCTCGGTTACTGGATGGCGGTCCGGTTTCGCGACCGCGTTACCGGGCTGGCTGTTGCACTATTCGCGTGGCTGTTCCTCGTCGTTGGCTACGACGGGATCGTCCTGTGGGCAACGCGCACGTTCGCTGACTACCCACTGGAAGTGCCGCTACTGGGCGCCATGATGCTGAACCCGGTCGACCTGGCCCGAGTGGCCCTTCTCACGGTGACAGATTTGTCTGCGATGATGGGCTACACAGGGGCAGTCTTTGTACGCTTCTTCGGCAGTCCGCTAGGCGTGGCGCTGTGCCTTCTGGCCCTCCTCGCCTGGGTTCTCGGGCCGGGCCTCGCAACGCGCAGCAGATTCTTGCGCCGCGACTTCTGATTCGCACATCCCGCCCTGAGCCGGCGGGCCCAGTTTTGACGCTCATATGGTTGGACTGGATGGGTTGACCGGACCGGTTGATCGGATTAACCTACCTCGCGACTAGGCCACTCGGCAAGGAAAGCAGAGCAATGTCAATGATCAAGACGACCGCAAATGCAGCGCTCATCCTGGGCGCGACCGTCCTTTTCTCGATCTCCGTCTATGCCCAAGCCACTGAGTTTGTGGACATCGAAGAGAACCCGGCCGCTGCGGGGTACTCGAAGACCTTCGAGCAGTCGGAGCGGTTTCGCAACGGCGAGTGGGAGGCCACGAACCGGGAGTACTGGTACTACTCCGACGGCGATCTGGAGATGAAGAGATTCGACAGCATGTTCGGTGACGACTGGCGCACGAGCCGAAGAGAGCTGTACACGCGCGGGCGATCTCCGTCGACGATGACAATCAAGATGGAGGACAGACGCGTCAATGTGTACGCCGCCACACAGGTACACCAATACACTTATGATGAAGAAGGCCGGATAACCTCCCTTGAAATGTCGGCATTTGGGCCCAACGGCCAGGAGATCCCCGTGTGGCTCAACAGGTTCACCCGAGCGGAAGACGGACAGCAAACCGTTGAGTCTCACGTCCAGAGCCGGTGGACCGGCGATACGTGGCGGGACGAGAAACGAGTGGAGCACATATATGACGCTGACGGTCTGGAGACCTCAGGCCTTCAGCGCCACATGCGAAATGGCGCCTGGGAGGACGACCAGCGCAAGACCCTCACGTACCGGGACGGCTGCCTGGAGCGACGGACGGTTGACCTGTACCGGGATGGGACGTGGATTACGGCCTTCGAGGAGCGGCACGAATGTGACGCTGCCGGCTGGCCGATGGAGGCCCACCACTATACGGCGCTGAACGAGTCGAGGCAGATGGAGCCCATGCTCCGAAAACGGTTTCAGTATGATGAGGCCGGCAACCGGGTGGTCACGACCTTCCAACGACTCGTGGATAACGTGTGGACCTCCCAGCGACGCCTCAGGTCCGAGTTTCATCGGGCCGGTGAAGAGCCGGGAGCGCCGCCGTCAGTGCGCGGAGGCGGCGGGAGATAACACGGGAGCACTTCTTCTACAGCACTATGTTATAGGCGCTTGGGCATATCAACGATAATTGGGAGCACGGTCATAACGATATGGAGTCAGATACTGCCGATGCGAGAGCACCTGAATTTGATTTGTTGGACCGTTCCGCTCGTTGCCATACTTCTCATCGGTGTGTCCTCCCCATTTTCGGGCGCCCCGCCAGGAGATGCGGCGTCGCTGCGCATTGTCGGAGCATCTCCGGATGGGTCATACTTGGCCTACGAGACGTTTGGAGTAATCGATGGGGCACCACTGTTCTATTCCTACATCACGGTTCTCGACGTCCAGCATAATCGCTGGGCCGAGAAGCCGGTCAGGGTGGAAGTGGGGGAAACCGGTAGCCTCGCCAACGCGCGGAGCATGGCAAGGGAGCAGGCATCTGATAAACTTCGCAAGTACAATATCCGGGAGCACGAGCTTGACAATGAAAGATTGCATCTGCTCGTTAACCAGCTTTTTACGGATGTCGGAGCAGATCCCCATCGGGTGCGGTTTTCAGTTGGAACACCGAACATCGGGGTCTATCACGAGCTCTACGACATGGACCTCGTCCAGTACCCCGCCGGGAGCACGTGTGAGAACTTCGGTGAGGCGAAATTGCTTGAGCTGACGGTTGGCAGATCTGACAGCGGTGCAAGCAGCGTGCTCCAGCGCGACACGCGACTGCCGGAATCACGTGGTTGCGCCCTCGATTATCGTATTGAGCGCGTATATCACGTCCCTCCGAGGAGACTCGTCGTATTCCTGAACGTGATGGTTCCGGGATTTGAAGGTCGGAGCATGCGCTACATGGCAGTGTCAGGCCAATTGCCTTGAGACCGGCCCCGGAAGCATCAACAATCACCAATCTGACATTGCTAGGGTAGAAATATGGTTCAGAAACCGGTTGGACAGGACGTGGATCCAGACCGCGGCGGTGTAGAAATAGGTGACGGGAGCACGGGAGCATCTGTTGTTATCAGGATACTGTCTGCGCTGTATTTCGTTGTTGCGTCAACCCTGCTCGGCCTCCTGGTTGGCGGATTCTTTGGCAAGGTCTTCGGCACAAAGAGCGCCATGGGCTGGGACCAGCTCGCGGACTTTCTGGGCGGCGTGATGCTGGGTGGGGTCGTCGCACTTGTTGTCTCAGCAGTTTTCGTGGGCCGCCTTCGGCCGAGAAGACGAATGATTATTGGATCGGTGTTTCTGCTGCTCCTTGTGGCGGTAGTCGTAGCGCTCCGGGTCGCCTTGCCGGCGCAGTAGTTTGTATCTTCGGGGCCCCACTGACGGCTCGAACCACCGCCCCGCAACTACGCATAAATGCCGCACACGCTGACCGCCGAACCGACCGTCAATCTTGAGCTCGCCAGGGAGCATGGCCTCACCGACGAGGAGTACGCATGGATCCTCGAGGAGCTCGGCCGAACCCCGACTTTCGTAGAGCTCGGCATCTATTCGGTCATGTGGAGCGAGCACTGTTCGTACAAGAACTCGATCGCGATTCTGAAGACCCTGCCTCGCGACGGCGAGGCACTCCTGGTGGGTGCCGGTGAAGAGAATGCCGGTCTTGTAGATATCGGAGAGGGTCTCGCATGCGCGTTCAAGATTGAGTCGCACAATCACCCGTCAGCGGTCGAACCCTATCAGGGCGCAGCCACAGGCGTTGGCGGGATACAGCGTGACATCTTCACCATGGGCGCCCGCCCGATCTGCTCCCTGAACTCGCTCCGTTTTGGTCCGCTGGATAGTCCGCGCGTGAAGTACCTGTTCGATGGAGTTGTTCGTGGCATTGGTGACTACGGAAACTCGTTCGGCGTTCCGACGGTCGCTGGGGAGGTGTACTTCGACCCGGCGTACGAGGGCAACCCGCTTGTTAACGCCATGAGTGTTGGCATCGTGAAGGTCGGCCAGACCGCTTCGGCAATTGCGATTGGAGAAGGCAATCCGGTCTACATCGTTGGTTCGGCGACCGGTCGCGACGGTATACACGGGGCGACGTTTGCATCTGAAGAGATATCTGAGGAGAGCGAGGCGAAGCGACCGAGTGTCCAGGTCGGCGACCCGTTCACAGAAAAACTGCTTCTCGAGGCAACGCTGGAGGCCATCAAAAGCGGTGCGGTTGTAGGGATTCAGGACATGGGCGCAGCGGGGATCACCTGCTCCACATGCGAGATGAGCGCGAAGGGTGAGAGCGGAATGGAGATTCACGTCGACCGCGTGCCGATGAGGGAGGAGGGGATGACCCCCTACGAAGTCATGCTTTCAGAATCGCAGGAACGCATGCTCGTAGTCGTCGAGGCTGGCAGGGAATCCGTGATCGAGGACATCTTCGAGAAGTGGGACCTGCATGCGGTCCGGATCGGCAAGGTTACCGATGGCGGGCGCGTGCGCGTCCTCTGGCACGGCGAAGTCGTTGCTGATGTCCCCGCAGAGCATCTTGTGCTCGGGGGTGGCGCACCGGTTTATCATCGCGAGACGACCCGGCCCGCCTACCTCGACGAGACGTCTTCGTTTGATCAGGGCACGATCCCCGATCTGTCAGGTGATGCAAGCGAAGTCCTCCGAACGCTGATGGCATCTCCAAACATAGCATCCAAGCGTTGGGTCTTCGACCAGTATGACTCCATGGTGCGGACCAATACCGTAGTTGGCCCCGGGCCCTCTGACGCTGCGGTTGTGCGAATCAAGGGCACGAATCGGGCGCTCGCGGTGAAGACGGACTGCAACGGAAGGTACGTCTACCTGAATCCAAGACGCGGCGGCCAGATCGCCGTAGCCGAGGCGGCCCGCAACGTGGTCTGCGCAGGTGGGAAACCGATGGCTATCACAAACTGCCTCAACTACGGCAACCCGTATAAGCCCGAGGTCTATTGGACGTTCAAGGAGTCTGTCGGCGGGATGGGCGATGCATGTCGGACGTTCAATACGCCGGTCACCGGTGGGAACGTTTCGTTCTACAACGAGAACCCCGAAGGGGCGGTCTTCCCGACGCCAACCATTGGCATGCTGGGCCTTGTGGCCGACGTTGATCGGCATCGGACGCGCGCTGACTTCACCGAAGCAGATCATGCGGTAATGCTGTTGACGCCAGAATCGTGGGTCCACAGAAATGAGCTGGGCGGAACCGAATATCTGTCGTGCATCCACGGTATGTGTGCGGGAGACGCACCGCACCTCGACCTGACGGAGGAAAAAGCGGTTCAGGACGCTGCGCTCGGCTTGATCCATGAGGGACTTGTAGCCTCTATCCACGATGTGGCCGACGGAGGGATTGCCGTCTGTCTGGCTGAGATGGCCGTGTTCGGCGGCATCGGGTGCGAGGTAGACCTTGAGGCGCCTGAGATGAGGCGAGACGCGATCCTCTTCGGCGAGGCGCAATCGCGGATTGTGTTCACGACGCCTATGGAGCGCGTCGCAGACGTCGAGCGCCAGCTCGCCGACAAGCCGGTGAAGGCCACCAGGATCGGCAAGACGGCCGATTCCGCCGTCAGAATCAACGTTGACGGTCAGGCTGTAATAGACGCCGCCGTTGAGACACTAAGCGACGAATACAACAACTCCATCGCTCGCGCGATGGCCTGAAACCCAACCAAGAAGTAAGCAGCTGCCGACCAGGGCACTGAAGCAATGAACATGGCAAACGAGACCGCCGAGACCAAGTACGTCACCATTACCGACGCCAATTTCCAGACTGAAGTCCTTGACTCCAGCCAGCCCGTCCTTATCGATTTCTGGGCCGAGTGGTGCGGACCCTGTCGCATGATCGCGCCAGTGATCGAGGAGCTCGCCGCTGATTTTGAGGGGCGCGCGAAGATCGCGAAAATGGATGTGGACACTAATCCGCAGGTGCCTTCGTCGTTTGGCGTGCGTTCGATACCAACGCTGCTCTTCTTTAAGGACGGCCAGGTTGTGGACCAGTTGGTAGGTGCTGCGCCCAAGAAAGCGTTGGTCGAGCGACTTGAAGCCCTGCTGGCAGCGTAGCAGATGAAACCGGAGAACTTTGACGGAGCGCCTTTTGAGGCACTCGACTTTGACTCGGCATCGGTCCACGATGTTGTAGTAGTGGGGTCTGGGCCGGCCGGACTGACGGCCGCACTTTACGCCGCGCGCTCCAACCTGAAGCCGTTGGTGTTTCAGGGTCCCGAACCCGGTGGCCAACTCATCACAACAACGGATGTTGAGAACTACCCGGGATTTCCAGACGGTGTTCTCGGCCCGGAGATGATGCAGAAGTTTGAGGCACAGGCGTCCCGCTTTGGTGCAGATCTGCAATACGGAGTTGTAACATCCGTTGACCTGTCGGAGCGGCCGTTCAAGCTAATCGTCGACGAGGAGAAGCCGATTCGTACGAGAAGTCTAATCGTCGCGACCGGTGCCTCGGCTCGCTACCTGGGGCTCGAGAACGAGAAGCGACTTCTCGGCCGTGGGGTATCAGCCTGCGCAACGTGTGACGGCGCCTTCTTTCGTGACGTCGACATAGCTGTTGTGGGTGGTGGTGATACGGCGATGGAAGAGGCGCTATTCCTGACGCGCTTCGGTTCACGGGTCTTCGTGATCCACCGCCGTGACGAACTGCGTGCTTCTCAGATCATGCAGGATCGTGCGCGGGCGAACGAGAAAATCACCTTCATTTGGAATACGGTGGTGACCGACGTTCTGGGCGAGAATGACGTGGAGGGACTCGCGCTTGAGAACCGCGAGACCGGTGAGAAATCAACGCTTCCCGTGGGTGGCTTCTTCGTCGCGATAGGTCACAGTCCGAACACCGACGTGTTTCGAGGTTGGCTGGACATGGACGAGAACGGATACGTCATCACAAAGGCCGACTCGACACACTGCAACATCGAGGGCGTCTTTGTGAGTGGTGACGCCCAGGATCACGTCTACCGACAAGCCGTGACGGCCGCCGGAACGGGATGCATGGCCGCCATTGACGCCGAACGCTGGCTTGCTGAAGAAGAATCAAGAGCTACCGCCCCCGCGCTATCGGCGGAAGAAAGTCGATAACACAAACCAGACGTTTTCCTTGCGCTCTCGCAGCCGGCGGGTGAAATAGGGATACCACTGTCGACCGTAGGGTACGTACACCCGCATACGGTAGCCGTCCCGTACGATCTGCTCTTGTGTTGCGGGCCGCATCCCGTAGAGCATTTGGAACTCGAAGCGGTCAGGTGCAATGCCGTGCTGGTCGACAAAAGAACGTGTCGCGCCGATGAGCAAATCGTCGTGCGTTGCAATCGCCGGGTATCGCCCGTCTGTCAACAACTGCTTCATGTACACGACGTAGCGCTCGCGGATGGTCTTCATGTCCTGATGCGCAAGTGAAGCGGGCTCGCGATAAGCACCTTTGCAAAGTCGGACGCGGGCCTTTAGCTCGCACATGCGATCGATGTCTGCAGCAGTGCGTTTCAGGTAGGCCTGTAGTACCACACCAACGTTGTCGGGGTAGTGCGGGTAGACCTCCTCGAACATCGCCAGGGTAGAATCCGTGATGTCGGTCCCCTCCATGTCGAGCCGTACAAAAACGTCGTGCTGCTTGGCGACCGCCAGCAATGCGCGGAGGTTGTCGAGGCAGAAGTCCTCATCGATCTTCTGACCCATCATCGAGAGCTTGATAGAGATGTTGCGACCGTCGCGCTCGGTACCCGAGTATCGCTCTCCAACCGTCTCGACGAGGCTGATATACTCGTCCCGCGCCTCCGCCGCCAGTGAGCGATCCTTGATGTATTCGCCCAGGAGATCCAGCGTCGTCGCCAGGCCCTTTTCGTGGATGGCGTCCAGTGCCGGAAAGGCGCCAGAAAGGGTCTCAGCGGCAACGAACCTTCGTGCTAGCGCAAACGGTAGTCTCATCCCGGTGTGGTCAAATTCGCCGCGAATATACGACAGGTCGCCCCATCGTCGACTTACGCTGCGCTGAGCGCCTGGTCGAGGTCAGCAATGAGGTCGTCGACGTGCTCGATACCCACCGACACCCTGATTAGCGTTTCGGGTGTCGGCGTACCGGGTCCCTCCGACGATGCACGGTGTTCCAGCAAGCTCTCGGTACCGCCAAGGCTGGTGGCGTTTACAAACACCCTTGTTCGTTCTGCAACCGCCATCGCGCCTTCCGCACCAGCGCGCGTCTCAAACGACAACATTGCGCCCGCCCGTGACATCTGCTTCTCCGCGGTCGGCCGCCCGGGATGAGTGGGGAGTCCCGGGTAGTGAACGCGCGCAACGCGGTTATCCTCAGAGAGAAATGAGGCCAGCCTATCCGCGTTGTCGCAAGCAACTTGCATGCGAACGGCAAGGGTACGAAGGCCGCGCAGCGTCAGCCAGGAGGAGAACGGGTCAAGAACAGCGCCCGCGACGATCTGCTGCTCCCGAATCGCGTCAACCAGCGGACCTTCGTCGGCCGCGATGATCGCGCCGCCAAGGACATCTGTATGCCCGGCGATGTACTTGGTCAGCGAGTGCAGCGAGAAGTCAACTCCGAGTGCTAGCGGCTTTTGAATGAGCGGTGTCGGCCACGTATTGTCGACAAGGGTGCGTGCGCCACGAGACCTTGCCATGTCAACAACCGCCTGGATGTCGGTGATTCTCAGCATTGGGTTGGAAGGCGTCTCAACCCACACCAACGTGCTTTCATTGACGATTGAAGCAACGTTCTCGATGTCGTCGAACGCTACAGGATGCGCCTCAATGCCCCACCTCGGAGCGACGTCACGGAGCAGTTTTCGGACACCCACGTAGACGTCAGCCGGATATACAACCCGGCTTCCAGCCCCGAGTGCGCCGACTATTGACGCCGCAGCTGCCATTCCGGACGAGAAGGCCACGGCCGTTGTACCTGCGGCGATCTTCGCCAGTACACTTTCCAGCGTCTGACGCGTCGGATTTGCTTCCCGCGTATAGTGGAAACCGCCCGCCGCCGTCTTTTCGAAGGTTGTCGCCAGGTGGATTGGTGGTACCACGGCGCCCGTTTGCAGGTCTGGCGACATGCCAGCGCTCGCGAGTAATGTTTCTATCCGTTTGTCGAAATCGGCCATTGGAAAACAGTTTGTCCACTAGCTTCCAGTCAACGGGTCTGCTGGAACCGGAGTGTGGTCTTGAATACCTTGCCGTTAGTTCCCGGTCAGGCTACCAGGGGTTTGGTACACGAAGTTTGGTACAAGATGAGCAAAGGTACAGACATCGCCGCGTTGCGCCAGGAATACCAGAGGCTGTCGCTAGACGTGCACGACGTGGCGAGTGATCCGTTGACGCAGTTTTCGACGTGGTTTCAGGAGGCCCTGGAGGTGGAGGTCAGAGAGCCCAACGCGATGACGCTTGCGACGGTTGACAGCGAGGGGAAGCCGGCAGCACGCATTGTGCTCCTGAAAGGCGTCGATGAGCGTGGCTTTTCGTTCTACACCAACCACGAAAGCCGCAAGGGCGTTGAGTTGGCTGCCAACCCGAGTGCGGCACTCGTCTTCCACTGGATGGCGCTGGAGCGTCAGGTTCGGGTCGAGGGCACAGCCACGAAACTGGATCACGAAGAGGCCTCCGCCTATTTCGTGCAGCGACCGCGGGGCAGTCGACTCGGCGCGTGGGCTTCCCCACAGAGCCGAATGATTGCGTCTCGTGAAGTACTCGAAGAGCGTTTGGTCGAGATCGAGAAACGCTTCGGAGAACGTGACGTCCCGTGCCCGTCACACTGGGGTGGCTACGTCATTTCACCCAGCCGCGTTGAGTTCTGGCAAGGAAGGCCGAGCAGATTGCATGACCGAGTCGTGTACGAACTCGGTGCATCCAACCGCTGGAAGGTCTCCCGCCTGGCGCCTTGACCCAGTTCAGAATCGAATCCTGAGAAGGCGCGATCAGTCAGCTCTTCAAGCTGCTCCCGCGACACGATTCGCCATAGTGCTCCCCCGAGTGTACCGGAGTCGGTGCGCCGGAAGGTGGCGCGAACAAATAGCTCCCTGCGGCTGTCTGCGGCGCCGGTGTAACTGAAGCTCCCCCAGTGGAACACCCATACGGCCTCAACGGGGTCAAAACCGAAGTCGCGCGCGATCCGGTCAGCCAGGTAGCGCGCATCCGCGGTCGCTGCGGGACCTGCGTTGTCGGCAATCTCTCGGATGACTACCAGTTTGGTTCGAGTCTTCTCCCGGGTCGAATGGGTGGCATAGATTGAAATCGAACAGCTGGCAATGCTCGCGTATGACCGCCACGAATACGTGGAGTCGCTAACCAATTGCGCCATACTCGGGCGTACGGTCGAGACGCCCATTAAGAACAGGGCAATTGCACGTACAGCCGCTTGCAAAGCACTACCAGAGCGCCGATACATCGTAGGTCGATCGGATTAGTTGCTGTGTCTCGGGAGGGTTGTCATATCAAGACCCGAGGCATCTCCGGCGCATAACCTTGAGCCCTGCAAGTCATAGGGTTAGCGCTTCCGAAACGCCTTAAGGAGGCAATTCGTGGGTCGATAATTCTCCAGTACCGTGCGCGGCGACATCAAAGGTCGCCGTTCCCAATGAGGCGAATGCTCTACCGGATTTTCACCCTTGTAGCTGTGCTCCTGACCTGCACGACTTCGGTCGTGTTGGGACAGGTTCGTGGTATGGATCCGGACCTCTCAGTCACCCAGTACACGCGTGACGTTTGGTCTGTCGAAGACGGCCTCCCGCAGAAGTCGATCTCCTCGATTGTACAGACTGCCGACGGTTACCTGTGGATCGGTACGCAGGAAGGAATCGTTCGATTCGATGGTCGGGAGTTCGATGTGTTCGGGACATTCAATCAGGAGCCGAACAAGAACACGGTCTCGACCCTATACCGCGACTCCACGAACACGCTGTGGGTGGGGACGCGAGGCGGCGGGCTCAGTTACTACGTAAACAAGTCCTTCCGCACCATAACAACTGATCACGGTCTGGCTGACGATGTCATTACCGCGCTCACTGAAGATTTCGACGGTGGTCTCTGGGCAGGCACAACCGCGGGCGTAAGTCGCGTCAAGCGTGACACGGTAGCGACCTACCGACAAGATCAGGGCCTGCCGACCAACAACGTCGCAGCGCTGTTAACGGACAAACACGGGACGATCTGGGCAGGGACGAGCGAGGGACTTGCCTACTTCAACGGTGTCAGGTTCACCGACGAGGGGCTACCGCCGGCCGTTGACGTTGATATCACCGCGCTGATGGAATCGTCCAACGGCACGATATGGATCGGCTCGCGGTCCGAAGGTCTGATCCTTCTGCGGAATGGAACCGCGAGTAAGCCGTTTGCAGGCCGCGATATGCCCGAGGCGACGATTCGGTCACTCCTGGAAGATCGCGGAGGCAGCATTTGGGTCGGGTTTGATGACGCCGGCCTGGCGCGGATCTACAACCAGCGCGTCGAGCTCCTCACAACCTCAAACGGTCTCCCCGATCAGAGTATTCGCTCAATCATCGAGGACCGCGAAGGAAGCGTCTGGATAGGCACCGACGGTGGCGGGCTGGTGCGACTGCGCACGGGTCGCTTCGTGAACTTCACGCCCACCGAGGGACTCCCTGACGACGAGATTCTCGGCGTCTATGCTGATGCACAGAATCGCATATGGGTCGGGAGTGACGAAGGAGGAGTCACGCGAATGTCCGCCGGGCGGATGCGCACCTTCGACACGCGACATGGACTGCCGCACAACCAGGTCATCTCAATCTCGGGCACTGCAGATGGCAGTATGTGGTTTGGCACTCGGATGGGTTTGGCGCGCTACCGTGAAGGACAGATCAGTGTCGTTGACTCCGTCGACGGCATAACGGACAAGTCGATCTATGCGCTGTTCACAGACTCTCGCGACCGGTTGTGGATCGCGGGCGCCAGCGCGCTGTTCAGGTATGACGGACGCTCGTACACGGCGTTTGGCGAGAGCAACGGAATGACGAGTACCGCAGTCAACGTCGTAGCCGAAGACAACCTGGGCGACATCTGGATCGGTACCTACAATGCCGGCGTCAACCGGATGCGGGATGG
>JANQRN010000296.1 GCA_028284545.1 Rhodothermales bacterium | reverse complement strand
ATCTTTCGCGACTCCGTGCCGAAGTTCGTCTCGATCTTGTAGAAGTAGGTGCCACTCGGCAGGTGCCCGGCATCAACCGGATACGCGTAGGCGCCGGCCGACTGGTCCCGGTCCACCACACGTTGCACGAGCCGTCCCTGTACGTCGAAGATGTCCAGTCTGACGCGAGTCGGTTGGCGCAGCGAATACGATATCGTCGTCGCGGAGTTGAACGGGTTCGGATAGTTCTGTTTCAGCGAGAAGTCGGCTACCACCGGAGGTGCGTCGACGCCAACCTGCGACGCGGGCTCGGCTATGAAGTCGATGAGTGGGAACGACCCTCCGAAGATATCGTCCGTCTCCAGTCGGCTTAGACCAAACCAGTGGTACAGGACGGTCGTGTACACCGATCGGAAATCCGTTTGGTGTATCAGGTTGCCGTTGGAGTCGAGGTTCTGCAAGTCTGGCAGGCCGCCATAGAGTCCGCCCCGAACACCGGTGCCGAATAGGAAGAGGGGTGCGGCTGTACCGTGATCGGTCCCCGCGGATCCGTTCTGATTTACGCGTCGCCCAAACTCACTAAAGGTCATTGTCAGCACGCGGTCGGCGTTTCCAGCGGTCTCGAGGTCGCTTTGGAAGGCGGCGACCGCCTCGCCGATGTAGCGCATCAGCAGATCGTGTCGATTGAGTTGCCCGGCGTGCGTGTCAAAACCGCCCAGTACGACCGTGTAGATCCGTGCGCCAAGGTTGCCGGAGATCAGCTGGGCCACGACAGCCAGGTTGGCGGCAAGCGGATTGTTGGCTGGATATTCGACGTTGTTGGTCCCAGTAGCGGCGGCGTCTTGGACGGCCTCGGCGTAGGTGAACGCTTCGTTGGCGACCGAGCGTACAAACCCCATTTCGGCACCGTAGGACGTGCCGGGTACATCGTCTGGGTCGTATAGCTCACCGGTCTCGGCGATCTGCGTGAATAGTTGGAGGCTGGCCATGGTCATGCCCATGTTCGCCGCCGGTCCCTGAAACATCAGCGTTGAGTTTCCCCCGATTTGAACGGCGAGCGGATTGGCAGGAGGGGACTCATCGAAATCAGGGAACTCCTTATCAAGGTAACGGCCCGCCCAACCCGTGGTGATTACCTCGTCTGATTCGCTTCCCGACATCCAGATGTCGGTTGAGCGGAAGTGAGACAGGTTCGGTGATGGATACCCCACGCTGTGCAGCACGGCCATATCGCCGTCTCCATACAACGGGAGTGTAGGGGACAACTGCGGATGAATACCCACGCCCGTTGCCAGTTGCGGCGTTCCCGTCTTGGGAATTCCGATTTGCGGACGGGCTTGATAGTAGTCGTCGTTGTCGACCGGGATGATGGTGTTGAGACCGTCGTTGCCTCCGGCCAACTGAATCAGTACCAGGACGCGGTCTGTCTCGGCGTGGGCGAGCCGCTGCAGCAAGGAGCTGCCTCCAAACGCTGATACCGGAGTGCCGCCGACAAGAACGGTTCCAGCCGCGGCACCGGAAAGTGAGGCCAGAAAATCTCGTCGAGACCACGAACTGTGGTGCTTCTGGTGGGCCTCGCCATGCTCGAGTGCGGCTCCAAACGGAATTGCCTGCTTCGGGTGCTTGTCTTGTTTACACATGCTACGCCCCTAGGTCAACTGATATTCCGGTAGCTGCATCAGGTACCGGAGAAAGAAGAAGATTCTCACACTTGCGCCTTCCTGGAAGACACTCCACTCGTACCACGGTGTCCCGCCGAGGAATACCTTGGCGAGGGTTCTCACGTACTCAGGTTCGTTCAGGACCTGCTCGGGTATCGGGAAGTTTTCGAGGTCGCCGGCGAAATCGTCGTCCACCGGTTTGATGTCCAACTCATCGATGGGCACTTGAATCATTGCCCGCGCCAGGGCCATCGGCAGGTAGAATGCGGCAAGCGGATCCTGTGGGTCATGTACTTCCTCGGCCAATGGTACCAGGTCGGCTAGCATCGTGCCGTCTCCACCGGTCAAGAGGAAGTCGGGAACGATCCAGCGCAGCGGCAGGCTCGTCGTGTCGATCCAGGTGTGGTACCCAGGCCAGCCGGCGACGTTGGGAGGGTTCAGTACAATCTGGTTCAGAATGAATCCGATCCGCGCGGCCAGGACAAACGTGTCGTTGGGGTATGTCGCCATCGTTTCCTGCAACATGCTGATTTGCATCTCGAGGGGGCTCTTGATGCGCGAGGCACGAACCTCAGCGTCAAAGAAGTGTGCACTCTTGAGCAGGACGCGCAGCACTGACGCAATGTCGAAGTCGTTTGCCAGGAGGATGCCCGCCAATTGCGTGACGATCGTCTCGTCGGCCACCTCGTAGACAAACTCCTGATACAACTTGCGGCAGACGAACTCTGCTATCTGGCTGGATCGTTCCTGGAAGACGATATTGACAACGTCGGCGTAAGCGTAGTTACCCGTGTTGTTCAGGAACGTCTTTTCGCTGTCGTCGAAAAGAAGCGGATTGAAGTTCACAGTCAGTGCGAAGTAGTCAACCTGCCAACCGGTGAGCGCCTTCGCGATCTGCTGAATATCCGTCTCCGTGTAGTTCTGAAAACCGCCGGCCGTCTCCTGTCCCATCGTGAACAGCTCAAGCAGCTCGCGGGCGTAGTTCTCGTTTGGGCTCGTCACATTGTTGTTGACGCCGTCGAGGTAGATGAGCATCGCCGCCTCGATGCCCATGTCGTATACAAACTGCTTGAAATCGCCCAGCCCGTACTGCCGGAGCAGCGTCACGTATCGATGCGCAAAGGGCGCCAGAATGTAGTTGCCGATAGACGTGACGAAGTGGTTGTGCCAGAAGAACGCGACGCGTTCACGGAACCCCACCGCGTAGAGTTGCTCTACCCACTCGTACCGGTATTCGTTTGCCCACTCGTTGTTGTCAGTGATGTACTGCGCAAACTCGTCGGGTTGGGTGTTTGGATTTGGCGGAGCGTTGTCGGCCCAGACCGGGGGATCGGGGAGTGGAAGGGCAACGGCATCGTCGATGAGCGTGTCCACTACCTGGGACGCGGATTGTCCGACCAGTGCTGCGACGTCATCGGGTCGCGCACCAAATCCGGTTCTGCGCAGAAAATGCGCAGCACTTGACGGGTCGAGGCTTGCTGCGTAAGGCTCCAGCCCAGCCGTGACACGTAGGGGCGCGCCCTTCAGCACTTGCTGATCGTTGCGGTTTCGCGGTTTTGCGGGCCTGAAAAGAGCCAGGTACTCTTGTTTCGTCATCTGAGCGCTTCTCCCGGGATGGCCGGTTTTTGGGTTAGACACCGACTATGCAATAGCCATTCCGCAGTACTTGTCAAAACCAAGAAAGGCCCACTTAGGTGGGCCATTCCTGGTGCATCACTAGTTAGCGTGGTCGATCAACGGCTAGTCCGTCGGGAACCACACGTATTTGCCGGCGCCGTCGATGTAGCCCATGCGTTCGTCTTCTCCGAAGAACTTGTAGACGCGGGCGAGGCCGTTGCGGAAGTCGCGGACCTCATCGAATTCCGCGTTGCCGATCAGATTGCCGTTGGTGTCGATGAAGCCCCACTGGCCGTCAACCATGACGGCTGCGCGCCGCTCGCTGAACGCTCTCGCCGCCTCGAACTGCTCGGTCACGACGACGTTGCCAGAACGATCGATGTAGCCCCAAGTGTTTCCACTAGCGCGAACGGGAGCGAGGCCGTCCATGAACGAACCTGCGCTGATGTACTGCGGGTCGATAACGGTGTTCTTTGCCGTATCGATGTAGCCCCAACGATCTGAGATCTTGATTGCGGCGCGACCATCTGAGAACGCGCGCGCCTCGGTGTACTGGAGTGGAATGAACGGTCGCGTCGCGGTGTCGATGTAGCCGAAAGTACCGTCGCGACGGACGAGTGCGAGCCCGTCGTTGAAGGTGCCCTCGTCGTTTTCGTCAAAACGCGGCGTGTCATCAGTTCGGATGACGTTCCCGTCGCGATCGACGTACTCCCAGTCCCAGTCGCTCGTTCGGATAAACGCGCGGCCGTCGGAGTACGGATAGGCACCCGTAAACGAAGGGTTGATCACAAAGGAGCCATCGCGATTGATGAAGCCCCATCGTCCGTCGAAGCGAACAGCGGCAACTCCTTCAGAGAAACCACGTGCTGAGGAGAACTGCGGTTCGATCACGTATTCTCCATCTGGGCCAATGAAGCCCCAGCCCCAGCTACTTGACCGAACGGCTGCCACACCGTCTTCAAAATGCGATGCCGCGCTGAACTGTGGCTGGATTACCACGCGCCCGTCGGCGTTGATGTATCCCCAGCGGTCTTCGAGTTCAATCGGGAAGAGGTTGACTTCGTCGGCGTCTCCGCCGCCCCCCAGACCGAGGGTGTCGCATCCCGACCCGACGACGAGCATCGACAGGATTGCTGCGATGCCAATATTGGCAAGTGTTGCGTGTCGTTTCATCGTTCTATCGTGTTGGGTACCAGACGTACTCACCGTTGCGATCTATGTATCCGATCCGGGGGTTGTCGCCGCCATCGCTGACGCGCGCAATTCCGGAAACAAATGGGTCAGCTTCTTCAAACGTCTTGTTGATCACAACCCGACCAGACTTGACGTCGATGAATGTCCACTCGCTGTTGAATCGAACGGGCGCCAGTCCCTCGCTGAAGCTGCCCGCCCCCGCAAACTGGCTTTCGATGACGACGTCGCCTCGAGAGTTGATGTAGCCGAACCGCCCGTCGCGAACCGCGGCGCGACCGTCAGAGAACGCGGAAGCTTCCTGGAACTGGGGTGAAATCACCGGTGTCCCCGAGCGATCCAGGTATCCCCAGCCGTCGTTCGTTGCAAATGCAGCGAGTCCTTCGGAGAACGGCGTGGCCGAGTTGATCGCAAAAGACGGATCGATCGCGACGCCGCCTGAGCGGTCGATGTAGATCCAACCGTCGCGGCCCTCGACAGCGGCAAGCCCCTCAGAGAACTGCTGCGCGTCGCTGTATTGCGCGGCGACCACGAGATTGCCGGCACGATCGATGAAGCCCCACTGGCCATCGATGCGTACTGGAGCCAGGCCTTCGCTGAACGGAAGGGCGAGGTCGTAGGCCGGTGCAATTACGGGCTCGCCAACGTTGTTGATGTATCCGTAGAGCGAACTGAAGTCCGTTCCGCGAACGGGGGCGAGGCCTTCTGAGAACTGTCCGGCGACGCGGTAGTTGGGGCCCATCCAGAGCAGCCCCGAAGTATCGATGTAACCCCAGTTGCCGCCTATTTGCACCGCGGCCGATCCGTCAGAGAACGGTTCGACGTTTTCGTACTGTGGCGTGATGACGATTCGTCCGTCTTGATTGATAAAGCCCCAGGAGCCATCAATCTTGACCGGAAAGAGTCCGGGGCCAGAATCGGAGTCGTCGCCTCCTCCGAGGCCGATGAAATCGCATCCTGCCAGCGAAATGCCGAGCAGTGTCGCCGTCGCCATCACGGCGAGGCGTCCGGATAACCGGGAGTGGAAGTTGAACATGGTCCTGTTAGTGGTGGAGTGCTACTTGACCAACGTCATCTGTCGCGACTCGGTAATGCCATCGGCCTCAAGCCGATAGATGTACGTGCCGGCGGGAAGTCGGCCTGCGTCGAAGCGTGTCTCGTGTTCGCCCGCAGGTTGATGCTGGTCCACAACTCGCTGGATTTTGCGACCCGACATGTCGAACACGTCAATCGTGACGTGACCGGCCTGCCCGGTCGTATATCGTATCGTCGTGCTGCTACTAAACGGATTCGGGTAGTTTTGCGTAACCGCAA
>JANQRN010000283.1 GCA_028284545.1 Rhodothermales bacterium | reverse complement strand
GGCGCGTATGGACTGGTGCCGATGGTCAAACCTCTCCGCTCGCAGAATGCCGTCACAACCGGGCTCAACTCGATACGCTTTCCGTAGATCAGATCAAGTCCGCGTCCGACCAGCGTAACAGCTTCGCCGGCACCCCGGAGCGCGCGTTCCAGTCGGAAAATGCGTCGAGATGACTCGCTCCGCAAGAGTGGAAGCGCCGGTGAAAGTCGTACCCGCTCATGGTCAAGCACGAGTGGGTCTTCGTGTTGACTGCCGGGGAAGGAATGCTCGTCAAGGCCGACGACGAACGTGTGCGCGCGTCCGCTGTACGACGCCGCCTCCAGTGGTACGACGTATATCGCGCCGGGAGCGGCGGAGGATGTCGCGTAACGATGGTCGCTCACCATCGCCATAACGAACCTTGCCGCTGAGGATATTGGCATCGCGACACGTTCGTCTTCCAGTCTACGCAGACGTTCGGTGAGTGAAGCACAGGCAGCGCCATCCCGGGTGCGAGCTGATTCGCTTTCGTACTGCCGCCACAGATAGGTATCGAGAAGGCGCAAGCCCGCGCTGGCAACATCGCCGACGGTGGTCGTCTCTTCTACCGAAGTGTCTTCAAGAAACAGTGACAGGGCCTGCGCAGCATTCGCAGCGCGTCTGCGTGCCTCCGGATGGGACTCCTGTCGCAGGGCAGCAGCGTAGGCTTCGACTCCTCTTCCTGAAGCATGCCTCCGCAGCAACTCGCCAACGGCGTCGGGCGCAACGAATCTTCCCTCGCGATCGGAAAACTTCAGGCATCTGACCGACAGAAGATCAATCAGCTCCACAACCTTACGCCCACCAGCCAGCCAACCGTAGAATCCGAAAAGCGCCTGTCCAACCGCTGTGCCGACCGCTGGCCTGCCCTGGCCAAACTCGCACGGTACGCCGGCGGCTATCGCACTCGCCTCGATAATAGTCAGGTAGTCGGCTTTGGTATAGACCAGCTCGCACTGCTCAAACGGAATCCCACTCGCGACGATATCACCAAGAACGCCCTGCACTTCTCGCTCGGGAGCGGGCGCCGTAAATACAGCGATACGCGACGACCCTTCTGCGCCCTCTGAGGTCGCACCGAGGCGCAACCCGACGGTAGGAGCAGACGGCTCAGCATACCCGGATAGATCGCAAGCGGGCCAGTCTGACAGCACGCGCGCGGCGGCTAACTGTGGGAGATCAAAGTCGTATTGATCGGCTCCGACGCGAAAAAGGTGATCGGGTGCAACCGCACGTACAAACGCCTCGGCCGCCGGCACAGCGATGACCTCGTCGAGAACACACAGTGCAGCGCCAGCAGTGTAGTTATTGCGGGTCGCGAGGGTGGTTGCCAGTTGATACAGATCGGCTGCATCGGTCAGCCCGCGCTCATTCAGCGCGCCGCGATAGGCATCAAGCAATCGGGCGACAGATGCCGCACGCCGCTTGTCACGCCGCGAACCAGTCTGCCCTGCCTCCCGCACGTCATTGGGACCAATACCGGCATCGCGAAGTGCGCTGAGAGAACGGGCGGTAGCTGCGATAAAACCGGCCCCGGTCGACCTGCCGAAATAGAAGTCTCCGCGACTCGAAACAACCTGAAGCGCCTGCGCAGCCGCAAGCCGAAGGTCATCTCTATCGGCCAACCAAATCGGCGGTCCATATCGATCAACCACCGATTCAGCCAGGCTGGCTGTCGAATGGAATTCAAGGTTGGCGTGATTCGTGCCAGAGGCGGCCAGCCAACGCGCAATGTTGTACCCGACCTGCCGGGTCGGAACGAGCACGATGATCCGCTCCGGACCATGCTGCCGGTAGATGTCAGCAAGTTGCTCAACCAGGTATCGCCGCATACCTGAAGGTACGAAGCGACCGGTACGCAGGACGAACGCCTGCCGTTAGACCCGGGAGTTGTAGAGCGCTTTTAGTCGGATGAGGACGCGCGTCGCCATCGTAGCAGCATTCGAGAACTCGTCCTGCGTGACACCCTTGTCCCTCAGGCCCTGCTCGAGGTACTCAGCCAACTCGTCGTACCATCGCTGGAGCGTCTCCAACTCAGCGTCAATGCGGTCGCGATTTTCGAGAGAAGCGTTGTTCATGGACGGGGGTGTGGGGTGCGTGTATGCGGTTTGAGCGCCTTACTCTTCGGGGTACGCAGTATTTTCAGAGAATCGGGTGCATATGCCCCTCACTTAAGGCATTTTCTTGCACCGTGACGCCTGATGGCCAGAACCTCGCAAATAGCCCAAGTTGGACGAAGGCAGATCGAGCTTTCGAACCTGGAAAAGGTTCTGTTTCCAAATGATCCAGTGGTCAAGGCGGAGGTCATCGCGTTTTACCTCAGGATCGCACCGACCATCCTCCAGCACATCCGGGACAGGGCACTGTCACTCGTACGCTACCCCGACGGCATATTCGGCGAAAGCTTTTTCCAGAAGAACCGACCAGACTGGGCGCCGGAGTGGCTTCGGTACGTCAACCTCGGAGGCGACAAACCGATTGACTACATGATCGCGACAGAGGAGGCGTCACTCGTCTGGCTCGCAAACCTCGCCTGCCTCGAGATC
>JANQRN010000269.1 GCA_028284545.1 Rhodothermales bacterium | reverse complement strand
GACCGTGACCACCGGCACCCAATCCGCCGCCGGACAGTTCATTGTTGCGCGCTAGCCGCGACGTGGACTGGCCATGAAGAAAAAGAAAAGGGGGACCCGCTGAGCGGATCCCCCTTCTACACTGGAGCGCGTTGAGATCAGTTTTCCGTGGTCTTCTGGTTGTACTCAAACCAGATCAACATTGCGTCGACGTTTTTGCCAAACGGACATCCGGCCTCGCGATACTCATCCAGAGCGGTCCTGAAGAAGGTCGTTAGAAACCTTCGAAGATGAGGGGTGTTGCCCCGCCGCGTACTGCTCTGTGGTTTGTAGTCTTCGTGTAGCATATTCCGAATGCCGGCTGGGTCAACGTTACGTGTAGACGGGGTATCGGCACGCGAAAGATGTTCTATAGACATATCGAAGGCCTTTGTGGTGTCCATTTCAGGGACCAGGAATGAGACTGTTGAGTAGCTAGTCCTGGAGCCCAAAAGCGGCTTTTACAGCTTCGTAGTCGCTGAAATCCACGCCTTTTTTGCCTGCCAGAAAGCCGTCAATTATCACAGCCTTCATCTCGCGATCAGGCACGACGTCGTCAGGAATCTGGTCGAGATTGATTGACGCCTCATAGAAAGGCTCAATGAATCCAACTTCGTAGCCAAAATTCAGGGCGACCGTGTAGTCGACAGCGTTGATGTCTGCCGACTCGATGCCATAGGTGAACGGCATCGCGGTCCAGGTACCCTGCTCGCGGAAGAACAGCAACACGGCACCGTCGTCGACGACACTGGCGGTCAAATCTGGAACCGAGAACTGAGCAGAAGCCACATTGTCGTTGATGATGGCGTCCTGCAGCGAAAAAACGAAGTTGACGCTGAAGACGTTGACGATACCGTCGCGGCCGTCTCTCCCGTCCCGACCATCCAGGCCGTCGCGACCGTCGTATCCAACTCCGTCACATCCGGCCATAAGGCCAATCAAAATCGCTCCTGCAGCGGCTATTTGTATCCGTTTCATGGTTCTGCCTCTTTGGGTGTTTTCTCATTGCGCTTTCGGATCAGCCTTCAAAGGCTTTGCCGAGCGCGACACGCCGAGCGAAATCGCCCTGGAACGTCCTACAGGCCATTTCGGGCAATCTAGCCGTCCATCATTGTGGGCAATGCGGAAGCAACAAATCGTCCACGGATAAGGACATCCGTCGCGGCCGAGCACAAAAAAGGGGTGCGCCTTGGTGGCGCACCCCTACGGTGCAAGCAGTCCGGTCTGCAGCTAGATCGAGAATAACACCGAAATCAGAAAATCCAGGTAGTGATAAGACTCTCCGTCTGATGTGACCAGGTTGAACGCGGGGCCGAATCCGACCGCAGTGGTCGGAGTGAAGAAGTATCGCGCACCACCGTAGAACCCGAAGCCGAAGTCCCACTGAGAGAACGACCCGTTGGAGAAACTCGTCTTCTGATTGACTGGCCCGACCTCGGCACCCGCGAAGTAGCCGATGGTCTCGTTAACGGCGCCGCCGTACTGCACGCCACCTTTTATCCCGACGATCGAAAAGGTCCTATCCGGGTCAAATCCCTCGACGCCGTTCCCCTTCGCGAGACGAGCCTCCGGGAAGAACTGGTCTTTCGACGAGTATCGATTATAGCCGAGGGCGGCCGTCACGCTGATGTTTTCGGTGATGGCGTAGCCCGCACGTCCACCGAGATGCAGCCCGGTCTCGTAGAAGTCCTTGAAATTGTCTTTCGTCGGGAACGAGAGACCCGCCGCGGGCTCAACTGTTATCCCGGTCTGCGCTGTGGCGGCGGTGACAGCGAAAAAGCAGCCAAGTAGAACCGTCAGGAATGTGCGCATTGGTCGCCTCAATTATTGCCTGGTGTTGGTTGAAGATCGATGCCATTTTCTGCGCGCCAGTCTACTGCAGCGGCAAACGAGGCGCAACTCTTGCTAGCCGACCTCTCCCGCCCGGGCGCGTTCGACGCCGTCCACAACGTGCACGACCTTTGCGTCGAGGTGCACCATAACCTCCTCTTCGAACCACTTGTGGCACGTCGTGACTATCACTTGGCGTCGCTGCGACAGGTCAGCCAGTATCGGATAGGCGCTTTGGCGCCGGCCTTCATCCCACGTGACGAAGACCTCGTCCAAGACTATCGGAAGGCGCTCCCGCCCTTCGTCCATATGATCTGCCAGGGCCAGACGCAGACTCAAATACACCTGATCCCGGGTGCCCCGACTAACGGCGGACTTCACGGGCATGGGCTGTGGGTAGCCCGCGCCGAAGACCACCAGCTCGCCCGTAGTCTCGTCGACGGCCACACCACGGTACCGCCCGTCGGTGATCGCGGTCAGGTACTCGTTTGTGCGAGCGATCACATCAGGTTGGTGCCGATCTCGAAAACGTGCATCAGCTCGCTTGACAACCGCCTCGAGGAATCGCAGCTCATCATGACGAGTCCGGGCTCGATCGATTTCCGCCTCAACCGTGTGCAGGTCACTCTCGACATCTGAAAGGGACGGGTGCACGCGCAGCCCGGCCAACTCCTCGCGGTACCCGACCGCTTCTTCACGAGCGCGGTCAAGCCGCGACTCAATTGACTCAACCTCGAGCCGAAGCTCAGCGCGCGCGGAGGCCGGCTTCGTCCCGTCCGCGGCGAGCCCACCCAGGTCCCGATCCTTCAAAGCGCTCTCAAGTATCTGCGCCTGTCGTCTGGCCTCGCGGGCCGTCGCTAACCTGTCCAGCCCATTCCGAAGATCACCATCTCCAAAGGCAGCGAGTCGGGTTGAAAGATGCTCTTCAGTCTTGATGACATCCTGCAGTGCTGCCTCAATCCCATCAAGCCGCACCACCAGGTCTCGTTGCGACGCAAGCGCCTCGTCGTTAACGCGCGCAGCATCATGGCAATGCGCTACGACGCGCTCCAGTGTCTGAATGAGTTCAGTCACATCGGCGTTTGGGTCTACCGAAGCCGCGCCGACCACGTCGAGACTGACGGGATACGCATAGACACGCGCAGCAATCTCGCGCAACGATGATTCCGCGCGAGCATATCGCTGCTCCATCGTGTCGACAATGTCTGCGCACTCGAGGTAATCCTGCGCCAGCGTGACGAGCTCATTGACCACCAAGACACCTGTTCGCGTCGCCCTGACACGCTCCCGGGTCAGACTGCTGATGTCAACCGCTTCGTCGGCAAACCGCTGCTCGAGCGCGCTCTGATCATCTTCCAGTTCTTCGAGCCTCTGACGAAGGGACCGTTGGCGGAGCTGTCGATGCACGCTGAGCCCGAGCGCCACGGCCGAAAGCACTCCTGCAACGACAGCGATGCGCGGCTCGAGCACCAGACCCACAACCACGGCGACCGTCGCCACAAACGCCGCGACGAACATGTATCGTCGTACCTGCGCCCGTCCCTCGGCATACGCCGTTGACACGCGATCGGCTTCCACACCGCCCTCGTGGATCAGATCAGCAATTGCGCCAACACTGCGCGGATCCACCTGCGAGACCGATCGAATCTGCTCCAGCGAAGCGGCCGGCGCATCCAACCTGGATCGGAGTGTCACCAGTCGACGTCGAGTCGACTCGTACTCAACGGTTGTTGACTGAACCCCTTCCATGCCGGCGATAGCCGTACGAATCTTGTCCAAATCCGAAAGTACAGCCTTGGGGTCGGGCGACCCCTGGATTTCTTCCACCAGTCGGTCGTGCGAGGCTCTGATCGAAGCAAATTCATGCCGCAACGCCCTGGCTTGCGCGCGCAGCGAACTAAGCTCGGCGGCGGGATCATCAGAAACATCGGCCAGGGAGTCAACTCCGCGAGCAACGTTGCGCAGATTGTCCAGCTCCTCAATCTGGTCAGCAAGTGTGGCGGTTGCCCGCAGTTCTTCCAACTGTCGTACGCCAAGCAGTCGTTTGTCCGTTAGCTGTTCGATCTCCTGTTCGACATCCCGAAGCGCCTGCGAGAGGAATCTGATTCTCTCGGCGCGTTCGCGGGCGGAGCGCACCGCCTCAGCAAGATCCTTACGCTCGGCGGATAGACTCATGACTCGCGTCGTGCGATGCCGAGTCGGTCGCCAGAGTCTCTTGGCCTCCTCAGCAATTCCTTCGCCTACCGTCCTGGCAGTCCGAAGATGTGTGGCATTCAAACCACCGAGCAACTGATCCTGGATTTCGTCGAACGTCGCGCCACCCAGCTCTGTCATGTCAGAGAGCCCGAGGGCGAACACATTCCTGAAGACACGTCGCGAGACATGCGAGACCGGCGGCAACGTGCGGTTCCGAATCGTCTTGGGGTGACTGAACAGGCCGTCGCCATCTGTCCACTCACCTGACGGACCCGATCTCAAGCCACGTTGAATCTCGCCGCCCGACCCATCTGACAGCTGGTACCGAAGCCGTCCCTGCAGGTACCGCCCGTCACGCGGAGCAAACGGATTTCGCTCCGCATCAGCCGGGTAAAGTCCGTACAACATCGACTCAAAAAAGTGCACCAGGGTTGACTTACCCACTTCATTCGGACCCGAGATGCAAACTACAGCGGCGCCCAGCCCGTTGAAATCGACATCGCGAAAACACCCAAACGCATCTATATGTACGCCGGTGATCCTCACGAGGCAGGTAGTACAAAGCGTTCCGCGAGCTCTCGACGCAACCGGTCAACATCCGGGACGATTGCGCCGTCGGCAGCGCGAGTCTCTTCGGAGACGAATTCCGAAATCATCGCGCCGCTCTTGTCATTTACGACTTCATCAAAGATGGACAGCGCTTCCGCCAGTACAGTTGTTTCTGCCTCCAGAACTTCCATCTCGAGGGGCCGGTAGGTCAGCCGCGTGTCGACCTCTACGTGAAGAAGGCCGAAGTCGATCTCCCATCTTTGTGCGAGCTCCGCTGTCTCGTTCCGCAGTTGCTCCCAGAGCTCGCTTTCGCCCCTGAGTACGAACCGGATCGCGATTGCGTCTGCAACGCACCCGGCCTTGATGCCCTCTACCGCGGATCGCGCCGCCGCGTCAAGGGCTCGCAGGCTCCGCAAGTCTGAGACATCCGTCAGGTCGGCGACCTCCCAGTGCACAGCGGCATAGGACCGGTGCGTGACTTTGGGAGCGAGCCCACTATTGACCTCCACGAGCAGACCGCCGCGCGGGCCCGACTCACGAAAGTGTCGCCCCTGAATGCACCCGGCATACCACGCGACGCCAGAGGGAGTAGGCGAAGACGGGATATGAATGTGACCCAACGCCCAATAGTCATAGCCCAGGCTGTCAAGGTCAGCGGCGGTACACGGAGCGTAGGGATGATGCTCAGTACCAGAGAGCGAAGCGGCGACATTGGCGTGAACGAGTCCGACAGTCGGGATATCGTCACTGAACCGCGGGAAGTGCGCCACGAGGTTGTCGCTGACGGTGGCTGATTCGTGACCCACGGCAACTATCCGAAGTGGGCCGTCCGCGGTCTCGAGCACGGTCTCAACCGGGTCGTGCGAACCCACGACGACGACCGCCCCGGGCCAATCGAGTTGGTTCACTCGCCCACGTTCGCCGGCCGGATCGTGATTTCCCGTCGCATAGACCACGCAGATGCCGGCATCCCCAAGTCGAGAGAGTTGTCGCAAGAGCAACCCTTCTGTTTCGAGTCTTAGGCGCGAGTCGTCGAACAAGTCACCCGCGATCACGACGGCATCAACGGAGTTCGCCAGGGCATCATCAACCGCCCGTTCAAAAGCAGACCGTACACCTTTCTGCAAAGCAGTCCGAACCGAGCTTGCCTTGCAGGCGAACGGCGTGTCGAAGTGGACGTCGGCGATGTGGAGAATACGGGGCACGGTTCGGTTCTACCTTACGGTTGTATCGTACGGTTGTATCGTACGGTTCTATCGTTCAGGGTGTCTTTTATCCTGTATGGTTCTCTCGTACAGCAGTCACGCCAGTCGAAGCACCCTGCTCAAGGTGCCACTGCAGTATGACAGCTGCGTGTCACACCCGAATGTCGGTTGTTAGACGAGCGGCTAGTGCTACCGGTATGTGGTGGTCCGGTCGATTGCGGACTGCTTTGCGAGGTCGATCGGCACTAGCGCCCCGACCCCGAACAGCCAGATGCCTGCGCGAATGACCGGAAGACCGGTGGCGGCATGCCAGTCGCGCGCATACTGGGCGAGCTGTAGACCATAATGATCCTTGAGCTTCGCCATATCCTCGTCCGTCGTCGCGGCGTCGGTCTTGTAGTCAATCAACTCCCAACCCGCTTCGTGCTTGAAGATAAGGTCTATCGACCCAGATCGCACTGCGTCAGATTCCCGCACAACCACCGGCACCTCGGTGAAGCGACAATCGGATCCGGCAAGTCGCTCCCACACAGCTGAGTCGGTCAACCGGGAGATACCGGTTACGATCGATTCGATCTCCTCAGCCGCTGCCTCGCGCTCGAGGTGACGCTCCAGCACCGCCGCGATTTGTCCTTCTCCAGGTGCCTCGTCGGGCCGATGTACAAATGACTCCAGGATCTGGTGGACGGCGGAGCCGTACTGCGGACCCCGCCCGGCCCGCGTCACCGGCACGAAGGCATCGTCTCCTCCAGCAGTCACCGTGCTCAGGTGTACAACCGGCGCAGTTGCAGTTCGGATCAAGGACTCCCTGTTTTCGGTCAGCTTCTCGACGTCCACCGTGGGCGCTGTCAACGGCTGTGGCGCTATTTCGGCGGGTATTGGAATCTCAGTTGTCTCGTCTGGAAGACGGATGGTGATCT
>JANQRN010000266.1 GCA_028284545.1 Rhodothermales bacterium | reverse complement strand
AGCGCGTTTCGATCTCGGTGCAGCTTGGTCTCACGCGTGACGAAGTCCTTGGGACGAGAGACAACGCGCTCGACGCCTACCTGGAGGACTACCAGTTTGCGCAGGCCCCGATCACGCCAACGGTCAGTGCGGTGCCCGGTGACGGTCGCGTGACGCTGTACTGGGATGCCCTCGCAGAAGACTCATTCGACGAGTTCCTCTCCGGCCTTGGTCGCGACCCGAATGACTTCGAGGGCTACAAGGTCTATCGCTCTACGGATCCAGCCTTTCTCGATCCAAGGGTCATCACGGACGGGCGCGGCAACCTGCTGTTCAGGAAGCCGCTTGCGGAGTTCGACCTCATCAACGAGAACGCGGAGTTTCATCCGACGGACGTCAACGGCGTCAAGTTTTACCTCGGCAACAATCGGCGCGACCCAGGCGAAGCGGTGAACGGGCTCACCCACAGCTGGACGGATTCCACAGCGGTGAATGGGATCACCTACTTCTACGCGGTGACGGCCTTTGACTACGGCTCGGCGATCGACAACATCCCGCCGACGGAGACGCCGATCCGAATCCAGCGGCTTGCTGACGGAACGATTCGCACCGGCAACAATGTGGTGAGGATTGTGCCGACAGCACCAGTCGCTGGTTTCAGGAACGCGGATCTGTCATCAGCTGACGGCTTGCTCCAGCGAACGCGAGGCGCTACTTCGAGCACGATTGGATATCAGGTGTACGATCCAACAGTCATTCGCGACGGCCACCGGTATCGCATCAGCTTCGAGGACACACTCATCGCGGGAACGGGCGCCGCTCCCGATACACTCCGTACAAAGAACTTCACGCTAACGGATGTTACCGATGGGCAGGTAGTACTGGACCGGGCAGACCAGCTGCGACCGGGGCAGGAGTTTCCGCTTTTCGACGACTTCGGGCGACCGCTCGGCTTCCGGCTGTTGTTCAACTCCGCGCCATTTGTCGCGGTGAACACCACCGAGACGTGTTGGAACAAGGCTGAAGGCGTATGCCCACCAGGTGTTGACGTCTTGCCTATCTCACTGGAGCCGTACGAAGCTGCCGGGTTCATCAAGGGGCTACGCAATCCCGCCGACTACCGCGTGCGTGTCGTAGGCGACGCGCAAGGCATGTCTCGCGAGCTTGCAGTTCGTAGCCGCATCACGTTGCCGGCCCGCCCGACGAATGTCGAGGTGTACCGCGTTACGCCAGAAGGAGAAGAAGTCCCGATCGAGTACGCGTTCTGGGACATTACGGGGCCTGACTTTACCTCGTCTCTCGACACAACGCCCGCGCGGTTCTCCGCCGACGCCACCGCGGGTGAGAGCGACCTGATCATCCTGTATGAGACGAAGGTCGGCGCGGAAGACGAACCAGAGCTTGTAACGTGGCGGATTGGACTGAACTTCACGGTCGCGGGCGGACGGCAGCCGCAGGAGGGTGATGTGGCAGACATCGTGTTGCGCAAGCCGTTCCTTTCGTCTGACGAGTTCGAGTTTGACACGACGCTCCCAACGGTTGACCGCAACAATCCGGATTCACTGCTCGCGCAGGTGCGCGTCGTCCCGAATCCGTACATCGCGACGAACCAGTTTGAGTCCTTGAATCCGTTCTCGACTGGCCGGGGGCCACGAGTGATCAAGTTCACAAAACTGCCCCCCGAAGCGATCGTGCGCATATTCACCATGGGTGGCAAGTTGGTGCGTGAGCTCCGACTGAACGAGGGTCTGAACGACGGGCTGTCGCCAGACGCGCTGCTGAACGGAACGCTCGACTGGAACCTCGAGAGCGACGACGCGCTCTCGGTTTCGTACGGTGTCTATTTGTATCACGTTGAGGCCCCGGGACTCGGAGAGACTACCGGCACCTTCGCAATCATCAAGTAACGGGCGATGGCAACTGATATACGATCGGTTATGCGGGCGGGGATGGCAGTCACGCTGGTGTTTGCCGTGCTACTTGTTGCGCCTGTCTCGGCGCAGTTCGACAACACGACGCGATCGGTGACCAAACGCGGGACGACGGCCGCGGACTTCCTGACCATCCCTGTGGGTGCACGCGCGGCGGCGATGGGTGGAGCAATCACGGCTTCGGTTGATG
>JANQRN010000254.1 GCA_028284545.1 Rhodothermales bacterium | reverse complement strand
CGTGGTCAGACAACAGGTCGGGAAGGCACGTCGGAACGAAGACTTGAGAGCGACCCTGGTTCAGCGGCGGAGGCACACCGCACAAGAGCGCAACCAACGCCTTGTTCGTATGCGGAACGACGGCAGCCATTTCTCTGGACGAGACGCTCACAGCCATAAGCGAGTCGAGGAAAGGCGTAGCGGCGGCTCCGAACGTATTTGCTCTGGTACTTTCCAGCACGATGAGGACAACGTTCCAGTCCTTGGTTGAGTCGGTGGCGACCCAACCGTAGCCGGGGCCCACCTGAATCGACGTAGCACCGGTCTCGCTGCTAGCCGGCGCGGCGCGCGCGGCGAATCCGAAGAGGGCCTGTGGCGTCGACTGGCGCAAAGAGGCTGCAGCGGGCTCAAGCGGTCGCGTGGGTGTGAATGCAAGTGCGGCGACCGCAATGAACGCAAGTACGTAACCTCGCTTGATGCGCCAAGACGGTGTAGCGCGGTGCAAATCTATTCGCGATGTGGCTCGCCGGTTCGCAACTACCAGCGGAGCAAATGACAGCACAAAAGGAACCAGCATGATCGCGATCTGCGTCCAGCCAATTTCGTTCATCAGCACGTACTTCAGGTCGGCAAGATTTGTGAGCGCGTACCACAGCATGAACGAGTCAGCGAGTGAGCCGGTCTTCAGGAAGTAGCCAACCTCAACCAACGCAAGCGTTCCGATCGCTATGCAGGCTACGTGTAGCAGGAAGAGCACTAGCGTACGGCCAAAGCCAATGACCGTTATCAGCGTGACGCCTGCGATTGCGAGGCAAAGCGACACTATCAGGTCTGTGCGGATTACTTCCACGAACTGAAGTGAAGCCCAAACCGGCGGGGCCTCCAGCACGGCAACAACCGTTGATCCACCCACTGCGCACGTCGCGACCACCGCAGGAATGAACACCGACCCGAGGTGAGCGAACCTGAGCTGCATGAGGGCGGCGAACAGGAGGGCGGTGACCAAAAGGAGAAGCGGCATGGGTCCGTGGGCAACCAGGACTGCCGCGGGACCGCCCAGCGCAGCAGCTGTCTCGTGAGTTCCGGCGCCAACGGATACCGTGTACTTCAGCAACTTCGAGATAACCAGGATGATCGCCAACGGACCCGCCAACAGCGATGCGTATCGCCATGGGTCGTCGCGCGCCAGGCGGACTGTGGCGTATATCGATTCGGCGACCCACATCGAGGGTGTGATCCGAATCGTCCTGCGGTTGAATCGTCTCGCTGACACGCTTGCTTCGCTCTTCTCTTCTGGGAGCCGCTGGGGGACGGCAGTGCCCGAATAGAAGGGATCGACCGTGGCGAAGAAGAATAAACAGCTTACGCGGAGAGGCGTCGCTCCACACGGGCCGTGGCGGGAGCTGAGCGGAGTCGAGAACAAATCCGCTCGACAAAGGCATCCGCGCCGTCGTCGGATTGCCATCGCACAGTCTCGACAGCCTCTCGACTCGAATACATCCAGCTGAGAAGTATGCTGATCTCGTCGACCTCCTGTCGATGATAGCGGACCGGCCTGAGCTGATTCGGGTCGAAAAACGTACGAACCGCTTCCCGAAGCCGTGTCAGGTCTTCGCCTGCCGGCTCCTCGGGAATGGTCATGTTGTAGACGTACCGACCAAACCGGACGAAGAATAGCTGGACCTCACCTGAGGTAGCCGCGGGCTGCACGATTACCGCATTGTGTTCGAGCACCGGCGCCGCGACCTCACGCTGGCGGGCTAGCGTTGCCTCGAGCATTTGAATCCAGTCCCGATACTCCTGCGCCTCCTCAAAGTCCAGACGCGCCGCGGCCTCGCGCATCTTCAGCCGCAGTTCTTCCAGTACGGTGGTATCTCTGCCGAGCAGAAAGTGTCGCACGCGTTGAACCTCTTCTCTGTAAGCCCCCTCATTCCCTGCGAGGCATGGCGCAAGACACCGACCCATGTCGGCATACAAACACGACGAGCCACGGCGGAAAGTAGCATCATCACATTCTCGGAGTTGGAACACACTGTTAATCAGGTCGACAAGGTAAGCCGCGTTGCGGCCGCCCCGCACGGGACCAAAGTACTCGGCCCCGTCGTCCACCAGCTGGTGCACAAACGAGACACGAGGGAATTCCGAACTGCAATCGAGCTTGATGAACGGACGCCTGCCGTACCGCTTCAGGACGCGATTATGTCGTGGTTGGTGCTCCTTGATTAATCGCGATTCTTCCAGTAGCGCAGCGAGTTCAGATCCGGTCTCTTTCCACGTTACGTCACGCACCTCCCTGACGAGCTTGCGCGTCCTCCCCGGGTGCGCCTCGACCGCGGTGAAGTACGTTCTAACGCGTGCACGCAGGTTCTTGGCTTTCCCCACATAGATCACGCGACCGCTTCGGTTACGCATAAAGTAGACGCCGGCACCAGACGGCAGAAGCGGGAGCACTTCTTCACGTATGCGCTTGACGTGCGGGGCCGCTTCCAGATACCGACCATAGGTCTGCCGCTGAAACGTAAGCAGATCCGGTACAGCCTTGATACCGTGCTCGAACTCGATCGATGCCAGCAATCGTGTAAGAATCACCGCGGTCGCCTCTGCGTCGTCGAGTGCGCGGTGCCTACGATCAATGCGGATGCCGTAGTAGTCTGACAGGCTGGACAGTCCTTTGGATCGCAGGCCGCGCAACATTCGTCGGGCGAGTCTCAGGGTGCACAGCCCGCTGTTGTCAAGTGGCGCGTCGTCCAGGCGGGCAAGTTCAGCCTCCAGGAATCGCCAGTCAAAACCGAGATTGTGCGCGACAAATACCGCGTCCCCCAGAAAGCTGCGGTACCTCTTCATGACCGCGCCAACAGTCGGCTGGTCGAACACCATTGCGGTCGAGATCCCCGTAAGCTGCGTTATTCGCGACGGAATTGACCTTTCCGGG
>JANQRN010000241.1 GCA_028284545.1 Rhodothermales bacterium | reverse complement strand
CCCTACTTCCGAGCGCAGCGTGGACTCGTGTTTCGGCGCGCTGTGGCGCTATAGCGTGTCGTATATTTGGCGTCCCCACCCTCGGTTGTCGCCACTATTCCTTCGACGTGATTCGGTCGTATCACATAGACCTGGGCCAGCGCGACGTTCGGCTTCGGATGTATGACGATTTTGTGTTTGACGACGACGGCGTGCCGCGGTACCCGTACGGCGGGCAGCTCTACTACAATCCGACATTTGTGGCCCACTACGCACTCTATCACCTCGGTCTCTTTCAGCGAACGAACGAACTTGCGCACAGGGACAGGTTTCTAAATGTTGCTCGGGCGTTGCTGAAGTCCGGTCGGGCTACTGACGTCGGTCTGGTGTTCGAGTATGAGATGTCGATGCCCGGACTGTCGACTCCGTGGATATCCGCACTCGGGCAGGGACGGGCAGCCTCGACATTCGCGCGCGCCTACGAGGCGACTGACGATGAGGCCTTTCTGTCTGCTGCCGTGGAAGCGCTGAAGCCATTTAACAAACCAGTCGGTGATGGCGGGGTGCTCACGCATTTTGCCGATGGTGGGCCCGCCTTTGAGGAGTACCCGAGGTCGCAACCCGATGTTGTGCTGAACGGGTTGGTTACGGCTCTCTTTGGCTTGTACGATGCCGCCGTCTCGTGCGCGTCGAATGCGCAACTCGACGCGTCGTGGATAGAGGAGCTTTTCAGCGACGCCGTTGCAGCGCTGCAACGAAATCTCGTGGCCTACGACCTGGGGTACTGGAGTGCCTACGACCTGAGCGGGCGTGTTGCGAGCGACGAGTACCATGACTATCACGTAACGCTTCTCTGGGCACTATTCGAAATAACGCACGTAGACACCTTTGCCGACTACGCAAGACGGTGGGGAGGCCTCCCACGGGGTCCGCGCCTTCTGTTTGGTCGCAATGTCTCCAGGGTGAAGAGTAGGCTTTTCAATCGCGCGTTGTACCGCAGCTGAGGTGAACAGAGAGTTATGCTTCGCATAGGCGCGACAGTTCTCGGACTGGCGCTCGTCATTGGGGTCCAGGGATCACGCGCCCAGCAATATCCGCCGGGGATGAAGTGGGCCGAGCTCTCGACACCGCGCTTTCGGGTCATCTACCCGGCCGAAATCGAAACCGACGCCCAGCGGGTTGCGGCGACGCTCGAGGCAATCTACGGCCGGGTGGCCAAGACGCTCGACGCTGCTCCGTCGCGCCTTCCCGTTGTGCTGAACAATCGGAGCACCGACTCGAACGGCTACGTCACCCTTGCGCCGCGCCGCACGGTGTGGGAGAGTACTCCGTTTTTTCCTGGCCTGCAGTCACTTCTTGGTCCTGGCGAGTGGTACGACCTGCTTGCCGTTCATGAATTTCGCCATGTCGTGCAATTTGCGCGAATGAACCGCGGCATGTCGCGCCTGGCGCGGATCGTCTACGGTGAAAACGGCCTCCTCGCGTCAGCGTCGTCTTCCGCTCCGAGGTGGTTCTGGGAGGGTGATGCTGTCGGACTGGAGACGGCGCTGACTCGCAGTGGTCGCGGAAGAATCCCGGCTTTTGATATGCATCATCGCGCGATGCTAGCTGCGGGCAAACGCTTCGCGCTTCCGAAGTCCCAGTTCCGTTCGTACCGCGACTTCCTGCCCGGGCTCTATCCGTACGGCTACCTTGTGACGACACACGTACGCCGCGAGTACGGTAGTACGTCATGGAGCGAAATCGTAGCTCGCTCAGCCTCCTGGTCAATTGTGCCGCTGATGTTTCCGATTTCTGTGAAGCGTACAACAGGTCGCGGCTTGCACAGGCTTCACCGCGAAGCGATGGAGGACTACGCGCTGCACGTGCAGGAGCAGCTAGACGGGCTTGAGATAACGTCCGTCACGCCGGTGTCTCCTACGAGGAAGCGGCGATGGACCAACTACGCACATCCGCATTATGCGGGTGCGGGGCGGATTGTGGCGGTGCGATCCGGGCTCCGGGAGTCCGCCGACCTCGTGATCCTCGACCAGGCAACGGGTGGAGCGCACAAGCTGCGCACGGTAGATCGGGCGTTGTATTTCGGCGGTTTCGACGCAAACGACACGCACGCGGTTTGGAGCCAGTCGCGAATCCATCCACGGTTCAGTAGCGACGGCTACGCGGTCTTGATGTCCGTCGACCTGCAATCTGGTTCCGAGCGGGCGATTACGCGACGAACCCAGCTGTTCAAGCCGGCGATCTCCGTTGGGGGCGATCGTATTGCGGCGGTCGAGTACAGTCAGTCGCGGGAGAGCAGCATCGTGATCCTCGATTTCGAAAGTGGAAACGAGGTCGTGAAGTTCTCGCTTCCGGATTCCCCTTTCGTTTCTGAAGTAGCGTGGACTCGGAATGACGACGCCATCGTGGCTGTGGTGCAGGGAGCTGAGGGTAAATCGATCGTCGAGATCAGGCTGGCAGACTACTCGCAAGCGACAATACTGCCTTCGTCGTTCGAAAACGTCTGGGGAATAGTGGATGGCGGTGACTTTGTCTACTACGTGTCAGACTTCTCAGGGATCGACAACATCTACGCACTCAAGCGTGAATCTGGCGACGTGTGGCAGGTCACGAGCCGCCCGTTCGGTGCATACTTTCCGGAGCCTTCCGCTGATGGGGCGCGACTGGCATTCAGTGACTACACGGTAGACGGATTTGATGTCGTCGAGGTCGCAGCGGACCCTTCCTCCTGGACGTCCAAGAACGCAGTTGAATCCAGGCACATTGACTACCACGGGCCCATTGTCGCACAGGAAGGCGGAGATGCGCTCGTGCCGGGAAGCACGGTGCCCAAAACTGACTTTCCGACGCGACGTTACCGGCGACTAAGAGATGCGATCAGCTTTCATTCGTGGGAGCCCGTGTACGATGGTCGCGTGGCCAGTTTCCTGCTGACGTCGAACAACCTGTTGAACACGTTGGGGCTGCAGCTCGGCGCGGCGTACGACAGTCGCGAACAGACACTGCTGGGCGTCGCCGCTGCTTCGTACTCAGGTACCTGGCCCGTGCTGAGCGTCAGGGGAAGTACGGGCGGGCGGGCAGATTCTTATACGACCAGTTCAGGAGAGGAGGTAACGTACAGCTGGCGGGAGTCGGGTGGTCGCGTGGGTGTCTCGTTGCCCTTGACGTTCCTCCGCGGCACGCATGCGACGAGCCTCGTGTTTGCGGTGTCTGGCGGACTCTTCGAGATCTCAGATCGTGAGTTTGTCCCATTCCTCGATCCGGGCAACGGGCTGCTTTCAAGTGTCGGTGCGTCTTTTTCGCTTTCGCAACGCCATGCGTCGGCGTTCGCTGATTTTCTGCCGCCGAGGGCTTTCAGTTTCTACGTTTCGGCACAGACGACCACGACGCAGAGCGAGTTTAAGAGCCGCCAACTCTACGGGTCAGCCTCGCTCATCGGTCGCGGTCTCGCGCCTCAGCATCGGATAAGGTTAGTGACGGAGGCAGAAGCCGAAAGACCGGACAACTACAGATTCTCGTCCGTCATCCGGTACTCGCGCGGATACGGCTACCGCTATGCCGACAACGTTGCACGCGCGTCGGCGGAGTATCTTTTCCCACTCGCTTACCCAGACATCTCGATCGGCAACTTCTTCTACACGCCGCGCCTGATCGCGTCGTTCTTCTACGATCACACATGGGCGAGAGCTGACGGGTCGTCTTTCTCGGCGGAGGGCGATTTCAACTCCGTCGGCGCTGAGCTGTCGATGGAAGCCTACGTTTTCTCACTGCCGGTGCCGGTCCAGATCGGCGTGCGGGTCGCGTATCGAATACCGGAGCAGGAACTAGAGATCGATCCGCTGTTCTTCTCGGTGCTATTGAACTGATCCCTCGCGAACGGCATTGTTCGCTGGTTGCGTAACGAAGAGCGCCAATGTGCTTCCGGGCTCGATCGCGATCCTGAGGGATTGATGAGAGCGTATATTCCAGACGTGTAACCTGTACGTCCAGGCGCGTATACCAGGGGCCCACACGATCAATTGATGGCTGACAAGACCACACAAAACAGCGTGCAGGACAAGGGCGTCTCCCGAACCTTCATTGAGGATCTCGGACGCGGTGACCTGAGGCGCTCCATCGAAAAAGACCTGCGCGACGTGTACCGCTTCTACGTCGACGAGCAGGACCGCGCTGAGTTTTCGACAATCCATCCGACCAAGCGATGGTTCCACGTCGGACTCTGGATTTTGAAGAGCAGTGTCCTTCGGCTCACGCCGGGTCGTAGAGTGATGCTCCTTGTGGCAGCGCTGCTGTTTCTGAACGGTATCGGAGGCCCCGGATGGTCGATGGTCCTCGGTTTCCTGGACCTGTTCGTGATTCTCATGCTGGAGCTGAAAGACAAGCTGCTGGCAGAAGATGAACTTGAAACAGGCCGGTCAGTTCAGGCGGCCCTGATGCCGCGCGAGACGCCCACCTTACCCGGATGGGAGGTCTGGCTCTACACCGAGTCTGCGAATCAGGTGGGCGGCGACCTCGTAGACTACATCGAGTTGGACGACGACCGCCTGGGCGTGGCGATTGGCGATGTCGCGGGCAAGGGCCTTGGCGCGGCGCTCTACATGGCGCGCCTGCAATCCACGCTTCGCGCACTTGCGCCGCTCTTCGACAACCGCGCCGAGCTCGGCGAGGAGATCAATACCATCTTTCGGCGGGACGGACTTGCAGACCGCTTCGTTTCGCTTCTGTACTTGCAACTCGAGCGTGATAGCGGGGAGGTGACGTTGCTAAACGCCGGGCACTTCCCTCCAGTTGTTGTGCGGGAGGAGACTATCGACGAGCTTGATCGGGGTGCTCCGGCCATCGGGATTGTAAACAAGCCCAACTTCACACAACAGCGCCTCGAGATGGAGCCGGGAGATCTCGCCGTACTATACTCCGACGGCGTAACCGAGGCACGCGACGACGCTGGGGACTTCTTCGGCGAGGAACGGCTGCTTGCGCATCTCGCGCGTATGTACAACCTGCCAGCCGCGACGGTCGGCAAGCGCTTGCTCTCGTACATCAACGTGTTTGTAGGCGATGCCCCGCAGACGGACGATCTTTCGCTCGTCATCATCCGTCGATCAACGTCATGAGGCCAAACTGGTTTGTCGGTCTTGTCCCGCATCCAGAAACACTGAAGCGCCTCTACGAGACGATCTACAGCTCCCCTCCGCGCGGGTTGCGTGCGTACGACGTAGAGGATCTTCACGTGACGCTGGCCTTCTTTGGCGCCTGTGACCCCGACGTCGCACTTCAGGCCTGGACTCAGAACGACATGTCCTTGCAGGCCACGACACTGAAACTGGGTGGCGCCCAGCTATTCGGTCGTGCGTCTCGGGCGACGGCGCTGGGCTTCAATGTCGAGGCCGTCAAGTACGGCGATGCGGCGAACGTGCACGCAGATACAGCCTTCCGGCAGTTCATCGGGCCGTACAGAGACGCGCTACTCGAGGCTGCAAACCGGCCCGCTGACCCTCGGATCCCGCGGCCACATCTGACAATAGCAAGATTGCCGCGTGGCCTGACACCACTGCAACGCCGGACCGTAATCCGGTGGGCGGAGGAGATCCGAGTGACGGAGCACCTACCCGTCGAGGCAGTTGCGCTGTACAGGTCGGCTGATCGAGAAGCGGGCGGTGCGGGTGGTCAGCGGTACGCGATAGTAGAAGAGTGCAAGCTGACGCAGCAGACGGACTAGCCGAATTGTGCGCCGAGCGCCGCGCAGAGGTCTTCGAGCGCTGTCTGATCT
>JANQRN010000239.1 GCA_028284545.1 Rhodothermales bacterium | reverse complement strand
CGATCAGACGCCCGAACGTCTGCGTGTGCTTGAGCTGGCCGGCCTCCTCCCCGGCCGAATCGTGAACATCGAGGCCATCGCCGACTCGGATTCTCTCCTCGCACGCGGTGAGGATGCCACCGGACACACGATCGAACCTGACGTAGCAAACGCGGTTCTCGTGGAGGTCGTTGAGAGTTGAGGGTTGAGGGTTGAGGGTTGATGGTTCAGGCCTGAGGGTTGAGAGTTTGACCGTCTAGGGTTGAGGGTTCAAGGCCGAGGGTGGGACGTTTTACGACCGCGACACGCGGTCGCGCCGGCAACCGACTATTCCGTCCGACCCACCCACACGCCGCTCACCATCCCACCCACTCGTCGTCTCGCCTTCGTACCTCACCCACTCGCATCGTACTCACCTCCCCACCCTCAATCCTTACCTTCCACCCTCAACCCTCAACCCTCAACCCTCAACCTTCCACCCTCAACCTTCCACCTCCACCCTACCATGCGCCTGTCAGAGCGGACGCGTCAACTGGCGCAGAGTGAGATCCGCGCGATCTCGCAGAAGATCAATGCCGTCAACGGCATCAACCTCGGGCAGGGCATCTGCGACATGCCGACGCCCGACCCGATCAAGGCCGCAGCGAAACGCGCGATCGACGAAGACAGGTCGATCTACTCGCACTACGCCGGAGCCGCAAACCTTCGCTCGGCGATTCTCGAGAAGGTGCGGTCTTACAACCGGATCCCCGTCGAATCGATTGACCAGATAGTTGTGAGCGCGGGCTCGACCGGTGCGTTTGCGACAGCACTCCTGACGCTCTTGAACCCGGGCGACGGAGCGATACTGTTCGAACCCTTCTACGGCTATCATCGGCACCTCCTCCAAATCTTCGGTTTCGAACCGCAGTATGTGACCCTGGAGTCGCCTGAATGGGAAGTACCGTGGCAAGCACTAGAAGACACGATCAATCCGGGCACGCGCGCGATCGTCGTCACAACCCCGGGCAATCCCAATGGGAAAGTCTGGAGCCGGGCAGAGCTCGAAAGGCTACTGGACATTGCGCAAAGACGCGACCTTACAATCATTGCCGACGAGATCTACGAGTACATGCTGTACGACGGCCGCGAACATGTCTCTGTTGCCTCCCTACCGGGTGGTTTTGACCGAACGATCACGCTGTCAGGCTTTTCCAAGACCTACAACATGACGGGCTGGCGACTTGGCTATGCGACCGGTCCAACTGACGCCCTCGACAACATGGGACTCATCAACGACCTGATGTACATCTGCGCTCCCACGCCACTCCAACACGGAGTCGCTGCGGCGTTCGAAATGCCAGATCGTTACTTCAGCGAGATGGCGTCGGACTATGATTCGCGGCGCACGCTGATGTGCTCGACGCTCGAAAAAATCGGTTTCGACGTCGTGTGGCCGCAGGGCGCGTACTATGTGCTCGCGTCCTTCGAGCCGCGCTCGAGCGACCCGCGGTTCTCCGACGACGCCACCGCGGCGGCAACACTCGTTGATACCGCGGGAATCGGCACGGTGCGCGGCGCCTCCTTCTTTTCGGATCCAGTGGACGGTCGCTACCTGCTACGATTCTGCTTCGCCAAGGACATTCCCGTGCTGCAGGAAGCCTGCGACCGCTTGCTACGTGCGTTCGGCACTGACGGCAGCTAGCCGGCTTACTAGGCCCGCTTTTTCGCGGTGACCACCAGGTTGGCGACCGCGTAAACGCTACCGTCAATTTCCCGTGATGGCTCGTCTGATTCGATGCTTCGCGTCACGTGAAAGCCGTTCGCTTCCAGCAGAGAATGCAGGGCTCCGGCTGAATACGTTTCGAACCCGTACTGCACGACCGGGAAACGCCGAAGTACTCGTTCCGGTCGAACCGCGATCACCAGATCGGCGGATCGATGCATCACACGGCCGATCTCTGAGAGGACCGCGACCGGGTCATCCCAGAAGTACAACGTGTTTACGGTCAGTACGCAATCGAACGTCCCCGCGTCGAACGGCATCTGGCGCAGGTTACCAAGCACGAAGTCAACAGAGCCGTTGGCCACGAGATCCTGATTCTCTCTACCAGCAGCCGCGACCATGTCTGCGGAGTAGTCCAGGCCGACGTACGTCGCGTCGTCTCCTCTCTTGAGGATATCGGGCGCGAACCGACCGTTACCCATTCCGAGTTCCAGGATCTTCGCGCCGCGCCTGAGCGACACCGCACCGATCGCCGCCTCGTTTATGAGCAGGTTGCCCTCGTTCATGCGCGCGGCAACCTCCAGGCCCTCAGGGCCCTCGGGCTTTCGGAGCTGACGTGCCAGCTCCTCCATGTCAAGTTCGGCCGGCTTCCTTGGCTGTTTCATCCGCCAAGGTAGCGAGGAGGGACCTAGCGTCCCACGCCCACGGAATCGAGTGCCGCGATGACCTGATCGTGGAGCTTGCCGTTCGTCGCAATTACTCCGGCGTTGGCTGAGAGGCCGCGACCCCGAGAGAAGTCAAGCGGTGCGCCATGAATATCGGTAACCGTGCCGCCTGCTTCGGTGACGACGAGGCTGCCCGCTGCGTGATCCCAGATCTTTTCCACGTAACCCGGCCGCGTCGGAAGGCGCATGTAGATATCTGCTTCGCCCCGGGCAACGACGGCATACTTTGCCTGCGAGTCGAGTCGCACTGAGGAGCCCGCGATGCCCAGGGTCCGCGCAACCTCGGCTGCTTCAGAGTGATCGGTATGTCCCGATTCGACGGACTCGCAGAAGCGTGCCTGGGTTGAGTCTGACGTTCCCGATGTAGTAACGGAGAACGCGGCGTCGGCGCCGTTGAGGGCCATTGCACGAACTCCCTCGCCCTTGATTGCCGCCATCATGAGTCCGCGTGAATCGGTCCCATGACCAACCGCGAGGTTCGGGCAGCCGAGCACGGCAACCACAACCTCCCCGTTCTCAATCAGCGCCAGTGCTACGGCGTACTGCTCGCCACGGAGGAAACCCTTGGTGCCGTCGATTGGATCAAGCGTCCAGTGTCGAGAGCCGTGGGCGTCGCCGGCACCGATGTCGATCCAGTCGCAAACCGTCTGCGCGTCAACGTCAGGATGCCATCCCGCAACAGCGTCGACGACACGCTCCAGCAATGGCCGCGACTCCGCCTCCTTCAGCGCGTCTGAAGCCTCCTCCGCAACGACGGCGTCGTCTGGGAAGCTGGCCCGCAGGGCGTGGCACACGACTGCCTGACTGCCAAAATCGGCAATAGTGACCGGGCTCCGGTCCTTCTTTTCGAGGACGGATCCGGCGATTTCAGACTGTACGCGCGCGCACAAAGCTGATGCTCTTCGCACCGCGTCGGCAGCTACGGCAAGTTCTCGTTCGTAAACGCTGTTCATATTGGGACTTGAGTGTTCGGGCTGGCTAGCTTAGTTATCGACCCGCTTTGACGGCACTTGAACGGGTATACGACTCCTGAAAACGAAGCAACTCAGCGTAGTCGGGAAGGTCGGGAAGAAAAGACGGCGGCTCGGTACCGGCACTGAAAACGAAGTGTTGCAATCCGTTTGTGACCATTATGGTAGCGGCCCCCAGGGCGTGGTTGTAGCGTGCAACCTGATCAACGGCGCGCTGCGAAAGATTAACGTCTGCGGCCTTGCATTCGACCACAAGCACGGGAACGCCGTCTGATCGGTATACGACGATGTCTGCTCGGCGGCGGTAGCCGTCAAAGTCGAGTTCGGATTCAACGGCCACCATTCCCGCCCGCACGTCGCGGTACTTGGTCAAGAACCCGGCAACATGCTGACGCACCCACTCCTCGGGCGTCAGGGCCACCCACTTCTTGCGCGTCGCATCCAGCACGAGCAGCTGCCCGTCTTCGACACGCGTCTTCAGGCTACAAGGTGGCAGCGAGAGTTGCGGCAGGGTGTCGCTCACGTCTCAGTCAGTCTCCTCGGGTGATGGGCCGACGCCCGAGAGGAGGTACAGCGCAGCCATCCGCACGGCGACTCCGTTGGTCACCTGATCAAGAATCACCGCTCGTTCGTGGTCAACCACTTCGCTGGCCAGCTCGACGCCGCGGTTAACCGGGCCCGGATGCATGATTAACATGTCCGGATTTCTCTCCAGGTGTGTCGTCTGAATCCCAAAAGTATTGTGGTACTCGCGAAGTGTGGGAAACAGCGAGGCCCCCTGCCGCTCAAGCTGAATGCGAAGTGCCATCGCGACATCACAGCCTTCAAGCGCCTCGTCCAGGTTGTGCGTGACGCGAACGCCCAGCGCCTCGATATAGCGGGGCATCAGGGTTCGCGGTCCGCAGAGGGTGACGTTGGCACCAAGCGCCCGCAACCCGAAGATGTTGGAGCGCGCAACCCGTGAGTGCGTGATGTCACCAATGATCGATACGTTGAGTCCCGCAAAGCCATCACAGTGATCCGAAATAGTGAGCAGATCGAGCAGGGCCTGCGTCGGATGCTCGTGTGCGCCGTCCCCCGCGTTGATCACTACCGCGTCCACACATGTAGTCAAGAAGTGCGCTGCTCCGGGCGACTCGTGACGGATGACAGCCATGTCGACCTTCATGGCCTCGATGTTCTGCGCCGTGTCCTTCAGCGTTTCGCCTTTCGACACAGAGGAGCCCGACTTCGAGAAGTTCACCGTGTCGGCAGACAAACGCTTTTCTGCCAGCTCAAACGATATGCGGGTACGCGTCGAGGGCTCGAAAAACAGGTTAACGACCGTTATGCCGCGCAGCGTAGGCACGCGCCTGATGCGCCGATAAAGCACCTCCCGAAACTGCCGTGCAGTCTCCAGGATGAGTTCGATCTCTGCAGCGCTGTACGTCGAAAGCCCAAGCAGATGACGGTGGTTGAGCGATTCGCCGCTGTCTGTCATGGGCCCTTGGGTTCATCGTCGTTGCGTTGTACCAGCCACACACCCTCTGCGCCATCACACTCCTGCAGTCGGACGCGCACCTCTTCGCCCGGGACCGTAGGGACGACGCGGCCCACGATGTCTGCCTGGATCGGGAGCTCGTGGTGCCCGCGGTCGATGAGCGCAAGGCACCGCACCGAGGCGGGGCGACCGGTGTCCATCAGGGCATCTAGCGCCGCGCGGATCGTGCGGCCGGTGTAGAGGACGTCGTCGACGAGAAAGATGTGCTTCCCCGTGACATCAAACGGTATATCGGTAGCCCGTACCGCCGGTTGGCTCGCGCGCAGCCTGAAATCGTCGCGGTACATCGTTGCGTCCAACACGCCCAGCGGCATGTCGATTGACTCGAAGCGTGAAATACGTTCCTGAAGCCGTCGGGCGAGGAAGACGCCGCGGGACTGCATCCCGATGATGGCGAAGTGATCCTCGTCGGAGTCTGGATCCAGCTGCTCTACGATCTGACGCGCTAGCCGATCCAGCGTGCGACCCAGATCGTGCTCGTCCATCAACCGGGCCTTGACGACGTAATCTGAGCCGAAATCCGTCCCGGCGCTATCTGTCAGCGAGCCTGATTCGGAGTCTTTGCGTTCGGCGTCGTCGAGGTTCTGCAAGGCGGGTTCGAGCGGCGGATGTATCTGGCGGCCCAAAGTTACGGGTTTTGTTTTCTCCGTGTTTGTCAGGCGGACTCGGGATCGGCGGCATGCTGGCGGCTATCTTCACGCTTCCACAAGGAAACATCTCGACCATCAAGGCTATCTGCCCATGCGCCTGCCCGCGACACGGCTGGACTCGCTCGACGCCTTCCGGGGCCTGACGATCGCACTCATGATCGTCGTGAACGACCCCGGCTCGTGGTCCCACGTGTACGCACCCCTACTGCATGCCTCCTGGCACGGCGCCACCCCCACGGATTTCGTCTTTCCCTGGTTCTTATTTGTCGTCGGAGTGTCGATCGTGCTTGCCTATTCGAAGAAGATCGTTGCCGGCGACGAGCGCGGAGCGATGCTTCGCAAGATCGTCAGGCGTTCGATCCTGATCTTCGCGCTCGGCATCTGGCTGGCGCTGTGGCCGCGCTTCAATTTTGACAGCGTCCGGATTGCCGGTGTACTGCAACGGATCTCGATCGTATTCCTCTGCTGTTCGTTACTATTCCTCTATACGTCGTGGCGCTGGCAGGTTGTGCTGGGTGCTGTGCTCCTGGTCGGCTACTGGATCGCGCTTGCGGTAATCCCCGTGCCGGTCGACGCAGTCATCCAGACAGCGCTCGAGACGGGTGAAATCATGTCGCGAGACGGTCTCCTCGCCGTGGACCCTGTTTTGACAGCGGGTGGCACGCACATCGCAGCGAACCTTGAGCAGGGTACAAACCTTGCCGCGTTTGTCGACCGCCTCGTCGTGCCCGGGCCGCTGTACCAGCGCACGTGGGACCCGGAGGGAGCTCTCAGCACCCTTCCTGCGATCGCCTCGGGCATTACCGGAATGCTTGTTGGCCACCTGCTGATTGCCGACCTGGACCTACGAAAGATGCTGGCCAACCTCGTCGTCGCCGGTATTGCTGCCGTCGCTGTCGCCGCAATCTGGAATACGACGTTTCCGTACAACAAAAACCTCTGGACGAGTTCCTTTGTCTTGCTGACATCTGGTTGTGGTGCCGTGATCCTGGGTGCGATGTACTGGCTCATCGATCTACGGGAGTGGTCCTTCGGCGTCAAGCCACTCAAAGTCTTTGGCACCAATGCCATTACCGCGTATGTCTTCCATAGCATGGCATTCATCCTCGTTCAACTGCCCGTTTGGAGGGAGCTCGGCCTACGTGGCAACTTCATGGAGCTTCTCGACGGCACTGGGCTGCCTGTGAAGACCGCCTCCCTGCTATGGGCCCTCATCTACACAGCATCTTGCTATCTGCCGGTACTGTGGCTGTACAGGCGACGGATATTCCTCAAGGTGTGAGGCGCCTGTTCTGAATCGCCCGGCGTTCGGCGTGGATGGCGCTTGAATTGATCCGTTCGAGAATCAGAAGGCCTCTCGCGGCGTAGACAGACCTTCTGCCGACCAACGGACTGCTACGGATGAGCCAACACCCCACAACGCTTCGCTATCTCGACCCGGTTGTCGCCTCGCGGCTCGACAACATGGAGATGCGCGCGCGGATGATCGTCGAGGGCTTCATCACAGGCATGCATAAGAGTCCGTACCACGGCTTTTCTGTCGAGTTTGCCGAGCATCGTCCGTACAACCCTGGCGACGAACTTCGCCACGTAGACTGGAAAGCCTACGCCAAGACAGATCGCCACTACGTCAAGCAGTACGAAGAGGAGACAAACCTCCGAAGCTACATCGTCCTGGACACGTCTGACTCGATGCGTTACCGGGGGCAGGCACCGGTCACGAAGTTTGAGTATGGGGCCTACCTCGCGGCCGCACTCCACTACCTGATGGTCAAGCAGCGCGACGCAACCGGGCTCATCGCGTTCGACGACACGGTGCACACGATCATGCCCCCTAAGAGCACCAACAGTTTCCTTCGTCAGCTCTTACTCAAGCTGGAGGACCTCACCGGCCAGCCCGGAACGCCGCGGCAAACGGGTGCAGCGACTGCGCTAGATTCGGTGGCGGATCGCATCGCACGTCGTTCGCTAGTGATGATCATCACCGACCTGTTCGAAAATGTATCGCAGCACGACGACCTGCTGAAGTCCCTGCGTCACCTTCGCTATCGCGGCCACGAGGTACTGGTTTTCCACGTGCTGGACTCGAAGACCGAACGTCAGTTCTCGTTTCCGGATGTACCGTCGGTCTTTCGCGATATGGAAACCGGTCAGGAAGTCACGCTCCACCCGGCCCAGCTTCGCGAGAACTATCGGGACGCCGTCAGGGCTTTCTCGGAGCGATTCCGCGTTCGCTGTCGCGAGTACAACATCGACTTCGTCGAGATCGACTCCGGTAGCCCCTTCGACGCCGCGCTGCTCGCGTACTTGAACAAACGCCGAACCTTGACCTGATGCCGCCGAGCGCAACGGGAATCGACCTCGTCCAGGAGGTCAAGTCAAAAGCCAAAGAAGGGCACGCACACGTCGTTTCCATCCGACGCGACCTGCATCGCGTGCCTGAACTGGCGTTCGAGGAGCACCAGACGGCCGCCCGTATTGACGCTGAGCTGTCAGCTCTCGGAGTCGACCAGATCCGCACCGGAGTTGCGAAGACTGGAATAATCGCCGAGATCCACGGATCGGAACCCGGCCCGGTCGTAGTTCTTCGAGCCGATATAGACGCGCTGCCGATTCAGGAGCAGAACACGTTCGACTTTCGGTCGACGATCGACGGGAAAATGCACGCGTGCGGCCACGATGGCCACACGGCCGCCCTACTCGGTGCCGCGAGGATACTCTGTTCCTCGCGCCAGCGGTTTGCGGGCACCGCACGACTTCTGTTCCAGCCGAGTGAAGAGAAGCTTCCCGGCGGTGCGCCCGGAATGATCGAGGCGGGCGCGCTGGATGGCAATGCGACCGGTCCTCCCATTGGTGTATTCGGACAACACGTGCGCCCTTCCATGCCGGCGGGAATGCTCGGCGTGTTGCCGGGGCCGTTCATGGCTTCTGCAGACGAGATCTACATCACGATCAAGGGCGATGGCGGTCACGCCGCAGAACCTCACCTGCAAAACTGCGACCCGGTCGTGGTCGCGTCCCAGGTAGTTCTCGCGCTACAATCTGTGATCTCACGGTCGCGGCCACCCGGGGAGCCGGGGATTCTTACGATTGGTCGGCTGATCGCCGATGGCGCCACGAACGTGATTCCGGGCGAGGTCGTGATGGAGGGCACGCTGCGCACGATGAACAACCGATGGCGCAAGCAGGCGCACGACGAAATCCACCGTGTCGTCTCGCACGTGGCCTCCGGGGCGGGCGCAGAGTCACACGTACATATCAAGGTTGGGTATCCGCCGCTGGTCAACGACCCTGACTCGGCCGAGCTTGTTCGGGAGACGGCCATGGCGTACAACGGTCCCAATAGGGTCCAAGATATCGAGCAGTGGTATGCGGCCGAGGACTTTGCATGCTATCTCGAGGAGCTTCCCGGCGCTTTCTTCATGCTCGGCGTCGGCAACGAGACGCGCGGATACACTTCTGCGGTGCACACGCCGACCTTCACGATCGACGAAGACGCCCTGCAAACGGGTGCGGGGTTCATGGCGTACCTCGCGATAACCGCCCTGGCCCGAGCGCAGGCGCGCGGGTAAACACAAGTCTGGCGCCAGGGCACCACCAGGGGGTTACTCGAACTCCGCGAAGACGGGAGCGTGGTCAGAAGGCTTCTTCCCTTTGCGCTCTTCGCGATCGACCCACGCACCGGTAGAGCGGGCTGCGAGCGTCTCGGTCGCAAAGATGTGATCGATTCGAAGTCCGTCGCCCTTCGGGAAGGCGAGCATCCGATAGTCCCACCACGTAAAGGGACCAGGGGCATCGTTGTGCATCCTCACCACGTCTGCGAGCCCGAACTCCAATATCTTGTCCAGCGCGGCACGGCCGTCCGGGTCACAGAGCACTGAGGGCGCCCACTTCTCAGGCCTGGCCGCATCCTCATCGGCGGGGGCAATGTTGATATCGCCGCACACCACGAGCTCGTCGTCGGCGCTGTAGCGCCGATCGAGCATAGCTCGAAATCGGCGCATCCACTCCATCTTGTACTCCCATTTGTCAGACCCAACAGACTTCCCGTTCGGCACATACACGCCAACGACGCTCATTCCGAACGTGGTCGCGGCAATGACGCGTGACTGTGGATCGTCAACGCCATCGTCCATTCCGCACACGACGTCAGAGATCTCATCGCGGCTGAGAATCGCGACGCCGTTCCACGTCTTCTGGCCAAATACGGCCACGTTGTACCCTGCCGATTCAACTTCGTCACGAGGGAACACTTCGTCGACGACCTTCAACTCCTGCAGGCAGACAACGTCCGGGGAGCGAGACTCCAACCAAGCCATGAACCGCTCGTGCCGAGCCTTGATAGAGTTGACGTTCCAGGTTACCAGTGTCGGCATGACGCGATCAATAATGGCGGATGCTTGCGTACATTTGGGGTCCGAAGATACCCCTTTCCAAGAGCCGGCGCAGATTGAATCGCGTGTTGCTACATGATCCCGTGCGCGAGCGCTGGCTGCGGTTTTCGCAGCCGCTCGAGATCGCGGCGGCTTTCGCGATCGACGAAGTTGTCGACGTGGTCGAGCGTGTGGAAAGGGCCGTTGCGGGACCTGATGGCCTCTGGGCCGCCGGCTACATTGCCTACGAGGCCGCGCCGGCGTTTGACGCTGCAATGCAGACGAATCCGCCCGCCGAAGACACGCCACTGGTGTGGTTCGGCCTCTACAACGCGCCGCACGTTGCGCCGGCGCCCCCTCTCGGCGCAGGCGCATGTGACCTCGGACTTTGGCGGCCGCTGGTATCCAGCGACGCCTACCGACGCGCAATAGGTGACATCAAGAAGTACATCCGGGCGGGCGACACGTATCAAGTCAACTTCACCTTCCCGCTCGAGGCAGATTTCACCGGCGACCCTGAACGTCTGCTGCTCCAACTTCTCAGATCCCAACCTGGCGGTTATGCGGCACTCGTCGAGACCGTGGATCACGCGATAGTCTCCGTATCACCCGAACTATTCTTCCGACTCGATGGCGACACCCTCACGTGCCGACCCATGAAGGGCACGCGACGTCGGGGAGTCACGCGGGCACACACACAGACGCTCGCTGACGAGCTGCGCGCCTCAGAGAAGGACTGCGCCGAAAACGTGATGATCGTCGACATGATCCGGAATGATATGGGTCGCGTCGCCGAACCGGGCAGCGTCAACGTACCGCGCCTGTTCGAGGTCGAGCAGTACCCGACAGTCCTGCAGATGACGTCGACGGTCACCGGCAAGACGAGCGCCGCCTGGTCGGCGGTGCTTGCCGCGCTGTTCCCGTGCGCATCCATCACGGGGGCGCCGAAGGTTCGGACGATGGATCTGATCGCAGAACTGGAATCGGGTCCCCGGGGTGTGTACACCGGGGGCATCGGATTCCTCGCTCCTCATCGCAACAGCCAGTTCAGCGTGGCAATACGTACAGTGCAGCTCAGCAGAGCCGCGACAGGTGCCCACGCCGCTGACGCGGCGACGCCGTGGATCGCGCGATACGACGTCGGGGGCGGAATCGTGTGGGACTCAGATGCAAGCGCGGAGTACGAAGAGTGCCGAACCAAAGCAGCAGTCCTTCTCACGCAACCCGCGGACTTCTCGCTTCTGGAGACGATGCGGTTCGAGCCGAACAGCGGCGTCGTTTTCCTTGATGAGCACTTGGACCGACTCACCGAGAGCGCGGCCTACTTCGGCTCCAGCATAGACGAAGACGCCATCAGGAGGCAGCTTGTCGCATTCTCGTCATTTGAGACAACACGCCTCCGACTGCTGGTCGACAAATCCGGATCGACTGAGCTACAGGCCACGCCAATGGCGCCCCAAAGCGGTGACGCCGTCCAGCTGGCAATCGCACTCGAACCGGTGAATCCTCACGACCCGTTTCTCTACCACAAGACCACGCTGCGCACCGCCTACGAGCAGGCCGCGGAACCCTTTCAGGAGGCGCGTGACGTCGACGACGTGGTCCTGCATACGCCAGACGGATTCGTCACCGAAACATGCAAAGCGAATATTGCGATCCGCAACCCGAGCGGCCACCTGGTTACGCCACCGACCGAATCAGGGCTCCTCGCCGGCGTCCTGAGGTCACACCTTTTGCGGCGCGGCGACATCGTCGAGGGAGCGGTGACGTTATTCGAACTACTGCAAGCGGACGAGATCTACGTCTTCAGCGCTCTGCGTGGGTTGCGCCGCGGCGTGGTTACGCGACGCCTTCCGCGCTTATCGCCTCGACCCGAGATATCTGTGGGACCGCACGCTTGAGCGTCTGCTCGATGCCCGCGCGGAGGGTCATGCTGCTCATCGGACATGTGCCGCAAGCACCGAGGAGCTCCAGCTCAACGACCATGTCGGACGTCACCCGCCTGACACGCACCGCGCCGCCGTCCTGCATGAGGTAGGGACGGATGGTATCCAGCGCCGCCTCGATAGACGGTAGCAGCGCGTCGTAATCCGGTAGATTCGTGCTCATCGGGGTGGAACGACCGGTTTCCCCAAAAGTGCCGCGCCCTTCTCCTTCCCACCCTCTCACCCTCCTCCTCACCGTCCACCTTCTTCCTTCTCACTTGTGCAGAATCTCGATCCGCCGAGACGGCTCCAACCCGGCGTTGCGCAGGTCGACGCGCTGGACCGTCTCGCGCGCCAGGACCTCGAACACTTGCGCCGTCGGCCCCTCCCTGTGCACCAGGACATGTGGTGTACCGGCGTCACAATCCTCGCGCAGCCCCTGCTCAATCGGAATCTCGCCCAGCAGCGGCACCTCCAGCTCCTCGGCCAGGCGACGGGCGCCGCCCTCTCCAAAGATGGCATAGCGCCGGTCGGGCAGGTCGGGTGGAACGAAGTACGCCATGTTCTCCACCAGGCCAAGAACAGGAACGTCCACCTGTTCGAACATCGCAACGGCTTTGCGTGCGTCTGCGAGCGCAACCTGCTGCGGTGTCGAAACGACCACGGCGCCGGTCAGCCCGATCGTTTGTACAATCGTGAGTTGAATGTCTCCTGTCCCCGGGGGCAAGTCCATCACGAGGTAGTCCAGATCACCCCACTCCGTATCAGCGAAGAACTGGCGAATCGCACTCGATACCATTGGGCCACGCCAGATGACGGCTTTCTCTGGCTCCACCATGAAGCCCATAGACAGCAGCTTGATGCCGAATCGTTCGATCGGCACAAGCTTTCGGTTTTCGTTGACCCGGGGCTTCTCGTCCTCGATGCCAAACATCGTCGGGATAGACGGCCCGTAGATATCCGCGTCCATGAGTCCGACATCGTAACCAAGCTCGGAGAGGGAGCACGCAAGGTTCACCGCCACGGTACTCTTGCCAACACCGCCCTTACCTGAGGCAACGGCGATGATATTGAGCACAGAAGGCACGGCGCCGGCGTTGGCGTCGCCTTCAACAGCGACGTCATCGCCAAAGCCAATCATGACGTTGTCCATTTCGATGGCAACCTCGGCGTTCGGGAAGCGATCGCGGACGGCGGTGGTGGCCAGGCCTTCCACCTGGCTGGCAAAAGCGGACAGTGGATCACGCAGTTCGATCCGGAAACTGATTCGGCCGTCGTCGACCGACAGGTCACGGATCAGCTTCTGTCTGACGATGTCTTTGCCCGAGTCGGGCTCGACAACGCTGCGCAGCGCGTCTAGCGTTTCTTCCGCTGTCATACTTGGCCGGTGTGTCACTCTGCATCCTGGGGCGGCTAGGACGGAGGGTGGAACTGATTGTTCCAGCGGGCTTGCCTAGCCCAGCCGGGCGGCCACCGACCACCACTCGCCCTCACCTGCCCGGCGCGCTACCACGAAGCCGTGGGACTCGAGTGATGCTGCTATCGATGGCACATCACGCTCGAGCATGCCAGACATCACAATGATGCCGCGACTCCTGAGCCGCGCCGACAACTCGGGGATGATTGCGAGCAGGACACCCGTATTGATGTTGGCCAGAATGACATCGAACGTGCCCGATACCGACGCCAGCGTTCCTTCCTCCACCACGACAACGCCGTCCACCTCGTTGGCCGCAATATTCTCGAGCGCGTTCGCAACCGACCACGGATCATTGTCGACGGCACGAACCTCTGAAGCGCCCACTCGCGCAGCCGCGATGGCCAGGACCCCGGTACCGGTACCAAGGTCCAGAACATGCGTCCCGCCGCCAACGTATTCCGAGATATACCCAAGCATCAGCCGGGTGGTCTCGTGGTGACCGGTGCCAAAACTCATCTTTGGGTCGATGAGAATGTCGTGGAGCGCGTCGTCTTTCTCCGCCCAGGAAGGCCTCACGAGGAAAGGCGGGACGCGAATCGGACGAACCGTCGCTTCCCACCTGGCATTCCAATTCTGTGCGGCGACACGGGTGGCCGCGCCAAAGTCCGCACCGACATTGGTACAGACGGCGCGGGTTGACTCCTCCAGACCGCGCTCCCAAAGCGACGCGTCTATCCACCCGAGCGTCGCGTCCCGTTCCCTGACAAAAGCGTGGAATCCGAGCGGCGCCAGCTCGGCGACGAGAATATCGTGGCGGTTTTCCGGGCAGTCGATCTCGACCGAGACGACGTCTAACATCTAGCGGTCGCCGGCGAGCAGGATGCGCACTCCGTAGTCGTGCGGCCTGGCGGGACCGCCACCCTCAAAGTCTCCAAACGCATAGGAGTCATCGGTGCGGTACTGTGCCGTGTACGATCCCGGTCCCAGCGTGAACCGGCCGTCGAAACGCCGAAGGCGCTCTCCCTCGCCCATCGCAACCGTGTTGTCCCGCGTCATGGTCCAGACGACGTTGCCATCAGCCGCGATAAGGGTGGCGTAGTCGTACCGATCTGCCATGGTAATCTCACCTAACGCATGAATCACCACCTCTACCTCGTCGTCGAGCGAGAAGCTGTGGGTCAGTGCAACGTCGTTGCCGGCCGGCGTCAGGTCCACCAGGATGCGGCTGTCGTCGATGAGTGCGGGAACCGAACTCTCGGCAATCGGCCTTGCGCCTTCCACGACCACGTTCGTTGCGTCGGCGTCATCCAACAGGAATACGGTCAACCCCCAGCGCTCCGGGTATTTCGGCCGCGAACTGTTCCAGTCTTCGAAGGAGTGGCTGCCGTCGGAGCGATAGTTGGCCACGTATCGACCCGGCTTCAAGACCAGGTAAGCAACTTCCACGCGGTTCTTGCGCGCGCCACCGGCGGGTTTACTCGCGTCCCATGACATTTGCCAGATGGTGTTGCCCCGGTCGTCGTCGATCCAACCGTAGTCGTAGGCGCTACCGCTACTGAACTCACCCATCGAGTAGACAACAACGGGCGTCTCACGAAGGACGCGGAAGGTCGACGAACGCTCTTCGTCATCCCTGACGCTGGACATCCGGACGACGGCCTCGCGCTGTTTCCAGAGATCGAAGACCTGCACATTTTCGCTGTCGGACTCGCGAGTCGTCGCGACCCTTACACCCCAACCCGAGGGATCAAACGGCGGATTCCCAAACCACTCGTTGTAGGCATGCCCCGCATCGGTTCGGTAGGCGACTTTGTAGTTGCCGGGTGGCAGCGTCACAATGCCGTCAAACAGGCGGTTGCTCCGGGATCCACCGGCAAACACAGTGTTGTCCTCAGACATCTGCCACACGCGCTCGCCAGTCTCGAGGTCTTCGATCCACCCCCAATCGCACGCCTCTCCGTCACAAAACTCGCCGATCGAATAGATGGAGACAGGCGTTGGCGCGGACACCGACACCAGCTGCTCGGCCATCCGACGACCTTCCATTGGTCCGGAACTCCAGACTACTTCGCCGACGGTCGACGCCTGAACGACTTCGTCGCTTGATATCTCACGCAGGCCGGCGTCTGGAGGCACGCTCAGTGCGACCTGCCAGTTTTTGCTGTCGGCAGTCCAGTGTCCTCCAAGCCGGAGAAACGGCCCGCCGCGACGGGAATACCGCTCCGTACCGTACGAAGCATAGTAGAGGTCGTATTCTCCTTCATCGAGTCGTACGGTGTCGTCGACCCGCAGAAGCGTCCCCTTCACGACCTCGCCCTGTGCGGGATCCATGCGCCAGATCGGCATTCGGTCGCCCTTTCGGACAATCCAGGGGTAGGCAGCGAGGTCGGCGGCCACGGGCGCACTCGTTTCCCGCTCAACGGAGCCGTACGCCGTAACGCTGATTTCGGCGGGGCCGGCCAGCGTGAAGGAGCGTCGTTCCAGTTCACCGACGTCAATGTCGAGGATCGTCAATTCGCCTTCCAGCGACGGTAGGCCCTTAAAAAAGCGTCCGGCGACAAGCACGGCCAGAACGGCCAGGGCGACGAGCTGAAATCGAACGACTCTGTTTCTCATAAGGCTGACTGCCGGATGTTACCTTGCGTACGGGCGCGCGTACGGGCGCTTGTGGCGACTGCTTACGGGGATTTGAACGTTTTGTTACCTATGCCGGGACTGCAATTTTTTGTAACAAACGAGCCATCAAGGCTGTAGAAACGGCCCTGGTTCCCCATGCCCCCACGCATCGTAACAGATACCACAAGTCGCCTGAGGTCCATTGACTTCGGTGCGCTGTTCCGCTCGGCCGTGCTCGCGGTGGTGGCGATCGCCGGTTTTGTGGCCGGCGTTGGCTACAGTATGCTGCTGTGGGCCGGCCAGATGCAGGACTCAGACACGCTGGCCGCCGCATATCACGTGGCGATTTGTATCACGTACGTCAGCCTGTTCCTGTTGCTGGCGGCTCGATACGACGACCGGCCCGACACGATTGTAGAAGTATTCTGGACGCCCGTCGCAGTCGGTGTAGTCTTTCTGATCGTGGGCTACTTCGTTTCGCGGATCGGGCAGTCCGCCCTCCTCCCGGAGCTTGCCGGCGCGGTCTCGGCCGGATTCGACCTCGACACGGGGCGGCCACTCGCGCTGGCAACTGTGGTAAAGATGAACACGCTGGCGCTCCTCGAGGCGGTGTTCTGCTTCCTCCTCCTGCTGCGGTTGCGAAACCTCGCGCTCATAAAACGCACACTTACCAGCCAGCGGCAGTGGAACTGGATGATCATCGCCATGATCGTCGCGGCGATGACGACGTTCATGAAGCCGCCGCAGTACGAGCTGAACCTGTACCAGAGCGTTGCGCTGGTACCAGCGGTTGGACTCATGGTTGTGAACGCGTTCCGCACCGCCTGGATCGTCTCGCTTTCGTTCCGCGACAAGTTGCTCGTGATCGTGCTCTCGGTTGCCATACTGGCCATCCTGCTTTCGATCGGTGTAATGGAAGAGTCGATCGCATTCCCGAACAAGGTCGTCCCGGGGAGCTACACGTTCCTGCGCCACTACAGTTATCCGCTGGCAGTCTTCACGAACCTGTCGATCGTGTTCGGCATCATCTACTGCACGACGACAATCCTGACCGTGCTTTTTCACCTCCCGACGACGAGTGCCTACCAACAGAAGGTGCACGAGGTCGCGGCGATCCACTCGCTCACTGATCTCGTCGGTCAAGTTTTTGATCAGTCGGCGCTGTTTGACACCATCGCGGCCTCGCCGGTCAAAGCAGGGCTCGCCGACGCCGCGTGGCTTACCGTTGCCAATCTCGAAGATCACGAGCCGGCGAGCGTCGTTTCGTCCCACCGGATCGCGGGAGGCCGTGTGGACCGATTCGTGGACTCGGCGGCGCTCGTTGAAGAAGCACGTGGCTCCACGCAACCACTCGTGCTCGCGCACGCTCCCGCCGACCACCGCGTATCGGCCCGGCCCGGAGACGGGATCGGTAGCCTGGTCGTGATACCGCTGAACGCCCGTGGCGACTCCCTCGGCGCGATCATCGCGGCGAAGGAAGTAAGTCGTGGATTTGAGCCGGAGGACATCGAGGCGCTGCGGGTTTACGGGGACCAGGCGGCGCTTGCGCTGGACCACGCGCACCTCTTCGAGGAGCGGATCGAGAAGGAACGTCTGGCACGCGAACTCGACATCGCGAGAGAGGTGCAAACCAAGCTGTTGCCGAACACCCTCCCCGATGTCCCGGGCGTCGCGATCGCGGCGGATAGTATTCCGGCGCTCGAGGTTGGGGGCGACTACTACGACTTCATGCACCTCGACGATGATCGATTTGCGTTCGTCGTGGCCGACGTATCCGGCAAGGGTACATCGGCGGCCTTCTACATGGCTGCGATGCAGGGGATCTTCAAGTCCCTCAGCCGGGTCGCTCCGTCACCGAAAGACTTTCTCGTGGCGGCCAACGAGGCGTTGTCACGACTGCTAGAACGCAACGTCTTCGTCTCGGTGCTTTACGGTGTGCTCGACGCACGAGAGGAAACCATCCGGGTTGCGCGTGCCGGTCACTGCCCACCCGCCGTAGGCGACCTCTCAGGTACAACAGAGCTTTGGCGCTCCCGCGGTCTCGGTCTGGGGCTTGATCCGGATGGGGAGCTCTTCAAACAGACAATCGAAGAGAAGTCACGTCAACTGCAGCCGGGCGATGTGTTTGTCTTCTACACCGACGGATTGATCGAGAGCAGGCGTGGCGCGGAAGAGTACGGATATGACCGATTGTTAAACGTGCTGAGAGACAACAGACACGAGGAAGCCGCGAACATCCGTTCGATACTGCTTGCCGATCTGGATCGGTTTGTTGAATATGGGGCATATGGCGATGACACAACCATTGTCGTCGTAAAATGGCACGGAAATCGGTACGACAGTGATCTAGCACGCGTGCCATCACTTAATGACCGCAGCGAAACCTTACAATGAGCAACTTTTCTGTTGGCTTCCGCTCGTCGGGACCCGTGACAATCCTCGATTTGAACGGCGAACTCGATGCGCACACCGCCTCTGAGTTGGAGGCTGCGATCCAGAGATGCAAAGATGATCAGCATGTCAAGATCGTCGTAAACGGAGATCAGCTTCAGTACATCTCGAGCGCAGGCCTGGGCGTATTCATGGCTTACATCGAAGAGGTCCGAGAGGCGGGCGGCGACATCAAGATCGCCTCGCTTCAGCCGAAGGTCTTCAACGTGTTTGACCTGCTGGGCTTTCCCATGCTGTTCGACATCGTCGACCAGGAGGCAGAGGCCGTTTCCAAGTTCGAGTCACATCCGGGTGCGCAACCCGGCAATGGCTCTGAATCCTAGCGTCAATTGGCCAGGTCAGTACACACGATAACGATCCCCAGCGCCACGCGTTACCTGGAAGACGTCCGCCGTTTTGTACGGCGTCACGCCACGCGGGCAGAGTTCTCGGTTGAGACCGTCAACGCCCTACAACTCGCTGTGGACGAGGCTTGCGCAAACGTTATCGAGCACGCCTACGGCGGCGTCGAGTCAAATAGTATCGACGTCGACGTTGTCGTGAAGCGAGACTGCCTGACCGTGCGTATTCGCGACGAGGGAGAACCCTTCATCGATGCGGCCTATCGCGAACCTGACATCTTCGAATACGCTTCCAAGAAAAAGTCCGGTGGATTCGGCGTCCACCTCATGCGCAAACTCGCCGACCGCGTTGAGTACCGCTCGCGTGGAAAGAGCAACATCTGCTGCCTCACCATGTACCGGCAGGACGCTCCCCAGAAGAACCGCTAGACTAGCTCGCCTGCGCCTTGTACAGCGATGCGATTCCGAAGGTCAGGCGCTCGCACACGCCGCTCGCAAACCCCGCCTCTGCCATTCGTTTCAGGAACGCGTCGCCGTACGGGAACGCCGCGACGGAATCTGGCAGATACTTGTAGGCGCCGGAGTCTCCCGAGATTGCTCCGCCAATCCGCGGAAGAATGTGTTTGCTATAGAAGCCGTAAAGTTGTTTGATCGGGACGGCCGTAGGCTGACTGAACTCGAGGACCACAGCTGAGCCGCCGGGCCGGAGCACCCGATTCATCTCCCGAAGCCCGCCGCCAAGGTCACCAAAATTCCGTACGCCGAAAGCGACGAGAATGGCGTCAAAGCTGTTGTCTTCAAAGGGCATCGCCTCGGCGTCACCTTCAATCAGCTCTACCAACTCCCCCGAGGCATGGCGTGCGGCTTTCTCCCGCCCGACAGCGAGCATCTCTGCCGAGATATCCAGACCGATAACCTTTTCCGGCTGCAGGCTCGTGGCAAGAAGCGCCAGGTCTGCCGTGCCCGTCGCGATATCGAGGATCCGCTTTGGTCGCTCCGCTGCAAGGAGCGCCACCGCCCGCCTGCGCCAACGCTGATCGATCCCGGCACTGAGGACCCGATTCAACAGGTCGTACCGACCGGCGATCGCATTGAACATCGCGCGGACTTCCGTCTTTTTCTCAGACGACTCTACAACCGAGGGATAGTTCTGACTCACGACAACATCTGCGCTAGTCTAAGCAGGTCGTAATTGATTGACTTCTTGCTGGACGCGACACCGCTCAGCGGGGTGTAGCGGATCTCGTTACAGACGACGCCAACCATGACCCCGGTAATACCGTCCAGCAGTGCCTTGACCGCGCCCGTGCCCAGGCGGCTCGCCAGCACGCGATCACGCGCAGAGGGCGCGCCGCCACGCTGGGTGTGACCGAGCACGCATACGCGAAGGTCGATGTGATCGAATGCGGGGTCAGCGCTCAATGCGTTGGCGATGGCCGGTGCGCCACCAAGCCCTTCGCCCTCAGCGACCATGACGATCGAGGAGCGAGCCTGCGCTGCCATGAGTGACTGAATCCGCTGCTTGATATGCAGCATGTCTGTGTTGAACTCCGGCAACAAGACGAGCTCTGCGCCGCCACCAATTGCGCAATTCAACGCAATGAAGCCGGCATCGGCACCCATGACCTCCACGAGGAATACGCGGTCGTGTGCGTCGGCGGTGTCACGGATCCGATCGATGTTCTCGATGGCAGTGTTCAGCGCTGAGTCGTAGCCGGTCGTCTCGTCGGAACCGGTCAAGTCGTTGTCAATCGTCGCCGGGCAGCCGACAACAGCAACGCTGTGTTCTTGCATCAGCAGGTGCGCGCCGGTCAGCGTACCGTCGCCGCCGATGGCAACGAGTGCATCGATCTCCGCATCCGCCAGGTTCTTCGCGGCGAGCTCGCGCCCGGATGCCGACCGAAACTCCTGGGAGCGGGCACACTTTAGAATCGTGCCACCCATCTGCACGATGTTGGAAACGGACTGGCCGTCCATGTCGACGAAGTCGCCCTCAATCAGGCCGGCATAGCCACGCCGGATGCCGACAACCTCAATTTCGTCTGTCACAAGCGTGCGCGTCACGGCACGCACACACGCGTTCATGCCGGGCGCGTCGCCGCCGCTGGTGAGAATCCCAACGCGACGTAACTCAGTCATAGGACAATCGCTGGTCTACGGGTCGGGCAACGACAATGCCATGCGTCGCCCGGTTTGCGAGAACATATTCGGCGAGATCTTCGGCGATCGTGACGCCGCTCTTGGTCGAGGCATGCAGAAATCCCACACCGCCATCTTCCTGGATATAAACTAGGCCGCTGTGTGAGACATCGAGACCCTCAACGGTTGTACTCGTGGCGACGATATCCCCCGCACGCAGCAACGGATAGATCGAGCGGATCTTGTTCTGTGGGATATACCAGCGATCCAGCGACGCAAGCGTTTCCTCCATCGCCTTGACTCCGGCAAAGAGGCTGTCGTCACCAGCAAACCGCGCATAGAGGTCGCGATTGCGGCTCATGAAGTCGAGCTGACCATCCGCACGCAGGCCTCCGAGTGCCAGCGTCACATTGTGTACGCTGCCTCGCTTCTCGTTGTCGTGAATCCACTCTGAGAAGTAGTGCAACCTGCTGCAGTAGCCGTCGAGTCGGCCATCCCGGTAGCGAAGACTCTCGACGCGGCCGACGAAACTGTCGAAGGAGCGATCCTCGTGTGCAATTCCCTGTGCCAGCGAGAGCACAGTCTCGACGAACAGGACGCAGTCGAACTTGTCGAGGGAAACAATAAGCGATTCGTCAGACGGTGCGTCGAGTAACCCCCCGACGTACGACGATCCGACGAACAGCTCTCCCACGCGCTGCATGATCGCGCCCATATCCTCACCCGCGAACGCGGCACCTGCAGCCGTGTCCATCACGCGTGCGAACAGCTCCTGGGTAGTTGAGTCCGTTACGGCGGGCACAGATGCGACGACGGGGGGGACGGTTTTTGTGACGGTTGTCGTTGGCGCCTGTGCGTGCCCCTGTGGGGTGGAACAACCGGCAACGACCAGGACCACAGCGAAGAACGTCACGCCTGGGGTTCGCCGAACGAGTGAGGGAAATCCGAGCATACCGCTTCTACCAGGAAACAGGTAACCTGATCGCGCGGGCCAACAAGATCTCGTATTCTTCACGAGGAATCTCCTCTACCCCAAAACGCGCGAGGTGTGTGGTGGTGAACTGCGTGTCGAGGAGCACAAATCCGCCCTCCCGCAGCCGTTCCACAAGGTACACCAGCGCGACCTTTGAAGCGTCTGTCTTGCGATGAAACATCGACTCGCCGAAGAAGGCGCCGCCGATCGCGACCCCGTAGAGGCCTCCGCACAGTGCTCCGTCTGCCCAGGCCTCTACGCTGTGGGCAAAACCCGCGTGGTGGAGCGCTACGTATGCGGCGCGGATCTCGTCAGAGATCCAGGTATCCGCCCGGTTGGCGCACGCTTCGATCACCTCCTCGAAGGCCTCGTTTGACCGAACCTCGAAGTCGCCCCTCTCGACCGTGCGCCGCAGACTGCGCGAGACCTTGAATCGGTCCAGCGGAAGAATAGCCCGCGGATCAGGAGCATACCAGAACACCTCGTCGGTATCCGGCTCAGCCATGGGGAAGCATCCCATCGCGTAGGCCCGCAAGAGTAGCTCAGGGCTCAGGTCCATCGACGACTTGGGCATGTCTCGGCCGGTATTTTCGTATCATCGGTGCGAGTAATTGCCGCCGACATGTCGACTCTCTTCATAAAAATTAACGACACCGAACTCGAAGTTGACGACGAGGGTAACGTCCGTGCTGTCGGCGATGAAACAGACGCGAGCGCTGCTGACCTCATCGTTAAACGGCTGGACGAGACTTCGTTTCATGTACTGTCTCAGAACCAGTCCGTCATCCTTCGCGTTGAGCCGAATGGCGAAGGGGCAGTACGCGTCGCGTCTCGCGGATCTGAGTCGATCGCGCTGATCCAAACGCGACAAGAAAAGCTACTCGAACGCTACGGCGCTGCCACGCTGAAGAAAGGGCGTGACGGAAACGTGAAGGCGCCAATGCCCGGTCTCGTTCTCCGCATTCTCGTCGAAGAGGGACAGGAGGTTCGTGCGGGCGAAGGGCTGGTCGTCCTTGAGGCAATGAAGATGGAGAATGAGCTGGTTTCACCGATCGACGGCGTCGTGAAGTCTGTGAACGCTACCGTCGGCGAACCAGTAGAGAAGAGCGCCTTGCTGGTGGCAATCTCGTCGTCAGAATGACGGCGCTGGTAACCGGTGCAACCGGGCTCGTTGGCTCCCACATAGTGCGACTGCTGCTGGAGACCGGGTATCAGGTACGCATTCTGCGGCGAGTGCAATCTTCGACCAGCTTGCTGAGCGATGTTCTCCCCGAAGTGGATCAGCGCATCGGTGACGTAACCGACCACGAAGCCGTGCGCGCGGCGGTAAATGGCGCGAAGGTCGTGTTTCACGTCGCCGGAGCTGTTGGACTGGGCGGGCGGCGCTATCGCCAACGTCTCTTCAGCGTGAATGTTGGCGGGACGGCCGCGGTTGCTGATGCCGCCCTCGACGCGGGCGTTGAGCGGCTCGTTCACACGTCCAGCATCGCGGCGTTGGGTCGGCCGGACCACACGGTTGATGATCCGCCCATGATAACCGAGGAGACAGAATGGGTCGAGGGCCGGGCCACGTCTGAATACGCGCGCTCCAAACGCGGGGCGGAGCTGGAGATCTACCGGGCCATCGCTGAGGGCCTGGATGCTGTGCTCGTGAACCCGGCGCTGGTCTTTGGCGCGGGCCGCCCATCCGAAAACACCGTGCGCATCGTCGAACGGGTGCGCGACCGGAAATTGCCGGCAGTCCCCTATGGCGGGACGGGTGTCGTGGACGCCATCGATGTTGCCGCGGGACACCTGAACGCGCTCAACAACGGCGAAACCAGCGAGAGGTACATCCTCGTTTCTGAGAACCTGAGTTGGCGAGAGATCGTGGATACGATTGCATCCGGCTTCCGCGTCGAACCACAAAAGCGGATGTTACCTCCAGGGCCGGCGTATGCGCTCGCGGCCGTCATCGAGACCATTGGTCGCCTGCCCGGTATGCGCCCCCTCATAACTCGAGAGGCGGCCCGGCAGACGTCGGCGCGCTTCCGTTACGACAATACGAAGGCGCGTCACGACCTCGGTCTCGAGTTCCGACCGTTCAAAGAGACGGTCGATCGCATGGCGGCCAGCATGGCGGCCAGCATGGCGGCCAGCACGGCGGGCTGATCAGCGCGCATCGAGGCGGACGGCCAGACTGAACCGCCGGCCCGGCAGGTACACCGTCTCTCCAGCGTCGTCAGGACTCCAGGTGCGCGGCGTGAGATGAGTTCGGTACGTGCGATCCGAGATGTTGTGAATCGACAGCGTAAACGCCAACATGCGAATTCGTGCGCCGAGCGAGAAGTTGGAGTGCGAGGCGGCGCCGGTATCTCGTTCGCCGACCGACAGCGCAGGGGACGCGGTCGGCAACAGCACGTTCGTCTCCCAACGTATAAACGGGTACTCACCCAAGGGTGCTGCATGCAGGTAGGCGCCGATGGCTCCCCCCGGCGTTGCAGTCATCGACTCGTCTTTCCGCGTACTCTCCGAGCGCAGATAGTGACCGGTAGCGCCAACCGAGACAAGACCCAGCGGCGACCACTCGGCGCCAAACGAAAACGCGTACGCCAGGCCAGCGTCCGATTTGACGATGAACCCGGAGTCCGCTGCCGCACTGCGAAATACGCCGGGGACGTCGTGAAGGAACTCAAGGCCAGCCGAACCAGACAACCTGACGTCGCCGCGCGTTGCAAACAACGACAACCGCTGTGATGTCGCGCGGGACCGCGCCATCGACTCAACGCGGGCAGCCGCTACCTGCTGTCCAAACCAGAATACCTCCGCCCGCCCCAGGCGCACTTCGTAGGCAGGCAGCCACTGATTGTGGTGAATTTCGTACCGCCCACCACGTGAAGGACCGCCGAAAGAAAGCTTGACGGCCGCCGAGGGCAGGACGAGCGACTTCGTGGACGTGGGCTGACCCGAATTCTGGAGACGAACGCCAAGCAGCGAGGCGCGTGTCGATGTCTCAACAAGTACGGGTCCGATGTCATGCCGCAATGAAAGTCCGCCGACCAGACCCGCGTCGCGCACGCGATACGGATCCGCGACACCCACCTCCTGCACCGGCGTTTGCGTCTGCAGTTCGACAGACAGCCCAACTGAGGCAGTCCATGTCGTTTCGCCCGCTCGCATCGTAAACTCTCCCGTCACGGTCGAGGCCTGGCGGCGGTACACACCGCTTGTGCGCACGCCGGTAACGCCAGAAAATCTTTCGACGGACTTCCAGCTTTCGCGAGTACTCGCCGCGCTGACGTGCACCGCGAGACCGGGTGCACCGACGGCAGCGTGCCGATCGAAGCGGGCTGTCGCGACGACGTCATGAGCCGCGTCCGTCGGCGAGATACCCGATGGCATAACCGCGTTCGTCTCGAAGACGCCGTCCAGCATAAGCTGGCTCGTTGCGCGCTCGCCAATTCGTGCGACGCCGATCCGCATGCTGCCCGCGTCGTACGCCGTGACCACCTCGTCGCCGTCTCCGTCTTCATAGCTGTTGCCGCTCTGCACATCTATCGCGACGTGGTGCGCCGAGTCAAAGTCATCGCCTTCGCGCGTCTTGGTGTGAGCAGCTCGAAGAGAGGGTGAGAAGGTGTTCGTGGCAATGCCGCCCTCGACGAAGGCTTCATCTGCGCGATCGGTTACGCTCGCCTGGACGAGGCGGTCGATGAGTCGGCGGCTGCGGGTGGTAACCGAGAACCGCGTTCCGGCTGCGTAGGACCCGAGCCGCTCTTGCGTACCGACCGCTACAATTCCGTCGCTCATCGTCGAGATACTTGCCACACCGAGAATCTGTAGCGGGTGCTGGGGGGCATCGGCGGCATTCGCTGGCTCGGCATCAGATTCGACTCGGCGAAGTACAACGGAGACCGTATTGGGGCCGTCGCTGCGCACGGTGACCTCGCGGGAAAAGGGGCGAAAGCCATCGCGCTGGATCAGCAGCGGATGCGTTCCAGCCGGCACGCCCACAAGCTGAGCGCAACCGGCAGCATCTGTGATACTCCCGTAGAGCGTTCCGGTGATGACCACTGTTGCGCCCGGGACCGGGTCGCCAGACGAGTCACTTACGCACACCCGCAGGTCAGCCGCAGAGGTTGCACCAGTCAACAGGACGAAGACGAGCACACAACTGCCCCGGCGCAGGAGAACGCCGACCGATTTCAATTTGCCGGTACAGCGCACGCCCTGGCGCCGACGCGCCAGTTAAGTACGTGGCCGGTAATCAAAAGCATACTGCCGACAACAGTGACAATCGTCTCGAGCAGCGCCCCCGGGTCTTCGTGACCGAGGAATCCGCCCACGACGATCGTCGTAATTCCCGTGGCCAAAAACCAGACGATTCTCCAGCTCTCGTGCTTTGCGAATCCGCCGACCGCGGCGACGAACGTTGTGGGGATGAGCACAACCGCAAATACCGGATGCAGCCAGGCGTGAAACTGCTCACCCAACCCCCACATGGGCAGCAGGGCCAGGACGACAGGCAACAGTAAGCAGTGCAGGACACACAGCCCGGAAAGGCTGATGCCGACACGATCCCAAATGAGCTGTTTCACGAACTTCGGTTCACGGTGCCGTCCTCGTACCCGTCGACCCGTCACTGGTTTCTGACGCGCAGACCAACCGCGAATCAGGACTCCCGGTCGGGATCGGTGGCAACAGCCGGTATTTCGAGTTCGCGCACCATCTGATTGAATCGCGGAATGTCGGTCTCGAGGATCTCGCGAAGCGCCTCAAGCTGGACATTGATCATGCGTGTTACCTCATCGCGGACCTGGTATGCCTGATCCGTTGGACGGAAGTCACTTGACGAGGCGCCGCCAACCACGCCGCTGAGCCTGTTGTTCAACTTGATCGGATAGTTGAGCGGATCCTGGCCCGAGCGATTCCTGGTCTGGTACAGCTCTTTCTCGACATCAGTAAGCCCCTGCACGATGCCGTCGGCGAGTTCCTGCAGATCCTCCCGCTCTTGGGCCTCGTCGCGTTCTGAAATCTCTTTGACCGCGCCGCGCACCTCCCGAATCTGCTCGATGGCGTTGTGGGTCTCGGTGAGTTTGTCGCGGACCTCTATCAGGAATGCGAACTGGGCTGCGATGTCAGCCACGCTGCCTTCTGTCCGCGGGTCTTTCAGAATCTCGAAGGGTACGGTCACCGAGTCGCTCCCGATGATCAGGCGCGCCTGGTAGCTTCCAGGCATCGCCCTCGGTCCCTGCGTGCCCCCTCCCCATATGACCATTCCGTCGAATCGCTCCGCCGACGGGTATCGCATGTTCCAGGTCCATTCGTTGAGGCCGTTGTCCACCGTGACATCGTCGTCGCCTGCGTACGATTCGATGACGGTACCGTCAGCTTCGAGAATCCGAATCGTGGCCGCCGTCGAGTCGCTGGCGTCAGCCAGGTAGTATCTCAGCAACACGCCGCCCGGCGCGTTCTGACCGGCTGTCAGCGAAGGTCCTGACTGAGAGCCAGACATGCGGTACGCCGGACGCGGATTGAAGAGCCACATGCCACTCGATGCTACCTCGTCGGACAGCTGATGAAGGGGCGACATGTCGTCAAGAACCCAGAACGACCGCCCCTGCGTAGCGACAATCAGGTCCTGCTCCTTGATGGCAAGGTCGGTTATCGGCACGATCGGCAAGTTCAGCTGAAACGACCGCCACTCGGCGCCGTCGTCGAGCGAGAAATACAGACCACTCTCCGTTCCTGCGAACAGCAAGCCGGCCCGATCAGGATCTGCCCTGATCACGCGTGTGAAGTGATCGTCGGGAATGCCATCCGTGATCTTCTCCCAGTTCGCACCGTAGTCGACGGTCTTATACAGATAGGGGGAAAAGTCGTCGCTCTTGTAACGCGTGCCCGCGACATAGAGTCCGCCAGGCTCCGTAGGATGCGCCTCGATCGAGTTGATCTGCATCCACTCCGGCATGATCCGACGTGAAGGCGTCACGTTGTCCCAGGACGCCCCGCCGTCACGGCTGACGTGGATCAGACCGTCGTCTGAGCCCGACCAGAGGACGCCGGCTTCGTGCGGACTCTCGATCGCCGAGAAGATCGTTCCGAAATACTCGACGCTCGTATTGTCTTTGGTGATTGGCCCACCCGAAGGCCCCATCGTGGTCGTATCGTTGCGCGTCAAGTCCGGGCTGATTGCCTCCCACGACTGTCCTTCATTTGTAGTCTTGAAGAGGACGTTACCCGCCGTGTAGAGGACGTTGGTGTCGTGCGGACTGAAGAAGATGGGGTAGTTCCACTGGAAGCGGTAGCGCAGGTCTTTTGCGCCGTGGCCCATTGGATTGTCCGGCCAGACGTTGATCGATCTGCGCTCGCCGGTCTGGTGGTCAACGCGCGAGAGGCTTCCGCCGTACGACCCGCCGTACACAATGTCGGGGTTATCGGGGTGCGGCGCGATGTGCCCGCTCTCACCACCGGCAGTCGACTCCCAGTCACTCTCGGTGATTGAGCCGCCGCGGCTCCGATGCAGGATCCGCACCGTCGAATTGTCCTGCTGCGCTCCGTAGATGCGATACGGGAAGTGGTTGTCGGTGGTGACCCGATAGAACTGCGCGGTCGGCTGATTGTGGTAGGTAGAGAAGGTGTCGCCGCCGTTCAACGAAACCTGTGCGCCGCCGTCGTCGCCGACGACCATGATGTTCGGGTTGTCCGGATTAATCCAGAGATCGTGGTGGTCGCCATGGGGCGTTCTGATTCGGTCATAGTTTGCACCTCCGTCTTTCGACCGCCAGAACGCCACGTTCAATACGAATACGCCATCCCGATCCGTGGGGTGCGCGTAGATTCGCGTGTAGTACCAGGCCCGTTGTCGAAGATTGCGGTCGTCGTTGATACGGCGCCACGTCTCACCGCCATCCGCCGACCTGAACACGCCGCCGTCTTCTGCCTCGATGATGGCCCACACGCGCTGCGGGTCAACTGGAGAGACCGCGACACCGATGATGCCCACCGTGCCCTCCGGAAGTCCGTCATTGCGCGTAATCTCGGTCCACGTGTCGCCGCTGTCAGTGGACTTCCACAGACCGGATCCTTCACCGCCACTCTCCAGCGAATACGGCGTGCGCTTGATACGCCACGTCGAAGCATACAGGATGCGCGGGTTCGACGGATCCATGACGAGATCAACCGCGCCAACTTCGTCATTGACGTAAAGGATGTTCTCCCACGTGTCGCCCCCGTCGCGGCTGCGAAAGACGCCGCGCTGTTCGTTGGGGCCAAAGAGGTGTCCCATGGCCGCGGCGTATACGAGATCTGGGTTTCGCGGGTGGATCCGCACGCGAGCGATGTGCCTCGTGTCCGCGAGTCCAATCGACTCCCAGGTCGCGCCCGCGTCGGTTGACCTGAACATTCCATATCCGTGCGAGACGTTGCCTCGGACGGTTTTCTCACCACCGCCGACGTAGATCACGTTCGGGTCCCACTCGCTGACAGCGACAGCACCGATGGATCCGCCGAAAAAGCCGTCGGAAATATTGCGCCACGTCTGGCCTGCATCGTCAGTCTTCCAGACACCCCCGCCCGTGGCACCGAAGTAGAAGGTTGAGGGCTGGCTTGTTACGCCGGTGACGGCCGCAGAGCGACCACCGCGGTATGGCCCGATGCCTCGAAATTCGAGTCCGTCGTAAAGGCCCTCATCAAAGTCGTTGGTACCCTGGGCGTTTGTCTGCCCGGGCGCGAACAGCAGACCGATGAACAGGATGGTGGAGAAGAGTCGGTAGCGCGTGAGCATGGTATCTGGCGGCAAGTGCAATCGTCTCGGGCGTTGGCTGAATTACAACGTGGCCCGCCGATTGTCAAGTGCGGCCAATCGCCACGTGCGGCGCAGTGCGGTTATTCGGCCGTCAGATGCAGCGGGTACTCCGCCTCGACGTTACCCTGCGCCATTTCCCTCAGCCTGCGTCGCAGGAGCTTCCTACGGAAAGAGGAAATCCGATCCACGAAGAGAATGCCCTCGATGTGATCGTACTCGTGCTGGATGACGCGCGCGGTCATCCCGGCGGCACGCAATTCTTTCTCCCGAAAGTGGCGATCCAGATACCGGATGTGAATCTCCGACGGACGCTCCACCTCTTCCCGAAGATCTGGAATGGACAGGCAGCCTTCCTCAAAATCTGCGAGGTCGCCCTCCTCCTCGATCATCTCGGCGTTGATGAACACCATCGGTCCCTCAGGGGCGATCTCCCCGTCGGCCGCGAGATCTTCGCGCAGCGGCGAGAGGTCCACGACGAAGAGCCGGAGCGACCGTCCAATCTGCGGGGCGGCAAGACCAATTCCGTTCGCGCCGTCCATCGTCTCCAGCATATCGTCGATGAGCTGCTGGACTTCGGGCGAGTCTGCCTCGATTGGGTCTGCCACGCGGCGCAGGACATCTGCTCCGTATACGTAGATCGGTAGAATCATCGCACTACAATGCGCCGCCCGAACTGGCGTTCCGGTCGTCCAGGTACTGCTGCAGGATGAGCGCCGCGGCCACCCGGTCCACGCCGCCTCCGCGCGCCCGGTCTTTGCGTCGGGAGCCGGCCTTGATCATCTGTTGGACCGCCTCCCGGGAGGAGCCACGCTCATCCCAGCGGATAACGGTGACCCCGGGTACGGCCTCCTCAAGACGCTCCACAAACCGATCCACGGCCGCGGTTGCGTCGTTCTCGCGTTCATCGGGGCCAACAGGCCAGCCGATAACTATGGTGTCGACGCCATCGTCATTAGCGATGGCGCGCACGCGTGAAATCGCGTCGTCGGGCGCAAACGTACCGACCGGCTGGGCAAACATGCGCAGCGGGTCACACATCGCCAGGCCAACCCGACGACTACCATAGTCCACACCCAGAACGCGCGGCAACACATCAGCCAAACTCAACCCCAGATCTCCCCCGGAACTCAACAGCCCGAATCTCTTCCTCACCCTCAACCCTCAACCCTCAACCCTTCACCCTCAACCCTCAACCTCTCCTCATCCGGTAACAACCTAGATGCTGATGCGGCCGTTCGTCATGTCTTCCGGCTTGTAGTCTGCCGAGTCCTCCGGGACCTTGTAGTTCAGTTCGACGAGCGGACGCTGCAACACACTCTTCAACCGCTTGCTGGGCTTGAAGTGCGTCTTGCGACGGCTCGGAATGAAAACCGTTTCGTTGGTTTTCGGATTTCTGGCTTTTGGCTTCGCCTTCGTCTTCTTGACCTCGAAGACCCCAAAGTCGCGCAGTTCGATGCGCACTTCCGGATCTGCTTCCAGCATGAGTTCGCCCAAAGCCTCTACCACTGCTCCTACCCAGGGTTCACTCTTGTAGATCGGTTCCTCCATCAACTCTGCCACACGTCTTGCGACATCCTTCTTCGTAAGCGTCTTGGCACTGGTAGCCATGCGGCTGACCTCCTAAGTCTGGTTGCAAAATCCCGACGAAAAGAGGCAACCCGACAACGCAGGAGTTCGGGCGGGCCGGACTCGCGCGGTCTTCAGGCGGATTCAGTTCTGTCGGTCTTTATGCCCGGTTGGTGGGATTATGATGAGAGCCCGGGCGACCCAAACCGCTGCAAAAATACGCATTTCGGGCCTATCTCCAAATCTTCGTGAAGACCCGTGCACGATTTTTTAGGCTTCGTCCCCAACCTCTTCAAATCGGAAGACGCCGTGCACTCCCCCGATGCGCTTCACGCGAGAGATCAACCTGTGAAGGTGATCGAGGTCACTAACGAAAAGCACGATCGTGCCCTCGAAGATTCCATCCTCCGAATCAACCGTGATGGATCGGATGTTCGTCTTGAGGTTTTTGGATATCACGGTTGTGATATCTGCCATCATCCCAACGCGATCTTCCCCGATGATGCGCAGCGCAGTCACAAACTGTACGTCTTTCTGCCTGCTCCATTCCACCTGCACGATCCGGTCAGCGTTGGTTGAAAGCAGGTGCGTCGCATTCCGGCATGTGAACCGGTGTATCGATATCGCGCCGGTTTTGGAGACAAACCCGAACACGTCATCACCCGGGATGGGGTTGCAGCACGTGGCGTACTTCGTGGTGATATCTGTGTGCAACTCACCGTCGATCAGTAGGCCCGGCCTACCCGTTTCGTGCGCAGACTGCAGGAAGCTCTCAAAGTGGTCCTGCCACCTCGGCTCGTCAGATTCCTGCGGCGCGTCCACGCCCTCTTTTAGCACCTTGACGAGCTCGCGCGGGTCCAGCAGGCCACTGCCCAGCTCGTAGAACATCTGCTGGGTGTTGGGAAACTTCAGATCGCGCGCCGCGCGCTGCAGCGCTCTGTCGTCGGCTTCCACGCGGCTTCGCCGTGCGCGCTTTCGCCAAACGTCCTGCCCGAGTTCAATCGTCTTTCGCCGCTTCTCGTTGATCCAGTGTCGCACGCGGCTTCGCGCCTTGTGCGTTACGACGAAGTTCATCCAGTCTGGATTTGGCGTCTGCTTCTTCGACGTGATGATCTCAACCTGGTCGCCGCTGGTAAGCCGATGTGAGAGCGGCACCATGCGCCCGTTGACCTTCGCGCCGATGCAATGGAAGCCGACTTCGGAGTGCACCTGGAACGCGAAGTCCACAGGCGTCGCATTGTTCGGCAGCGTAAGCAACTCGCCACGCGGCGTGAAGACGTAGATCTCCTCGTGGTAGAGGTTGAGCCGGAACTCCTTTACAAACTCTGTGGCCGCCTCCGGTCTCGGGTTCTCCAGGAGGTCTCGCACCCACGTCAGGAAGTCATCCAGCTTCCCGTCGGATTGCGTCACCTGCTCCTTGTAGCGCCAGTGCGCTGCAAAGCCCCGTTCTGCGATCTGGTGCATCTGCTGGGTACGAATCTGCACCTCCACCCGACGTCCACGCGGCCCCAGAACGGTTGTGTGCAAGCTCTGATAACCATTAGACTTAGGCACCGAGATGAAATCGCGGAAACGCTCCGGGAGCGGCTTATACAAATCCGTGATGATGGAATAGACGCGCCAGCAGTCTTCTTTGCCACGAGACCCGTCGGCAGACAACACGATCCGGATTGCAAAGACGTCGTAGATCTCATCAAGAGGCTTGTCCTGCATCTTCATCTTGCGCAGGATCGAGTAGACGTTCTTTGATCGGCCGTAGATCTCGAAATCAAATCCGTCTTGCTGAAGACGCTCGCGAACCGGGCCGATGAACGAGTTAATGAACGCCTCGCGTTCTTCGCTTGTCTCCTGCAGCCCGCGAACTACCGCGTCGTATTCGTCGGCGTGCAGGATTGACGTAGCCAGATCCTCGAGTTCACTCTTGATCGCGAAGAGACCGAATCGATGCGCCAGCGGCGCGAACAAGTCCAACGTTTCCGACGCGATCTTGAGCCGCCGCGGCAGGTCGAGCGACTTGAGCGTCCGCATGTTGTGCAGTCGGTCGGCAAACTTGACCAGGATAACGCGGATGTCTGACGCCATCGACAGCATCAGCTTTCGCACGTTCTCGGCCTGACCGAGCTCTCGACTGGAGAAGATGCCGCCGATCTTCGTGAGGCCGTCGATGACCGTCTCAAGTGTTGATCCGAACCACGCCCGAATTTCCTCGAGCGAGTAGTGGGTGTCTTCTACAACGTCATGCAGCAGCGCGGCTGCGACCGATACGTCGTCAAAGGAGATGTTCTCGGCAACGATCTGCGCGACGGCCAGCGGGTGCGAGATGTATGCCTCTCCCGACTTGCGCTGAACATCCTTGTGCGCGTGATAGCTGAAGAGGAACGCCCGGCGCAGCAGCTCTTCGTCAACGCTGGGCAGCGTGCGCTTACACGTTTCGATCAACGCCTGATACTGCTCCTCGAACCTGGGTTCGACGAGATGCTCGGTGTTGGCGATGATTTCGCTGGCTTTGATCACGCGTTCGAAAAGCTTAGGCAGTTAGATACTAACCCGCCCGGTGCTTGTTCTACCGGCCCGCGCGGATTGCGGCGCCGTGTCTTTTGTAGATACAAAAAAGGGTGCCGGCGGTTGGCCGGCACCCTTGAACTTCGAATGCGACGGACTACGATCAGGCTTGTCAGGCGGACTTGTCCTCGTCCTGTTCGTCGTCCTCGTCTGCGGAGTCGCCGGCATCCGCGTCGTCGGCGTCATCTCCGTCAGCCTCCGCAGTAGCCTCGGCAACTGTCTCCTGAGCGGCTTCCGCGGCTTCCTCTGCGTCTTCGGTCACTTCGTCGACAACGTCAGCCACGTCCTCAGCGGCCTCCTCTGCTGCTGCCTCGACCGCATCCACGGCTTCTTCTGCCGCATCTGTTACGGCGTCCGCCGCTTCATCGACTGCGGCTCCCGCAGTTGCCGCGGCTCCGGCTGCAGCTTTGCCACTTCCGCGACGAGACCGGCTTCTGCGCGTCTTGCGGCGACCGCCGCGACCGCCTTCCGGCTTGATGTCGTTGTAGTCCACGAGCTCGATGATTGCCATCGGGGCGGCATCGCCGGCCCGCTGACCGATCTTGACAATTCGGGTGTAGCCACCGCTGCGCGTTCCTACGCGCTCAGCGACATCCCCGAAGAGTTCCGTCACGGCATGTTTGTCCTGCAGCCTGCGAAAGACCTGTCGGCGGTTATGTGTCGTGTCCTCCTTTGCGCGGTTGATCAACGGCTCGACAAACATGCGCAGCGCCTTTGCTTTTGCATGGGTCGTCGTGATCCGCTTGTGCTTGATGAGGGCCGTCGACATGGCAGACAGCGTCGCCTTACGGTGCGTGGCCGTACGGCCGAGCTTGAATCCTTTATGCTGGTGTCTCATTGTTCCGCTGTCTCTTCGGCGCGCGCCAGGTGCTCTAGGCGCGCTCCAGGTATTTGTCTACATCCATTCCGAAGCTGAGTCCGCGCTCCTCGAGGACCTGCGCCAGCTCCTGAAGCGACTTGCGACCGAAGTTTCTGAACTTCAGCATCTCGGATTCTTCGCGCCCCACCAGGTCCCCGATGGACTTGATGTTGGCTGCCTTCAGGCAGTTGTGCGCTCTCACCGAGAGGTCGAGTTCGTCAACCGACTGCGAGAGGAGCTCGCGGATGCGGGCAACCTCGGCGTCGACCACCGTCTCTTCCTCGGCCTGGCGCGGCTCGCTGTCCATCTTGATGAACAGGTTCACGTGATCTCGCAGGATCGTCGACGCCTGTGCAAGCGACTCTTCGGGCGTGACGGAGCCGTCAGTTGTGACCTCCACTTCCAGTCGCTCGTAGTCGATCTTCTGACCGACGCGCGTGGGGGTGACGGTGTACTTGACGTTCTTCACTGGCGTGAAGATCGAGTCGATAGCGATAACGCCGATCGGGTCGTCCTCGAGCTTGTTCTCGTTCGAGGGCACATATCCGCGCCCGCGGCCCATTCGCAGCTCAGCGACGATCTTCGTCTTTTTGTCAAGCGTGGCGATGTGGTGCTCCGGGTTGAGGACTTCGTAGTCGCTCGTCGCGTCGCCGATGTCCTTTGCGGTCCATGCGCCGCCGCCGCCAAGCGACAGGTGGATGGTGCTGTCCATTTCGGTATTCGCCTTGAAGCGAACGCCCTTGAGGTTGAGGATGATGTCTGCGACATCTTCTGCGACGCCCTCAATGGTCGAGAACTCGTGCTGAACGCCATCGATCTTGATGGCGGTAATTGCTACGCCAGTCAGCGAAGAGAGCAGTACTCGTCGCAGCGCGTTGCCAAGCGTGACACCGTATCCCCGCTCGAGCGGCTGAATGGTGAATCGGCCCACGGCGTTTGAAACCATGTCCATTTCCACGACGTCTGGCATCTGAATCCCGTGCGTGCTCATGTTTGTGATCAATCCTTAGGAGTTTGGAAGAAACCGGGTGCCTGTCGAGGCGCGACCTGGCCTACTTGGAGTAGAGTTCGACGATGAGTTGCTCGCGGATATTTTCGGGTATGTCCGCGCGACTCGGATACTCAAGGAACTTGCCCGTCATCTGCTTGCGGTCGACTTCGAGCCAGGGATACTGCCGCCTGGACCCGCGAATCGACTCCCGAATCGGTTCAACGCTCCGGCTCTTGGGGCGCACCGAGACGATGTCGCCGGGTCGAAGCTGATAAGATGGAATGTTAACGATGCCGCCGTTCACCATGATGTGGCGGTGCGTAACGAACTGGCGCGCCTGCCGCCGCGTCGCTCCGATTCCCAGACGGAAAACGGTGTTGTCCAGTCTCGACTCCAGCGAGCGAAGCAGGTTCTCACCCGTGACGCCCTTCTGGCGCGCCGCCTTCTCGAAGGTCTTCCTGAACTGCCGCTCCAGCAGGCCATAGGTGTACTTCGCCTTCTGCTTCTCCTTGAGCTGGACGGAGTACTCACTCTCTTTTCGGCGGCGGGATCGGCCGTGCTGGCCAGGTCCGTATGGTTTCCGCTCGAGCGACTTGCTCGGCCCAAAGATCGGTTCTTTGAACCGGCGGGCAATCTTCTGTTTGGCTCCTCTGTATCGGGCCATCTAGTATTCTCCTCGTTTGTTAGTCCGCCCGGTCGCGTTATTCGACCAGGCGTGGGTCAAACGTACGGGCCCTGGTCGCCGGGTAATCCGGCCCCGTCCCGTAGTCGGACTTATATCGAAGTGCGCGCGGCTGAACGGATCAGACGCGGCGGCGCTTCGGCGGCCGACAGCCGTTATGTGGAATGGGGGTTACGTCTCGGATTGTCGCGATCTCGAGGCCAGACGCCGACAGCGCGCGGATGGCTGATTCGCGACCCGAGCCGGGTCCCTTTACAAATACGTCGACCCGGCGCAAGCCGAGATCGTACGCTTCTTTCGCCGCCGACGAAGACGCAACCTGCGCCGCGTACGGCGTGTTCTTGCGGCTTCCTTTGAAGCCCATCTTCCCGGAGCTGGCCCAGGAAATTGTATTGCCGTACTGATCGGTCAACGTGATCAGCACGTTGTTGAACGTAGCCCGGATGTGGGCCTGGCCGTTCGACTCAACGACAACTTTCTTCTTTCGCGCGGTACGTGGGCGCTTCTGCTTCGCCATGTTTGGGTATCCGATCTACTATTTCTGCTACTTCCTTGGCGCGGCCTTCTTGCCGGCGACCGTCTTCTTGCGCCCTTTGCGCGTGCGCGCGTTTGTCTGGGTGCGCTGCCCGCGCACGGGGAGCCCGCGGCGATGCCGCAGCCCGCGATAACAGCCGATGTCCATGAGGCGCTTGATGCTCATCTGGACCTCGGTTCGGAGCTGACCCTCGACGATGTACTCGTCCTCGACGAGTCGGCGAACCTTCCTCGTGTCGTCCTCCGTCCACTGCCCGGGCTTCGCGTTGCGGTCGATACCGACCCGGTCAAGGATCTCTATCGCGCGTGACCGACCGATGCCGTAGATGTACGACAACGCGATCTGGCCGCGCTTGTGATCCGGAATGTCAACTCCTGCAATTCTAGCCATGCCGTTCCTGTGCCTAACCCTGGCGCTGCTTGTGCTTGGGGTTCTTCTTGTTGATAACGTAGATGCGGCCCTTACGACGAATGATCTTGTCGTCGGAACTGCGCTTCTTCACACTTGCGCGAACTTTCATCGGTCTGCGATTTTCGTCGAAATGGATAGACTGTTTGTTACCCGCGATATGTGCGTTTGTTCAGCCTTCACGCGGCCTCCTTGTACGGCGCCGCCACCACGGCCTCGATGTAATCAAACGTCGTCAGGACGTCCGCACCGCCCTTCCTGACCGCCACCATATGCTCATAGTGGGCCGCAGGGCTCCGGTCAGCTGTTCTCACGGTCCAGAGGTCGTCGTCGGTCTCCACATCTGAGCCCCCGAGACTGATCATCGGCTCGATGCAGAAGGTCATGCCCTCCTTGAGTTTCCTACCGACGCCACGGCGACCGAAGTTCGGCACCTGAGGGGCCTCGTGCAGGCTGCGCCCGATGCCGTGCCCGACCAGGTCGCGCACAACCCCAAAGCCCAGTCCCTCGCAGTGCGTCTGGACGGCGGCGGAGATGTCTCCTATCCGGCGGCCTGGCACCGAGTTCTCGATGGCGAGCACCAACGATCGATGCGTCGCTACGCAAAGGTCGCGAAGCTCATCGGAGACCTCGCCAACCGCGAAAGTGTAAGCGCTGTCTCCGTAAAACTCGTCCAGCACCACGCCGCAGTCTACCGACACCAGCGTCCCTTCTTTCAGGGGCTCGTCGCCGGGGATACCGTGGACAACTACGTCGTCGACTGAGACGCAGAGTGTCGCGGGGAAGACCGCGCGCCCAACCGTGTAACCCTTGAACGCTGGCACGGCGCCATGATCACGTATGAACTCTTCAGCGACGCGATCCAGGTCAGCGGTCACCGCACCAGGCTTGACCAACGGAGCGATCTCGGCAAGCGTGCGGCTGACGAGGTTACCCGCCGCCCGCAGCTTCTCGATGTCTTGCTCGCTCTTTAGTCTGATCAGGCTCATGTTAGCGACGTCCTCTCACGCGACCGGTTTTCATGAACCCGTCGTAGTGGCGCATCAGAAGGTGGCTCTCAATCTGCTGCAGGGTATCAAGCGCTACACCAACAAGAATCAGCAAGCTTGTACCGCCAAAGAACAGTGCAAACCCGGCTGATATGCCGGCGCGAATCGCAAATGCGGGAAGAATCGCAACGAGGCCGAGGAAGATCGACCCGGGCAGCGTGATGCGCGTCAGAATGTTGTCAATGAACTCGCTGGTCTGCTTGCCCGGCCTGATACCCGGAATGAACCCACCCTGCCGCTTCATCGTGTCGGCCATTTCCTTCGGGTTCACCGCGATGGCGGTGTAGAAGTAGGTGAAGAACACACAGATCAGGAAGAAGACAATCGAGTAGCCCACACCTGAGATGTCGGTGAACCAGGACCCGAATTGCTGCATGCCGACACTCTGCGGGAAGAACGATGCTATCGTCGCAGGTACAAACATGATCGACTGGGCGAAGATGATCGGCATAACGCCGGCCGCATTGACGCGGAGCGGCAGGTACTGTGTGGTACCACCGTAAACCTTTCTGCCCACGACGCGCTTGGCGTACTGCACCGGTATGCGGCGCATGCCCTGCGTGACGAGCACTACGCCGGCCGTGACGAGTGCAAATACGCCGAGTTCGATCAGGAAGATGAACAGGTTCGACTTGAGTTCGAACTCGTTCACGAGCGCCTGCGGAAGCGAAGCGATGATACTGATCATGATGATCAGCGAGATGCCGTTCCCGATCCCATCTTCGGTAATCCGCTCGCCGAGCCACATCACGAACATGGTCCCCGCGGTCAACACGATGACGGTTGAGACGATGAAGAAGGTGCTCGGGATGATGACTGCCTGCCCGGTCTGACCGTACATCAGGTTGATCGCAAAGCCGATCGACTGGACTGCCGTGATCAAGATCGTCCCGTAGCGTGTTAGCTGGGTGATCTTCCGACGTCCCTCTTCGCCCTCACGTTGCAGCTTCTGGAAGTACGGGACCACCGCCCCCATGAGCTGAATGATGATCGACGCCGTGATGTAGGGCATGATGCCCAGCGCGAAGATCCCCGCCGCGCTGAACGCGCCACCGACGAACATGTCGATGAACCCAAACAGGTCGTTTGTGTCTCGCGTCTGGTTGATCGTACTCAGGATGCTGGCATCAACGCCAGGCAACGTGACGAACGCACCAAAACGATACACGACTAGCAACGAAAGCGTGTAGATAATCCGCTTTCGAAGATCCTCGATCTTCCAGATGTTGCGAAGGCTTTCAGCTAGACCAGCCATGTTAGTCGTCTTTTTTCGACTTCTGCGCTTGCTTCACGACGTTTGCCGACCCACCGGCCTTCTCGATCTTGGACTTGGCCGTACCGCTGAACGCGTGGGCGCTCACGGTGACGGCGACGCTGATGTCGCCTCCGCCCAGGATCTTCACGAGGTCACTTTTGCCGATGACTCCGGCGGCCCGGAGCGTGTCCGGCGTGATGTCGTCTGCCTTTACGCGCCCGACTTCGACAAGCGCGGCTAGCGCGTCGACGTTAACCGCCTTGTACTCCTTGCGAAACCGGTTCTTGAAACCAAACTTCGGCACACGCCGCTGCAGCGGCATCTGACCACCTTCGAACCAGGCCGGGATGCGGGCGCCCGAGCGACTCTTCTGTCCTTTGTCGCCGCGCGTCGAGCTGTGGCCGCCATAGCCCGAACCAACGCCACGCGCGATGCGCTTGCGCTTGCGAGTTGAGCCCGCGGCTGGTTTGAGATTGCTAAGATCCATCTGGATGTCCTGATTCCTGGGTTCGATCTAGGTGACGCGAGGTTGGGTCCTATGCGTCGTCTGTCTTTGTCTCGGCCGCGACCTTCTTCTTAACCGCCTTCTTTTTGGCCGCCTTCTTCTTCGCGACC
>JANQRN010000235.1 GCA_028284545.1 Rhodothermales bacterium | reverse complement strand
GCGGGCATGGCGCAAAAACGCGGATCCGCGAAAAGGGACGCCCGGCGCTGCCACAAATCCCGGCCTAACCTATTGTTCCGGCACGCCTTAAGGCTTATTTCAAATCAGCCGATACACTGGAAACATTTAGGTGCCCGGTCGACGATCTGCATTTCATCGTTAGTCCGCGTACGCGTCCACAATTCTTCTGGGCGTGGCATCTCTAGAGAACATCCCTATCTGCGCGGACAGGGATTCCAGCACCGTAAGTATTCATGACGGGCACACGCGCATTCACCCGGTTCACCCTCGCGGGCATCGTGGCAATAGCCATGATCGGTCTCACCGGATGCACCGACAATTTCACCGGCTCTGCCGCAAACGAAAGCGAGCCGCAGACTTCCAACTCATCTGACAAGTTTCGCCACCCCGACCTCATGGACCGCGCGTCCAAGTCGGGTCTGGGCAAAGATGGCGACGAGAACGGCGTTGGCTTCATCTTCGAAGTGACCCCAGGTACCCTCGACAAGCAGAAAGTACTCGAGAGGTTCAAAGTCCTCGAGCGCTTCAAAGTGCTTGAGCGATTTGACTTCTCAGAGTGGATGAACGGATTTGCGATAACCGTTACCGACGAGTGGGGTCAGGACAACTATACCGACTTCATCAACGAGATGTTGAGCGACCCTGAGGTCGCATGGTTTGAGCCGGACATCAGCGTTTCGCTGCCGTCATCAAGCTCGGCCAATGGGTCCAGCGGCCAGCAGGTGCCTTGGAGCGTCGCTGCCGTCGGCGGAACCTCGAGCTCGACCGTTTCCGGAAACGGCTGGGGATCAGTATCGGTCGACGTATATGTACTCGACACCGGCGTCTCGAACGCGGACATTAACGTGGTTAGCAACGTCGACTTCCAGGGCAACGGATACGAGTACGGCGACGAAGACGGTCACGGGACCCACGTCGCCGGTATCATCGGCGCGGTGGACGACAACGTTGGCCTGGTTGGCATCGCTCCGGGAGCGCGCATCCACAACTACAAAGTGCTGGGCGACAATGGACAGACAGATGTATCTGTTGTGGTCGCAGCGATGGAGCAAATCATCGCGGCAAAGCGTGCCAACCCGAGCAAGCCGATGGTTGTCAATATGAGCCTCGGCGAAGACATCAACTCGACCGGCTACACCGCGCTGGATCACGCTGTCGAGGCAGCGATTGAGTTGGGCATCGTATGCGTCGTCTCGAGTGGTAACTATGGTGTGGACGCGAGCCGCGTAACGCCTGCTCACGTCAGCGAGGCCATCACGGTTGGATCATACAGCGTTGATCGCGTCTTCTCTCCATTCTCGAACTTCGGACCGGGCGTCGACATCCTCGCGCCGGGTGAAGATGTGATCTCGCTCGAGAACAAAGTCGGCCAGGTGGGTTCACCGCGGGAGATGAGCGGCACGTCTATGTCAGCGGCGCACGTCGCAGGAGCAGCGGCGCTGTACCTGAGCGACCATCCGCAGGCATCACCAGCAGAGGTGCTTGGTTGGATACAGTCCCAGTCGATGGACGACGTAAGTGGCGTTCCTTCCTCGACGACGTCGCGTCGCCTCTGGGTTGGCCAAATTCACAGCGTAGACATCCGGGTAGTCGGCGGCGATCGTGACGCAGAGCAGTACGTGTCCTCCGGCGACATTTACTTCTGGTCGAGTGACCTGGAACTAGGATACGAGGGCGACGCTGAGCAGGTTGTCGGGATGCGCTTCAAGCCGGCGATCCCGCAGGGCGCAACCATTACAAATGCATACATCCAGTTCACCGTGGACGAGGTTGACACCAAAGCGACATACCTTGAAATCCGCGGCGAGCGCGCCAACTACGCGAAACACTTCTACAACCCGGAGTACGACGATCCGGGCACGCCAATCATCGGACGAAACATGACGGCTCCCGTCTACTGGCAGCCAGCTCCGTGGACCCAGGTGGGCGCAGCGGGCGCAGACCAGCGCACGCCAGACCTCACGAACATCGTCCAGGAGATCGTCAATCGCTCTGGTTGGAATCCTGGAAATGCCATGCTGTTTACTGTTGAGGGTACAGGTGAGCGCACGGCGGAGTCTTACAACGGCAGCCCGTCGCAGGCACCCCTACTCCACGTCGAGTACACGGGAGTTGAATCGGCTGCCTCCACTGACGACGACGACGATGACGACGACTAGACGTTTCGTCGCAGACTATTGCTGACCAGAATAAGCGCCCGCGGGACAACCGGTCCCGCGGGCGTTTGTCGTTAGCGTGACCCTACACCCTAACCTTCCACCCTAAACCCTCATCCTTCAACCCTCTACCCTCTCCCTCCTAAAAAAGCCCCATCGCATCGATGTCCACGACAACGTGGTACCGATGCGGCACCTTGACCTCACCAGCCTTGCGCAGTGCGGATCGCAGTCGGTCGTGCCCGAACTTCCTGGGGACCTTGACCAGCGCAACGTAGCGATACTGGTTGCGGACGCGCGCGATGAACGCCGGATGCGGCCCGAGTACCGTCAAGCCTGGCTCTGCCGTCCAGAGGGCTTCCGCCCACGAATCTGCCAACACTCGCACGCCCCTTTCTTCGGGGCCGCGGATGTACACCGCAACGATGCGCCCGAACGGCGGATACGATAACGCGTGTCGGGCCCGTAGTGCGTACTCGGCGAATCCTTCGTAGTCGTGGGCGATTGAGAACGTGATCGCTGGAGCCCCGGCGTTTCTGGTCTGGAGGAATACCTCCCCTGTGCGCTCGCCGCGGCCTGCGCGGCCCGCAACCTGTGTCAGGAGCTGAAACGTTCGCTCTTCTGCGCGAAAGTCCGGAAACAGCAATCCCGTGTCGGCATCAACGACGCCCACGAGCGTGACGCGATCGAAATCCAAACCCTTGGCGACCATTTGGGTGCCGAGGAGAATGTCGGCGCGGCCCCGACCAAATCGTTCGAGTATTCCGTGGTGGGCATTTCGTCCCGCGGTGGTATCGTAGTCCATGCG
>JANQRN010000233.1 GCA_028284545.1 Rhodothermales bacterium | reverse complement strand
TGGAATGCCTACCTGTTTTCCCAGGAGACGCTGGACGTTACGGGCGACCGGCAGGACAACTCGCGTTTGGGGCTGGGCGGCTCGTATCGCCTGACCGAGAAGCTGCGCATCGACGGGGAGATCTCCGATGGGGATCTCGGCATGGGCGGAAGGATCGGCAGCAGTTTTACCCACTCCGAGCAGACCAGCATCTACGTCAACTACGCTTTGGAGAACGAACGCACGGATAACGCGCTACGCAGCATCCGCGGCAGCGAAGGCAACCTCGTGGCCGGCATCAAGTCTCGGCTCTCCGACAGCACCAGCGTGTACCTCGAGGAGCGCTACCAGCACAACGACACGATGACCGGGCTTACGCACGCAACGGGTATCAACTTCGCAAAAGACGAACGCTGGAACTACGGCATCAACACCGACATCGGCACGCTGCAGGACGCCCAGACCGGCGCTGAAACCGAGCGTGTCGCCACCGGCGTGCAGGTCGGTTACCGGTCGGCAGCGCTGCAGTTCTCGAGCGCCGTCGAATATCGCAACGACGACGTCGAACAGCTCGACCTGGGCCGCACCGAGCGCACGACCTGGTTGTTCAAGAGCAGCTTCAAGTACCAGATGAACCCGGGCGGTCGTCTGCTAGGCAAGCTGAATCACTCGGAGAGCGACAGCTCGCTGGGTGCCTTCTACGACGGCGGTTTCACGGAGGCCGTATTCGGCTACGCTTATCGACCCGTGAGCAACGATCGCCTGAACGCGCTGGCGAAGTACACGTATTTCTACAACGTGCCGTCGACGGAGCAGATCACCCCGCAAAACGTTGCCGCGGAATTCCTGCAGAAGAGTCACGTCGCAGCCGTCGACGTGAGCTACGACATCTCTCCGACCTTTACGGTCGGCGGCAAATACGCCTATCGGCTCGGGCAGGTCAGCCTGGACCGTGAGAACCCGCAATACTTCGACAACAACGCAAGTCTGTACGTGATTCGCGCGGACTACCGGTTCATGAAGCACTACGAGCTGCTGGTCGAGGGACGCGCGCTTGTCATGTCCGATCTCGACGAGCAAAGGAGCGGTGCGTTGGCTGCCGTTTCTCGCTATGTCGGCGATCATCTGAAGCTCGGCATCGGCTATAACTTCACGGACTTCTCCGACGATCTGACCGATCTCAGCTACGACCAGAGCGGGTTTTTCCTGAATATCACCGGTTCGCTGTAGTCCCGAGTCGCCCGCGCTGTCCGGCCGGTCTGTAATGATCTGCCGGAATCCCCGGTCGACTGGGATACCTGCTACGCTTGGCAGGCAAGGCGCAGAGGCACAATGCGAGCAAAACTCTGGAAAATTTTCGCCCGATTTACGGGCATTGTGGCGGCGGTCTATCTGCTGGCCGTCGGTTATCTGTATGCCGGCCAGGAATCCCTCATTTTCGCCGGGGACCCGTTGCGGCCGGATCATCAATTCCGCGCCGACCTGCCGTTTCACGAGTTGACCATCCAGGTCGACGGAGCCGAGCTCAACGCGTTGCATTTCAAACAGCCGAACCCCAGAGGCCTCGTGTTTTTCCTGCGAGGCAACGGGGGCAACCTGCAGTCGTGGATCAGCAACGCCGATTATTACCGGCGCGTGAACTACGACATGTTTATTTTCGATTACCGGGGCGAAGGCAAGAGCACGGGTGAGATCAGGAGCGAGGAACAGCTGCACTCCGATGTGCGTCTCGCGTGGGACCTGATCACGGATCAGTATCGGGATAAACCGGTTGTTCTATACGGACGCTCACTCGGCGCTGCGCTGGCGACAAGACTGGCCACCGAGGTCGACCCGGACCTGCTGGTCCTCGTGTCGCCGTTCCGAAACATGCTGAGCATGGCGCGGGCGCGCTACCCGTTTGTACCGGCCCCCGTCCTGCGCTATCCGTTCCCGAACGATGAACTCATCGGCCAGGTGCGTACACCGATCCTGTTGGTGCACGGCGACGAGGACTACTTCATTCCGCTCGAGCACAGCGAGGCGCTCAAGGAGCGGGCGACGGCGCCGACAGAGTTGATGGTCATCGAGGGGGCGGACCACTGGGACATCCACCTGCACCGGAGTTATCTCAGCGGACTGACGGCCGCGCTACCCGATTGATTCTGGTTTCCGTCGTCGCGCGTTGATACAAGCACAGAGTCTTACGGGACCGCAATCTCGCGCAGTGCGCTTGCCGCGCGCTCAATCTGAGCGGGGTCAAAGTTCAGCGAGAATTGCAGTGACTGCTGTTCTTTGGGGTCGCCCACGGTCTCGAAGCTAAGCGACCCGAATACGCCGAGGTGCCCGACACTATCGACGGACCGGATCGTCAGGTCGAACAAGCCCGGGTGGGCCGACGTTAAACTGGCTTCGCCTCTCCTCGAGCGGGCAAGGTCCTGTACGCCTTTCGCAAACGCCTTGAACTCTGCATCGACAACGTGGCCGTCGGCGTGTCCCCGAAAACCGTGCGCTTTCGCTTTGATGACGACATAGTAGTCGCCATCAAAGCGCCAGCTCAGGCTTACCCGTCCGTCATTGCTTGAAAACTCTATTCCTTGCATTCCAAACCGGGTCTACTTCTGCTTTGCTTCAGCCTTCGCATAAATTTCCCTGGGCGGGCTGTCGAAATACTCGAGGAGTGCCGGGCATAGCCAGCCTTCTATGGGTGGATCTTCCAGGCGGTACCAGTTTCCTCCGACCTCCTCGCGCACCCATTCCCCCTTGGCCTGATGGCCGGGAAAAGGGGAATGCGAAAACAGCAGTTTGAAACCGGATTCCGCTTCCGGAATATCGACGACCATCCAGTCCAGAATGGTATCGGCGCCAAAAACGAACGGCTCGCGATCGAGACCTTTGTCTGCGTCGTCGAATACCCAGACGCCCTCGTACTTGTAGGGAAAAATGACTTGAAGAAAATTGCTCATGGGTTCCCTCCTTGAAAGGTCGGCGGAAACAAGGGCACCTCAATCGGTGCCCTTGATGTTCGCCACCGGATACATCCGGTGAGCGATCCGCGCAATGCCTTCCGCTTCCAGTACGCGCAACACCTCGTCCAGATCCTTGTACACGTGGCCACACTCATCGAGTGGGGTTCGCTGTGTGTTGCCGACGATTCCGCGGACCTCGACACCTCCCAGCGTACGCGTAATGTCACGCATCTCGGCGTCGATATCGTCGTGCATGTCGGCCAGCTCACGCTTGGCCTGACCACGCGCCATGACGCGACCCGATCCGTGGTTCACGGAACAACCGGACTGATACGCGCCTTTCAGCGGGTACAGGATGGCAGCACCGTCCAGCATCGACCCGGGGACGAGGCAGGGATGCCCTGTCTTCTCCCACTGGGTTCCGACCAGATCGGGGTGCCCCGCAGGAAACGCGCGAGTCGCTCCCTTGCGGTGCACAAAACCCTTCTTGGTCGTACCGTCCGGTAACACCAACGTCTCTTCCTGCACCAGGTTGTGCGAAATCTCGTAGAAGACCTCACCCGTTGCCTCAAAGACGTTTTCCAGCGCTTTCTGCACGCCGCGCACAATGATGTGACGGTTCGCCACTGCGTAGTTGGCGGCCGAGTTGTGATGCGCCCAGTACTCGCGGCCCAGCGGCTCGTCGATCCGAAGCCACGATTCCTCGCGGCGATTCTTTGCCAGACCGCGCAGCTCGGCGCCGGCGTAGAAGTAATGGTTCGCTGTTTGCCAGCCGTAACCACGGCTTCCGCAGTGAATCATTACCCACACCGAACCGTCGTTGACGTCCACCTGCATCTCGACGAAGTGGTTGCCGCCACCGACCGAACCGATTTGCGGACAGGCCTTGTCGCGTGCACGCTGAACGCGTTCCGTGTCCAGCACGGCGTCGTCGACGTCAATATACTGCCGTTCGCAGACGTCCGCGCGCACGCCCAGCGCCTTCGCGCCGTAGCGAAAGATGTCTTCGATCTTCGTTTCGGTCAGGCGCGGCATGTGCTTCGGCCGGTCGCTGCCGATACCGGTCGCAATGCGAAGTTCGACGTCGTCGATCCAGCGCTTGCGTTTGTCCCAGTCGGCAATGTTGGCAGCCGTAAGGCCCGGCACTCGCAGGTAAACGACACCGCAGGAGATGTCGTAGCCGCTGCCGGCCTGGATGATGACGTCTTCCGTCACGGCAACGCCGCCCACGGGAATACCGTAGCCCAGATGCGTGTCCGGCATCAGGTAGAGGCCAATCATGCCCGGGTAGGCGGCGGCCTGTGCCGCCTGCCGCCAGAGTGCCTCATCCGTCTGCGCAAACAGGGTGTCGGACAGATACGCGTGCACGTCCACCCGCATGTTGCCGATCTTCGGCAACACGTAGTGAGCGTCCGATACTTTTTGCACTTCCTGTAAGAATGACATCCTTTTGTCCTCCCCTTTTTAGGGTACACGCAGCCGGCTGCCCGAGCCGACGCGCGTGCGCAGAAACGCCATCTGGTCGGCCAGAATGCGTCTGTTTTCGAGAATCAGTCCTTCCGCACGGTTTGGCGCGTAAGGTACCGCCAGAAGCCGCATGCCGATGGCCTCCAGCGCGTGATTCGCCTTCCTGTGGTTGCAGCTACGACACGCCGTCACGACGTTCTCCCATTCATCGCGGCCGCCCGCCGAGACCGGAACGACGTGGTCGCGCGTGAGCAGCTGCGGCGGCACCACCTCACCGCAGTAGAGACACATGTAGTCGTCCCGGCGGAACAGTCGCGGGTTGGTCAGGGCCGGCTTGCCGGCCCAGCCGTCTGCCGCCTTGTCCATCGACGTTGTTGCGACGATAGAATTCACTCGCAGCACTGAGCGAAGACCGGTACGCCGGGAGTAGCCGCCTCGAAGCACAACCTCTTCAACGCCGGCCTCCCATGCCACCTGCTCGCGGCAGTACAGCAGGGCGCCGTCCTCGCGCGTAATCCACGCGATTGGCCGACCGCCTGCATCCAGTTTTAGAATTCTCATCGTCATCTCGCTTCCTGGGAGTGACAATGTGGATTGTGTAGGAAGATGGTGGACACGGCGGGTATCGAACCCGCATACCGTCGTAGCCGGGGCATTACTACCGGCAGATCGGTTGTTGGAAAACGGGCGCCAGCGAGTAACCCTTACGCAGAGCAGTCGCCTGCCATCCTCAACCTTACCTTCCCGATCTCTTAGACAACGGCCGGTGTTACCCGGACCACCTTTACAATACGTTTTAGGTGGCGGCGTCCATTTGCCAACGTGCCCGAACTGGTAGCCGCCCTCGGATTCGAACCGAGAAACACCTGTTTCTGAGACAGGTAGGTATGCCTGATTCCCGTCAGACGGCCTTTGTGCTTCGTTTTCCTGATGCGCCTCCGGACTGATCGGTGGCCCCCGGATGGCGCAGCTTTCGCAGCGTTTTGCTGACTTCGACGCTAGACGTAAACGTCCCACAAGGCGTCGAATTCCTCCTCGGAGATGAATTCGGCCTCGAATTGCGGATCTTCGTTAATCCTGGACATTTCAGGCAGGGGCTCAGAGCTGAGCCGAGTCGGCCCTATCTCGATGTCTTTCGAAGCGAGACCGACGGCGCCTCCTGCGAAGTACTCGATTTTGCGAGTCTCCGATCCATCGCCACGGATCTCGGAATAGATGAGTATCGGCTCGTCCTTGAACGCGTGGGTCCATTTTACTTTCAGCCAGGATTTTTTGTGCTTAGCCATACGGTCGACGAGTACCGGAAGCACTATCCGTCGGGTGTATCCAAAGGCCTCTGACTCACGGACTAGACCTCAGCGTCTTCCATTGCGGCTTCTGCGAGCAGCATCGCCAGGTACGCGTAGGCCCCGTAGCGCGGCGAGTCGTCGGCGATGTAGATAATCTCCGAAACATGAAGAGTCTGCGCTGAGTCGCGATGAGCAGCCGCGAGGCCTTTCATAACGGCATCCGCCAGTGCCTTTTCGTCTATCGGGCCATGATCACAACTGCCCACAGCCGGGAGCTTCGTTGTCACAAGCTCTACGCTCTCGTCCTTCGTGAATCGAAGGTGCAACGTGTTGTGACTTGGTCCGGTCACCATTGAACCGACGAATGCACCGTCGTGCTTGGTAATTGATGGCATTGAACCGCCCTGGATTCGCGGTGGAGTGACTTAAGTCTTCAATACCTTATCATTCGGGCTGTCGCAATCAATCGGGGGTACTTACCCCAAAACTACGTCCGAAACACTAAAAGGTCCGAAAAGTCTTCCGCAACCAACTGCAAGTCTCCGCCTTCGTGGAACCAGTAGAACACCTGCGGTTTGATTTGACGTCCTTCACGAAACAGTATCAGCGCATCTCCGGTTCCGTCGTCCGCGATGATATACGCGTTTTCTGGCCACGCAGCCGATTGCGAAAACGATCGGGTTTCGACAATCACATGATTGGCTGTGCGAGACAGACGTTTACGATTGGAGGTGTCCTGGAGAGGAATGAGATTCCATATATCCGACATGGCGTGAATCTCACCACCGTTGGATCGCATCATCGCCTGCCTGTAAGACTCCGGAAACCTTGCCCCGATTTCGGTCTCTGTGACTCTGAGCTGATCTTCGGAGAGGTCGAATGGCATGACTGTCCTCTTACGGCCGCTAGACTTTACGTAGCCTGAGCTTTCCCGTGCCCGGCGCGCCGAGCAGCTCGGTGAACCCGGTCATTGTCGCGTCGATAGACGTACCCGATTCGTCCAGCGCACCGATGATGGAGCCGAAATGCGATTTCTGAGCTTCGTCGCCGCGGTATTCGATCTTCATGAACTGTCCGTGATGAAAGCCGCCCGTAAGGATCTCCACGTCAATGACGTATTTTTTTCCGTCCTGCTCAGTCTCGAGTTTCCCGTATCCGCTGACCTGCCGCATGGCGGCTTCGAGATCCAGGCGGACCTTGTAGTCTATCTCGTTGCCGTCTTGTCCGGCTTTGGTGCTTTCGCCTTGCCAGGTACCGGTTAGCATTCGCTGGCGTCCCGCCATCGGCTGGTAATCGGCTATTCCTTCCGCGCCGTTTTTTATCCGCATGAACAAGAAGGTGGCAGTGGCGCTCGATATGCTGGCCAGTACGACAAGGAAAATGTTGTCCATTGCAGATCTCTGTTGATGGTTGGACGATGCTCCAACTATGCTACGAAAGCATCGGTACTGCCAGCAAATGCCGGAGCTCATCCGTAAGTTCTAGCGTGCGTAGAGCTCATCGTCCCAGACGGCTTTTCTCAGGAACTCGATGAGCGCCTCGAGGCTCTGAGCCTCTGCCACCCCGTTGCGAAGATCCTCTTCGTCCGCAAACTGCATCATGACGTCTCCCGGATCGCGCGCTATCTGCGCGAAGGTTCGATCCTTCAGCTGCTGCAGGGAGAGACGTCCGATTCGTTCGTATTCCACCTGAATGGTCCTGTACTGATCCTGCCGGCTGAGATGCCTGAGCCGCTGCCAGAACGACACGGGCGAAGCCGCCGTTGCTTCAATCGACCATTCGGCGCCGTCCGAGTCGATCAGCGAATCGCCGCTAAACATCCCGCGCAGCCGAAAGTCAATCGGCTGTGAACGCAGCTCCGCTTCGGTCCGGAAATACATTACCCCGCATACTTCCAGGTAAAGCAGTGCCGGGAATCTGGGTTGCTGACTCATTGCGGTCGGATATACCAGCCGGTTGCCCGGCTAGTCCGTGTAGGGCGCCAGTTCCTGCTCCGGAATCAAAGCGTCGGAGCCATCGATAAATTCAACCGTGTAGGCAAATCCGTCCGCCGTCTTCGTGACCCCACAAACTGATCCAGGTGCTTGATTCTCCACCACAATGACCGCATCGCCCCACGTGTACTCGGGCATGCGGGTATCGTCTAAACGAATTTCGGCAAGTACCTCTCCGTCGGTCTCGCGAACGTAAGAAACGGTTTCGTCCGCGATGACTACGTCAACGTTTTCCGAACCGTCGATTTGCGATAACTCATCGACCAAGGCCTTTGTCGCGGACTTCACGTCTTCCGGGGGGCTGGCGATTCCTTCCCGTTGCAAATGCTGTCGCAATCGCATGGCGTCGAGCAATTTCCCGGCATTGACCAACATACTATTCTCCAACTCGATCCCTGTAACACACCAACCGCTGAAGGGGTGCCGAATCCCCGGTATAGGCCTCATTCGCCCGACAATATCGTTTCGGAATTCTATCATTCGATAGTCGCGCAAAAAAAAGTTGGGAGGGCGCATTGCACGCCCTCCCGGTGCCGAATCACTGTTTGATGTTAACCAGCCCATTCAGCAGTCCGTCGAGACCACCTACGACAGACAGGTTACCGACGTTCTCAGTTACCTTCTCCAGGGTCTCGAGCTCCTTGAGACGCAGCGCAACGGTGTTGCTTTCCATCACTTTTGCGGTGTTCAGAAGTGATCGGGTTGCATTGGTCTCTTCACGGCGACGAATGACGTTTGCCTGCGCCGCCTTTTCGGCTTCCACCACCTTGCCCAGCAGGTCTTTCATGTCGCCGGGCAGGATGATGTCTTTCACGCCTACGCTAATGACGCTGAGGCCGATCTCAGCGAAACGCTTGCCGAGGTGCTCCGCGATATCGCGGTCGATCGCGCTTTTGTCCTCGAGCAGCGTGTCCAGCTTGCGGGTACCCACCGCCGCGCGCAGGCCGAACTGGATCTCTTTGTAGAGCTGGTCCAGCGGGTCCTTGAATGCACTGACGGCTTTGGCTGCGTCGATGT
>JANQRN010000230.1 GCA_028284545.1 Rhodothermales bacterium | reverse complement strand
GGATCAGCAGCGCACCGACGATGTAGATCAGCGCCATTGCGGGCGCGAGCACACCGGTCACGCGCCCGATGCGGGCGATACCGCCGAGGATGACCGCGCCTACTACGCCGGCAGTCACGAGTCCGGTGATCCAATGCGCAACGCCGAAGTTGGAGGCGATTTCGTCAGCGATGGTGTTCGCCTGCACTGCGTTGCCGGTCATGAACGCGGTGATCATCAACGCCGCTGCAAAGAACATGGCGAGCGGCTTGGCGAAGCTCTTGAGTTTGTCACCCAACCCCTTCTCGATGTAGTACATCGGGCCACCCGAAACCGTGCCCTGCCAGGATTGACCAGAACCGGTTTCCAGGACGCGATAATGCTGGGCGAGTGTGACTTCCGAATACTTGACGGCCATACCAAGAATGGCTGTCATCCACATCCAGAACAGCGCGCCAGGACCGCCCCAGTGGATAGCGATGGCGACGCCAGCAATGTTGCCGATACCCACCGTGGCCGACAGTGCAGTCGTAAGTGCCTGAAAGTGCGAGACATCACCAGGCTCGTTGGGGTCGTCGTACCGACCAGTTGCTACGGCAAATCCGTGACCAAGTCGGCGAACCTGAATCAGACCCAGCCGAAAGGTCAGATAGATTCCTGTTCCGAGCAGCGCGATGACGAGGAACGGGATCTGCTCCCCGCCGACCGGTATTCCTGTCTCCCAGACTAGCGCCTCGAGCCACGATATGATTCCTTCAAGCGTCTCCATCAGCAACGGGATTGGGTTCGACAGGCAGAGGAGGGTTCCTTGCGATCAGCCGAAGAAGATAGGATGAAGGCCGGGTGGCCGCAAATGACGCGTCGCTGCCCTGTCCTACAACGTAGTCGGGTCGATTTCGACCAACTGACCCTTCAGGAATGCCAGCGTGCGGGCCGGGAAGCTGCGCACAAGTCGATAGTCATGCGTACAGACGAGCATGGTCATCCCCTGGCGATGAAGGCTGATGAGAAGCTTCAGGGTCTCGTCCGCGACGTTGGGGTCGAGGTTTCCTGTAGGTTCGTCTGCGAGCAAGATCCACGGGTCGTTGGCAATCGCACGCGCGATTACAACTCGTTGCTGCTCGCCTCCGGACAGCTCGTGCGGGTATCGGGTGCGCTTGTGACTAAGCCCAACGCGCGAAAGGACTTGCATGACGCGGTTCTTAACCACCATACCGCTCTTGCCAGTGGCGTACATCGCAAAAGCGACGTTCTCGAAGATGTTGCGGTCAGGAAGCAACTGAAAGTCCTGGTACACAACGCCGAGTGACCGGCGGAGGAACGGAATGTCTTTCGCCTGAATCGTGTCGCTGCTGTACTTGCCAACGATGGTGCGCCCGGCGGCCGGCATCAGGTCCATATACATCAGGCGCAACATGCTCGTCTTGCCACTTCCCGATGGCCCAATCAAGTAGACCATCTCTCCCTTCTCGATCCGGGCAGAGAGACCGCTGAAGACCTCGCGATTCTGTCCGTTCGGGAGCGGGTACGAAACAGTTACGTTTTGGAGCTCAATCACAGATTGCATCCTAAATGGTGGGAGGGACGCTGGAGCACTGCCAAAGTATACTACATCGGCGGTTCAATCACTGGCTGAACCACACCGCCGAACGACACTGCGGAACGACACCTCGGAGCGACACTGCGGCGCGCATCGGCTGGTCCAGCCTCCTACGAACCCGTCCGTCGGGCAACCCATTGTATACGTTCGGTGGCGCCAGACACCGGCTTACGCGTGAAGCCGGTGAACGATGTAACAACTTCCATGCCCGCCCGACCGAAATACGGCCGGATGTCGGATTCGGTATACGCCCGCTGTTCGTGCACCTCCTCGTACGTCGTGCCGAGATGGTCGATCGAGAAGACCGTACGGTGCAACCTGCTGTCGGGATCGTACCTACTCGAGCGCCGGTACTTGAAACGGGCATCTCCCCCGCTGTCCTCAAACAGGCCGCTGTTGTTCTCGGAGTTTGCGAGCGTACTCTGGTCGACGAGAAACAACCCGCCAGGGCGCAGCGACCGGCCTACGGATCCGAACAGTCCCTTCAGCTGCGCGGGTTCAGTGGCGTAGTTGAGACCGTCATAGAGAAGGAGCACAAGGTCGACTGGTTCTTCAGGCACAAACTGCTGGTAGTCTGCCACGACCCACTCACATCGCAGTCCGAGTGCTTCGGACTTCCGTTGCGCGACTGCGACCATTTCAGGAGATCGATCCAGGCCAGTGTATCGTGTTTCTCGAAGCTGGCAAACTGCGAGCCCGATGGAGCCGGTACCACAGCCGAGCTCAAGCAACCTGACACGCCCGTCCTCCTCAGTCGCGAGATAATCCTCTATCAGGCCGACGATGTATTCCGCCCATGCCTGATAGTTCACGTGGGTCATTACGAGATCATAACCCGCGGCCAGCGCCGAGTACGAGGTGGTCTTTCTGGGTATTCGAGTTGTCATGTCAGCATTGCGCCCAACTGCCTCTTTCGGCTTCGAACAACTTCAGCTGCGAGCGTCACTGCAGCCGCAAGCGAGGCTTCGCTCGCTTCGCCACGGCCGGCAATATCGAACGCGGTGCCGTGGTCAGGCGACGTGCGCACGATCGGCAAACCGGCGGTGAAATTCACACCCCGTCCAAAAGACAACGCCTTAAAGGGCACCAGACCCTGATCGTGGAACGAGGCGAGCACGCCATCAGCATCCCGATACCCCCTCTGCCCAAAGAAGCCATCGGCTGGATACGGGCCGGTGACATCGAGTCCCTTCTCCTTGAGTTGCCTTATGGCCGGAGTGTAGTGGTGCATTTCCTCCGTACCAAGCACGCCGCCATCACCGGCGTGTGGATTCAGGGCAAGCACAGCGATTCGAGGTTGCGCAATACCGAAGTCCGCCCTGAGTGACGCTGCGAACGCGTTCACGCGTGCCGTGATCAACGACGAACTAATTGCGGCCGGTACCGCCGCGACCGGAAGGTGGCCAGTCATCAGGGCAACTCGGAGTTCCGAAGCGACCATGACCATGAGTCCGTCTCTCCCCGTTAATTCCGAGATGAACTCCGTGTGCCCGGGGTACGGATAGCCCGCGAGCGCAATTGCTTCCTTCGAGATCGGCGCCGTGACTACGGCGTCCACATCACCGTCTATGCACAACGAGACAGCACGCCGAACAGCCTCCATCGAAAACCGACCGGCCTGTGCTGAGATCAGCCCCGGGACCGGCTCGAAGGGCGGCAGGGGTAGTTCATCAAAGCGTACTTTCTGCGAATCACTGAGTGCCCGCGCCGGAATACCGTCAGTCTTCGAGTACGACTTCAGAACGGCGCGTTCGCCGACCACGACATACTCAACGGCTTCCCGTTCGGGTGACGCGAGGTACTTCAGAACTGTTTCTGGACCAACGCCGTTCGGGTCGCCGATTGTCAGCGCGATTCGCACGCGGCTACCGCCCTTTGCGTACCGACGCCCGGCTCAGCAGAAAGTCGACGAGCAGGTGGACGCCGAAGCCCGTGCCGCCAACGCCGCGATATCCGTGCTTTTTCGCCTTGAAAGCGGGGCCCGCGATGTCGAGGTGAATCCACGGATAGTCGACGAAATGCTCGAGGAACTTGCCGGCCGTGATCGCGCCGCCTGTACGTCCACCGACGTTCTTCATGTCGGCGACGGTGCTCTTGAGTTGTTCTGCATAGTCATCGAACATCGGCATCGGATGGACGCGGTCGCCGCTTCGCTCACCCGACTCGACCATACGCTGTAGCCGTGCATCCGCACCGTCGCCCTCGTTGGTCATGACGGCGCCCACATGATCACCGAGCGCAACCACCGCTGAGCCGGTAAGCGTTGCAACGTCGATGACCAGCTCTGGTCGATAGGTCGTCGCGTAAGAGAGGGCGTCTGCAAGTAGCATCCGTCCTTCCGCGTCGGTGTTCAATACCTCGACCGTCTTGCCGGAGTGCATCTTGATAACATCGCCCGGGACGTACGCAGTCTGACCGGGGCGATTGTCTGTGGCCGGAATCAACCCGACGACATAAAGTGGGACCTTGAGTCGGGCAAGGGCTTCGAAAGCACCGACAACAGCCGCGGCTCCCGACATGTCTGCCTTCATGTGATCCATCGAGTTCTTCGTCGGCTTCAGCGAAAGACCGCCCGTGTCGAAGACGACGCCTTTGCCGACCAACACGATTGCCTTCTTGTTCGCGACATTGTCCGGGCGCCACTCGAGGACTGAGAATGTCGGCGGATCGACGCTGCCGCGGTTGACGGCCAGCAGTCCCCCCATTCCCTCCTCCTCGATCATGTCTTTGTCCCAGGTGACGGCTTCAAAACCGTGCTTCCGCCCCAGCTGCTCAATTGTCGCCGCAAACTTGGGCGCAACTTTCTCGTCGGGCGAGGTATTCACGAGATCGCGAGCGGTGGCCACGCAGTCGGCGATGACCTTGCCGCGTTCCGCTCCCGAGCGGACGGCCTTATCGTCTTTGCTGACCTGCAGGACAAGGCGCTCGGGGTCGGGTTCGCTCTCGGGTCCCGTGGTGTAGCGATCAAACTTGTACAGTCCGAGCTGGAAGCCCATCACCAAGGCCTGCCCGGTCAGGTCGGCCCCCGCTTTCGACTCCGGCACAACCATTCCGACCGTTTGCGATTTCGCCGACCGGCAGTGGGCTGCCGCAGTGCAGGCCGCGTTGCGGATATCCTCCAGAGAGGGTTCAGACTGAAGCCCGACCAGGAGCAGCTTTCGCGCGGTCACACCCTTTTCCGGATACGTCGTGAGGACGTCCCCTGGAGTTCCGTCAAAGTCTGCCCACGCGCTGCTCACCGCCTTTCCGGCGCCTTTGCCGAAGGGGTTCTTCGTGACAGCAGATACGAGCACGACAAGCACGTCAACTTCCAATTGTGACGCGTCGATGGTTGATACTGAAACCTTCATCCGATAGTCGACCGGTTATCGAGATTTTGTGTTTAGGAGAGCCGTTAGGTACGCGGCGTCGGCCTCCGAGAGGTCTCCGCTCGCTTCGTCTTCGGGACGGTCATGCAGGCCGTCACGAGCACTTTGCAGGCAAGGGATATACTTGGGTGCCACCGACAGGACCTTTTCGACTACTTCGTCGAGATACCCACGCACAAACGCGCCGGCCGCATTTCGGTGACCGCCCCCCTTGAAGGCTGCAGCCCAGCTGTTCACGGCTACGTCACCCTGCGACCGGAAGCTCAACTTGGTCCCTTTCTCGGTCTCAAGGAAGAGCACAGCGACTTTGACGCCTTCGATTGAGAGGATGTAGTTGACGAGTCCCTCGGTGTCGCCGCGCTCGCCGCCAGCATCGGTCATGAACTGGCGGGAGATCGGGATAAAACCGAGTTGGTCACCGTAGCGAAGAGAGATTCGTTCCAGCGCCTTGCCCAACAATCGAAGGCTCGTCAGGGTACGATTGTCGTAGAGTGCAATGTGAATGTCTTCGGGAACGATGCCTCCGCGCTCGATCAGATCGGCGACGTGACGATGAACAGCAGCGTTGACGCTACTGAAGCGAAACGAGCCGGTGTCCGTCATGATCGCTGTATACAGCTGCGTCGCGATGTCGTGATCGAGGACCGTGGCGTTGCGAGCAACCTCGTACAAGCCAATCAGCTCGGAAACGAGTTCTCCCGTGGACGAGGCGCTATCACGCTGATACACAAGGTCGAACCACCCCTCCGGATCTGGATGATGGTCGATCAGGACCCGAGTCGCTTGCGCGTGAAGGAAAGAGTCGGCGAGATCTCCGATGCGGGCTGCTGAATTGGTGTCCATCACCACCAGGGCATCCGCTCCATGGATCCGTTCGCGCTGTGCGAGCGAACCCGAGTAGCTCTCGATCTCGTCGATGCCTGGCATCCAGTCGAGGTTGGACGAGACGCGGTCCGGCGAGATGATGTGAGCAGTTTTTCCCGCTTTCTGCAGGAAACGGGACATTGCGAGCGTGGACCCTACCGCGTCTCCGTCACCGCGCAGGTGCGTCGTGAGCACGAACCGATCGTGCTGAAGCAACTCGGTGAGAAATGGAGACATCTTGCAGGCGCGAAAAGTGGGCCGTATGAACGCATCCGGCCCACAAAGGTTCGATGGGCGGCCTGCTGAAAGAAGTTGATCGGGACAAACAAAAGAGCGGGGCGCACCCATGCCGTGCGCCCCGCTGAACCCCTGTCGGCCTTAGTGCGGGTTGCTCGCGCTCCATCCCATACCCGCGGACGGACTCGGGGATTATCGACCGCTATATCGTTCTCGACGTAGCGGCTTTTATCGTGTGCCGAATGGCCTCATTCTTCTCGAAATCCAATGACAGCCGAAGGTAGCCGAGCGCCAACTCATTGTCGGTACTGGCAAGCGCTACGGCGGCAAGATGGCGCACCCGCGCGTCGCTATGATTGCGATACACGCTCATCACGTCTAACAGTGCATCGTCGATCGAAACGACTTCGGCATATTGAATCGAAAGCCGTAGGGCGGCTTGAACAATACCATCGTGGTCCGATCTCAGACCTTCGACAATGTGACCCTCGTATGCCGACCAGTCAGCGACAGTCATTTCCGTCGCGGGCTTGGGCAGTTCGAGATCAGGATCGGCTGCTTTGACGTTGAGGGTGGTTGTCAACAGCAACAGGCTGGCCAGTACGGTGGCTTTGGCGGTTTTCATGGCAGCTGGGGCGATGCGCAACCCACACGGGTTGCTAGTTTTCGTTTTTGTAACTGATCTAACCGCCTGACCTCTACGGGACGACGTTGGAAGAGTTACCCTCACCGCACAAGAAAAAGCTGAGTGGCTCGTCGCGGCGGGCGAACGGTCGAAGGAGGCAGTCGAGCAGAAGGCTTGCGGCGTCAGGCCTTCTTCGCACCCTTAAGTCCGCTGAGACTTCGGGCGGACAGGAGGTTGACATCGTATGAACGGATGTGCCTTCGGGCGTCAGCCGTTCGCTCCAACGCCAACTCGATGAGTCGGTTGACGAGGCTCGGGAATGCGATCCCTGTCGGCTGCCAGAGGTAGAACGAGAAAGACCCGGGGATGGTGTTTATCTCGTTGAAGTACACCTTGTTCGTCTCACCGTCGATCATGAAGTCAATTCGCGCAACGCCTGAACACTCAAACAGCTTGAAGACGCGGACGGCCAGGGTCCTGATCTCCTCAGTCTGGGCATCCGAAAGCGGTGCGGGAATTAATCTGTCCAAAGACGCCATACCCCCTGGAGCATCGATCTTAGACGACGACGCGGATTTGCTTCCGCCGCTCTGACCGCGCATGTACTTATCCTTGAAACTGAGTAGCCTGGCGTCGTCTGAAGCCACCGGCTGCTCAAGCACGCTGGCGACGGCGTCGATCGGCGAGCCGAGCACCGAGCAGTTGATCTCAACCAGGTCTGAGACTGCCTGCTCGACCACCACCTTTTCGTCATACCGGAGCGCCTCCTCGATCGCCGAAGACAGCTCGTCGCGAGTCGCGGCAAAGCCGATCCCGATTGAGGACCCCAGTCGCGCGGGCTTCACGACGCAGGGCAGGCCCGGGTGGCGTTCCAACTCGTCGAGCTGCGATTCCTCGTTCCCGGCCCAGGACGATTCTCTGATCTCAGCGAACGAAACAACTGGCACGCCCTGATTGCGACAAACGATCTTGGACAAGCTCTTGTCCATCCCCAGGGCCGACCCCAACACGCCGCTGCCCGTGTACGGCACATCCAGCGTCTCACACAAGCCCTGTAGGCCCCCGTTCTCTCCGGCTCCGCCATGCAAGCCCAGCAAAACGACGTCGATCTCTGCCAATGCCTTACCGAGACGCCCCGAAGGCGTCAGGCGGAGCTTGCCACGCGATCTCGGATCGATCCCTACCGGAGTTGCCTTCTTGATCAGCTTGTCGACGTCGGCATAGCGCTCGAGGTCAAGAAGCGCGTCGCCCGTGTACCACGTGCCGTCCTTAGCGATATACAGCGGCACCGCATTGTATCGCTCGGCGTCCATGACCGAGGCGACCTGGAGTGTCGAGATCACCGACACCTCGTGCTCGGGTGAGACGCCTCCGAAGACGAGGCCCACGTTCAGTCGGTCCATTCGCTGCTCCGCTCGTAATCTGAATACCGCACTGTTAACTTGCAGGTCTGAAGGGCGATTCCTCAAACGTCCACTGACGGCTGACGTCAGTACCCACCGGATTCACCAGATCCCACCAGGTTCATTGCGGCTAGCGATAATCTCCGATATCCACTCAAACCTGCAGGCGTTGACCGCCGCGCTGCGCGCCATCGAGCGGCACAAGGTCGACGCAATATACTGTCTCGGCGACATTGTCGGTTACGGTCCGGACCCGTCAGCATGCGTCGATCTTGTGCGATCTGTTTGCGCCGCCACTGTACTCGGAAACCACGACGAGGCCGTCGCTTTTGAGCGCAACATTGATTACCTGCCGCGCAACGCAAAGAAGGCGGTACGGCACAATCGCGAACATCTGTCAGAGGACCAGCTCGCGTGGCTCGCGGCACTGCCACCATTGATTGAAGAGCACGGATGTTGTTTTGCGCACGCGTCTCCGAAGCACCCGCGCCGATGGCTCCGCCTCGATTCGCTCAACGCGGCGTTGGATCAGTTCGACGCCTTTGAATCAGACATCTGCTTTCTCGGGCACACCCACATACCGGCAATCGTGTCAGACCGACTCGGCGTCCTGCGCGTTCGCCCCGGCCACCGGTTCCTCGTCAACGTCGGCAGCGTGGGACAGCCAAGAGACGGCGATCCTCGCCTTTCCTTCGGCATCTTCGATTCAGCTAACTTCAGCGTCGAGCTGGTCCGTGAGGCCTACGACATCGAGCGCACGCGGCAACGCATCAAAGAAGAGCGACTACCGCGCCGGCTAGGAAAGCGGCTTCTGATCGGGCAATAACCTTCCCGGCTACGCCGGACCATTGTCAACAAACTGGCCCTTGTTGTACACGGCCCAGGCCCGCCCGACCATTGGTTTTCCGACAAATGGCGTGTTGCGGCTCTTGGACTTGATATGCCGAGACTCAAATGTCCAGTGCGTCGTCGCGTCGAAGACCGTGAGGTTCGCCGCGGCACCTACTTCGAGTTGGGGGAGGTCGATTCGCATGATCTGTCGCGGCACAATTGTGAGCTTGCGCGCACACTCAGCCGCGGTAAGCACGCCGGGCTCTATCAACTCCCGACCGACCAGCCCCCAGGCCGTCTCGAGACCGATGATTCCGAACGGCGCGGCCGTGAACTCGACCTCTTTTTCAAACGAGGCGTGCGGCGCGTGATCGGTGCAGATGGCGTCTATGGTCCCGTCTCGCAGCCCTTCCTTGATCGCGTCGATGTCTCGCTGCTCGCGAAGGGGTGGGTGCATTTTCATGCTGGTTGCGTACGAGGACCGCTCCACCTCCAGG
>JANQRN010000226.1 GCA_028284545.1 Rhodothermales bacterium | reverse complement strand
GTTGAATGAGAGGTCGACCTGCCCGCCAGGTCCGCCTCTGAGTGAGACTGCGCCATTTTCGCCTTCGATGACGAGCGTACGCCCGCTCAGCGCCAGCGTCCTGGATTCGGTCGTCGATTCCTCAACTTCACCCAGGACGAGAACGCCGTCTGGCGACTCGACCACCTGCGGCCGGTTACAGGCGGCGATCAACAGAAGTGAGGCCAGGAGGGCCGATTTCATAGGTTTGCGGCGTTGGTGGGTCTGACCAATGGTACGATCAGAATATACTTCGGTGCCAAGTACGAAGATATCTGGCCTACTCCCCGTCACGCTTCGTTCCTGGATCCTCTTCCCGTGCCGCCTCGCGTCTTTCCATGCGCCTTGTCTCGTGTATCAGCACGAGCACCCCGCCGACCATCAGGACGATCCCGGTGAAGTACGCCCACAGAACGAACGCGACGATCAAACCGAAGATGTCGCCAAGCATCGCGACCCTATCCGATTCCACGACAACAACCCAGTTGTCGTAGCGCGCCATCCCCGCGGCATACTTCGTGAAGACGTACTTGCCCAGCTCCCAGACGAGTGCGGCGAAAGAGGCGCCGAACAACACGCTGCGACGCGAAGGATGCGGGAGCGGCACGAAATAGTACAGCACGAAGAAGATCCCGATGCTCAGGAAGAAGGGGACAACAAGAGCAATCGCCTGGGCGACGGTTCTCCAGCCTGTCAGCATCCATCCCGCGGATACTCCGACTCGCTGCATGAAGTCGACGCCCGAGCCGTCGAGCAGCTGCGCCGCGAAAGCCAGGAGCACGGTCCCTGCGAACAGGGCGCCGAGCAGCAGGACCATCGCCAGATCAAACGCCAGCCCCGGCGTCCAGGCCCGCACGCGATGCCACTCTTCACGGAAGACGTTGGACACCGCAACGCGCAGGGTCGAGAACAACGTTACGGTCGTCCAGATCAGGATGACGATGCCCACGATCGTTAGTGTCCCGGAAACCCGTTGCAACTCCTCGATGAACTGCACGAGTCGGTCTGTCTGATACGTGGGGAAGTAGCTGGTCATGAACTGCTCCACGACCTGCTGCGGACGGTTTCGCGACAGAAAGGACCCGACTATTCCCACCGTGAGCACAGCGATGGGTGCGAAAGTGATCAAGACCTTAAACGCGACGGCCTGAGCCGAAAGCAGGAGCTGACCACTGGAGAACAGACGGTAGGCGCGCGACAGATAGTCGCGCGTCGTTGCCGGAATCGAAACCAGGCGGCTGACTAAGCTGATGCCTTCCTTTCTTCCAGCAGGGGCGGTGCTTTGTCGGTCACGCACGATTCGGTGATCACGCACTGCGCGATGTTTCCGTGGTCGTGGATGTCGAACATGACATCAAGCATCGTCTCTTCCATGACGGCGCGGAGGCCGCGTGCGCCTGTACCGAGTTCGCGCGCGCGCTGGACGATGGCCTTGAGCGCATCTTCCTCGAACGTGAGGTCGACACCGTCCATGGCGAACAGCTTCTGGTACTGCTTCGTCAGCGCATTCTTGGGAGCCATAAGAATGCTCGTCATGGCCTCGTCAGAAAGCGCGTCAAGTGCCGCACGGACTGGAAGCCTGCCCACAAGCTCCGGTATCAACCCGAATCGAAGAAGATCATCTGGTTCGACGTACTGGAAAATGCTCGGGTCCTTCCGGTCGACCTTGTGCTGCGCCTCGGTGATGAAGCCGATCGAGCTAGTCGACATGCGGTGCGCGACGATGTGCTGCAGTCCGTCAAACGCGCCGCCACAGATGAACAGTATGTTGCTCGTGTCGATGTTGATGAGGCTTTGCTCCGGGTGCTTGCGTCCGCCCTTCGGCGGAACACCCGCCACAGTGCCCTCGAGAATCTTCAAGAGCGCCTGCTGCACTCCTTCACCAGAAACGTCCCGGGTGATCGAAGCGTTGTCGGACTTGCGAGCGATCTTGTCTATCTCGTCGATGTAGATGATGCCGCGCTCCGCCCGCTCAACGTTGAAGTCGGCAGCATGCAGCAAGTGCGCCAGAATACTCTCTACATCCTCACCGACGTAGCCCGCCTCTGTCAGCGCTGTAGCGTCAGAAATCGAGAACGGCACATCAAGTACACGCGCCAGCGTTCGGGCGAGCAGGGTTTTGCCGGTGCCTGTCGGACCGATCAGCAAAATGTTCGACTTCTCGAGCTCAACGTCTTCGTAGTTGTGGACGTAGTCGTGCGTATCAACGCGCTTGTAGTGGTTGTATACCGCGACGGAGAGCGCCTTCTTCGCCTGCGTCTGTCCGATGACGTACTCGTCGAGTGCCGCCTTTATCTCGCCCGGAGTGAGTCTCTCGTTGCGGGACCGCGTTCGCTTGGTGGTGCTGGCCGTGGTCGTTGACGTGGTCGACTGGAAGGCCGCTATGTCCGAGCGGACAATCCCGGCCGCGTCGTTTATGCAACGATCACAGATGTAGACTTCGGGGCCGGCGACCATCGAAGTGACTTCGTGGGCCGTTCGTCCGCAAAACGAACATCTGATTATGTCTTCACCGCGCCGCGTGCTCATCCGTAGCTAATACCGTGTGCAGAAACTGCGTTCAAAAATACCTCGTCAGCCGCTATCGTCTGTTTATCGCGACCGAAGCGACCCTGCTTAAGTCCGCTATCGCACTAACAAACAGTCACTTAAGCAAACTCCCCCAAGCGCTGTCAATTCTTCACTGTTCAGGTCGAGGAGTCCCCGGCGCCAACGTCAAATATCGCTATTTTCGGGCAAAACTGAACCTGCGAGGTCAGATAATCAAGGGCAAGAAAGAATCGTATTCTCGATTCGATACGTCACCGTCAGGGTTGCCCGACGGATTCATCGACCGCCTTTCGCGCTACGCGCCCCAACACCTGCTCAACGGCGTGCTGCAGTCGTTCTCGCAGCCGCGGCAACCGGCGTGCAGGGTCAATCCTCTTGTTGCGCAAGATCCTGGACTGGCCGCAAGGCTCGAAGAAATGGGCGCAGAGCGGGTGGATCCGGGCGGACTTGGCCGAGACGTCGCTTGGACGTTGCCCGCGGCCTCACGCGCGAGCCTGCTTCGGGACACCGCTGTCAGTTCTGGTGCGCTCGTTCCACAGAACGTGAGCAGCATGCTTCCCGTCGCGATTCTCGACCCGCGGCCCGGCGAGCGCGTGTTGGATCTGGCGGCTGCTCCCGGCCTCAAGACACTGCAGATTGCGGCGATGATGTCGGCCCAGGCTCCCGACGGGTTTCAGGGTGAGCTTGCAGCCGTCGAAATCGTGCGCAAGCGGTTCTTTCGCATGCGCGCGTTCCTGAAGAACCACGGTGCCCATTTTGTCCGGACCTTCCTGAAAGACGGCACCCGCGTCGCCAGGCATCGGCCAGACTACTTCGATCGCGTGTTGCTGGATGCGCCGTGCACCACCGAGGGTCGGTTCGTCGCCGGCAACGACGCAACGATCCGCTACTGGTCGGTCAGGAAGATCAACGAGATGGTGCACCGCCAACGGCGGTTGGCAGAATCAGCTGTACGCTGCCTCAAGCCGGGCGGCGTTCTCGTCTACTCTACATGTACAACTGCGCCGGAGGAAAACGAAGGCCTCGTATCCTGGCTTCTCGACCAGTTTGTCGGCGAACTCGAAATCGAAGATGTGAACATCTCGGGGTCTTGGCGGCAACCTGTGGTAGCCGGATGGTCGGGGCAACAATATCCCGTCGAGGTGCAGCGGGCAGTGAGGGTCTGGCCTGACGCGACGCGCGAAGCCTTCTTCGTCTGTCGGATGCGGAAAGTCGGCTAAGCCCCCTTTTCGGCTGCGCTCGAAAAGAC
>JANQRN010000221.1 GCA_028284545.1 Rhodothermales bacterium | reverse complement strand
TGTGGAGCTTGCCGCTGGTGAGCCGATTACGACATTCGCGCAGTCGCGGGAGCTGCCAGTGTCGGGTCGCCTACAGCTTTTCCGCCAGGTCTGCGAGGCGGTGGCGTATGCGCACCGTGCACTAGTGGTACATCGTGATATAAAGCCCTCAAACATCCTGGTGATTGACTCGGAGTCTGGCCCCGGTGCCGTCAAGCTGCTCGACTTTGGGATCGCGAAACTGCTTGGACCCGACACCGTCGGTGACGGGACACGAACCGGACTCTACCCGATGACGCCGGCGTACGCATCACCCGAACAGACCGCTGGTGGTACGATTACGACCGCATCGGACGTCTACTCGCTCGGAGTTGTGCTGTACGAACTGCTGGCGGGCAAGCGACCGCCCGAAGGACCGTGGGTGCCGCCCAGCGTCTCGGCCGAGCGTGAATCCGAAAGGCGCGTTATTGCCGGGGACCTCGACACGATTACGCAGACGGCGCTACACGGCGATCCGTCTCGAAGGTATGCGACGGTAGATGCGATACTGGCCGACCTGGAAAATCACGAACGGAGCTTGCCGCTGAACGCGAAAGCAGAGACAAGACTACACCGGATGCGCAAGTTCGTGCGGCGACACAAGTGGGGCGTGGCAGCCTCGGCTGCAGCCGCGGCCGCGCTGCTCGTGTTCAGTACCGTCGTTGCCGTCCAGCAACGGGCCACGAACATCGCACGCAATGAAGCGCTGGCCACCGCGAGTTTTATGGGCAGCCTGTTCGCCAACGAGGGCCCCGCCTCCGAACGGCGGGATACGTTGCGGGTACGCGACCTGCTTCGTCGTGGCGCTGTCCGGGCACGGTCTGAATTTGGTGCGCGACCGCGGATGCGAGGCCAGCTGCTGCACGAGATTGGCGAAACGTACCTGGCACTCGGCCTCTATCCGCAGGCAGACTCTGTTTTATCCGACGCTGTTGACGCCCGGCGTGCAGCCGGCGGGGACATACCGCTCGCCTCCAGCCTGCTTGCGGCTTCTGCTGCACGCCGCGAGGTAGGAGAGGCGGAAAGCGCCATCGCAATGGCGCGAGAGGCGATGAGTATGATAGATGGACGTCCTGCTGACGCGCTGCTGAACAGAGCAGAGCGACAAATGGCGCTCGCGCTGATCGATCAGGGGAAGCCCGACGAAGCTGAACCGGTAATTCGAAAATCGGTGGCACGGCTCGAAGTAGACCCGTCAGACGAGACGAAGTCTGACCTGGCAGAAGCACGCGTGGTCCTCGGCAGAACACTCATGAGCCGGATGCAGATCGAAGCGGCAATCGGCGAGTATGAAACGGCGATCCGGGACCTGGGTGAAGTTTTTGGTGACGAATCTCCACAACGCATGCGCCCGCTGCGGGAGCTGTCGTTCCTGCTAATGATGGACGGACGATTAGACGAAGCCGCAGCGACTGCCACCGATGCGGTCGCCATCACGCGCGCAACACGGCCCGGTAGTGGTTCACTGGCCGCGATCCTGTCGGTACAGGGGACAATTCTTTCGCGGAGGGGTGACCTTCTCGAGGCGGAGGAAGCGCTACGGGAGGCACTCACGCTGCCGCCTCGGCGCAGCACCGACCGCGCGGTTGCACTAGGTACCCTCGCGACCGTACTGGACAAGCAGGGTAAACTTGCTGACGCCCTGGAAAGCCAGCGCGAGGCGGTTGACATTCTGATCGCGGCGAGCGGGCCGCAGAACTCAACGACCGCCTTCAGCAGGATGAAGCTGGCCCGGCTGCTGGTCGCCGCGGAAAAGTACAGGGAGGCTGAGTCTCACCTGCTAGCTGTAAAAGACGTGCTCTCCTCGAGTCAAGACCGGCACGGCCAGTCAGACCAGGCGCTCGAGGCGTTGGTTGACTTGTACGAGCGATGGGGTCGGCCGGCGCAAGCGGCGCGTTGGCGACGGGCGATGTCTTCGGAGTGAAGAATCAGATCCGACGACTTGCCTTTAGTTGCAGATAGGCGTTGATCGCATTTACGGTTAACTCCGCGGGCGGCGTCAGAATGGAGTGTATGCCGTAGCGTTTCAGCTCGCGCACAACTTCGCGCTTCTCCCTTGCAAACTGTTCTGCTGACAGCTTGACGTAGGTGCCCTCGAGCGTGTCTTGCGGGGCGACCAGCAATTCACGCAGTGATGTGTTCTCGAAGAGCACCGCGACGACGAGATGTCTCCGCGACAACGCGCGCAAGTAGGGCAATTGTCGCCGTAGTCCACTCAGCGATTCGAAATTCGTGTACAGCATGAGCAGGCTGCGTTGTGAAAGGGTTCGCAGCACTACACTCGCGAGTTTTTCGAAGTTTGGCTCACTGAAGTCGGTTGTCAGGCGATACAGACGTTCGAGAATGCGCTGCATCTGGTCATTACTCCTCGCGGGCTTGACGATCGCCTGAACGTCGTTGGAGAACGCGAAGAGACCAGCTTTGTCTTCCTTGATGATGGAGACGTTGGAAACGGCAAGGCAAGCGTTGATCGCGTAGTCGAGCAGCGAGAGTCCGTCGAACGGCATCTTCATTGCACGACCCATGTCTATCAGCGACACCACTTGCTGCGATCGTTCGTCCTGGAACTGATTCACCATCAGCCGCCGGGACCGGGCCGAGGCTTTCCAGTTGAGGGTCCTGACGTCGTCACCGCGGACGTACGCGCGGATTTGGTCGAACTCCATCGTGTGTCCAAGTCGCCGAACGGGCTTCACCCCGACCTCAGCTAGCCGATCGGAAATCGCCATCAGCGCATATTGACGCATTTGAACAAACGATGGGTAGACCGCAACGTTGTCGGATCTCGGGTCTGCAGCATTTCGGAATCGTCGTTGGGCGAGTCCGATTCCCGACTCTACGAATGCGTTTACGTCGCCGAACTCGTATACGCCGCGGGATACCGGTCGGAGCTGCACGCTGTCGCTTGCCGTTCCGTGGGCAGGGATTCTTACATCGCGGCCGAAGTCGCGCGCCTGGAACTGATAGGGCAGATCGTCGAGCACCCGCACGGTGACTGGGATTGCATACCGTGACACAAAATGTGTGGTCACGGGATTCTCATCTCCGTTAGAGAATCGTCTGGGCAGGTCACGTCTGATCTCAAGTGCGCTGCTCCCGGTGCGTTTTGCGAACGGCTGAAACAGCAACAGAACGTCGAGGAGTAGCGCCACCGCCAGCACCACTGTTGCGATGTTGGCAACCGGATACATTGGTGGAAAGAAGAAGCTGACGACATACAGACATGCGGCACCGGCACTGAGCCAGAACAGCCGGCTTGTCAGGAAGAGTGCCGCCGGGAATCGGGAAGTTGGAGCTGCTGCCACGCGTTCTACCGGGGTACCGGGATGGCCTCGATGATTTCGCGTATCACGTCGTCTGAAGTGCGTCCCTCCATTTCCTGTTCAGGCGTGAGGATGATCCGGTGTCTGATGACAGGGTAGGTGGTCGCCCTGATATCCTCGGGAGTGACGAAGTCCCGCCCCGCCATGGCCGCCATCGCCTTGGCGCTGTTGAGTATCGCAAGCGAGGCTCGGGGCGAGGCGCCGACGTACAATGATCTGTTGTCTCGAGTCGCTGCGACGATGTGCGCGATGTACCGGATCAGGGGCTCGTCGACAAACACCCGAGTGACGATATCCTGATGTCGCGCGATGTCGGAGGCAGACAGCACCTCGGTTGGCTCAAGCGCCTCGAGCTCGTCGCTGCTCGCGTCGAAACGGCGTAGTATCGAGATCTCCTCTTCCAGGCTTGGGTAGCCAACCGTGACCTTGAAGAGAAACCGATCGAGCTGTGCCTCCGGCAGACGGTAAGTACCCTCATGTTCAATGGGGTTCTGCGTCGCGAGGACCATGAAGGGCGGATCCATGGGGTAGGTGGCGCCGTCAACGGTCACCTGGCGCTCCTCCATGACCTCAAAGAGTGCCGCCTGCGTCTTTGCCGGCGAACGGTTGATCTCGTCTACGAGCACAAAGTTCGCGAAGATCGGCCCGGCCTTGAACTCAAAATCTGACGACTTCATGTTGAACACCGAAGTCCCGAGAATATCAGAGGGCATGAGATCGGGTGTGAACTGAATCCGCGAGAATGACACTGCGCTTGCCGCAGCGAGCAGGCGGGCCGTAAGTGTTTTTGCCACACCAGGGACGCCCTCAATCAGAACGTGGCCGCGTGCAAGCAGGCAGGCGACCAACAACCTGATCATCTCGTCCTGCCCGACGATCGTTTTCCGGATCTCACCAACCAGCCGCGCAACCGACGATCGAAGGTCATCGATCTCCTGTTGCGAGGGGCGGTCGTGTGCGGATGTGCCGGGGTGGTTCTCCATCTATCGTGTTGTCTGGTCCTAAGCGTGAAATCGGGAGCAGCGTGAATAGAACGTGTCTATTTCAGAAGCAAGCGCGATCAGGTCTGATGACGTGACCGACTCCTGGGCGTTCAAGTTGGTTGCCAGTGTACGGATTCGCCCGACCGTTTCGGCGGCGACTCCTGATCGTGCTACGACGCGGTCCATCACGCCCTCGGCAGCAAGGTCATCGTGCGACCTTACGTCCAGGTTGAGCTCGTCCCTGATAAACTCAAACCAATGCCTCATCTTCTCAAATGCCGCCCACCTGTAGTCACGCTCCGACATGTGCAGCCGGCCGATAGTCGCGACGTAATCCATCGTTGCGTTGGCAGGCGCCTCGATAGTCGGAATTGGCCGCCGCCGCCGTCGTGCGCCTACCATGATGAACAGCGCCAACGAAACAAGTGAGACAATGTAGGCCAAGCGCAGGGCGGGTTGCTGTAGCACAAACCGCAATGGTGTTCTCGCGCCACGACCGCGCACGGCCTTGTAGTAGTTGTCGTGGAGGAGGGGGGCGTCGGGCATGTGCGAAAGTGCCGAAAAGGCGTAGCCGGCGGTACCCGCCTCCGCAAGACCGTAATTGGAGAACAATCCCGGGTTCGCGTGTACGAAGAAGTGGCCGCTTCCCCAGCGCACGAGAATGAAGTTGGGATGCCAATCGCTTCCCGGGGTTTTCAGCAGCCCGAGCACCTGACTTCTTGTGGTGTCGAAGGATGAGAAGTAGCCTGACGCGATCGACGAACTGACGGCCGTTCTGACAGAATCTGGAAGTCCTGCATTTTGGATGTACACGATGCTGGTGTCGGGGACCGGGGCAAACGGACCCACGGCATGCATATTCGACCAGGCCAGGCCCAGCGAGTCGACCATAGTCCCTGACATCGCCTCGGTTGCCAGGAAGACATTGTTGCCCGTTGCAACAAATGCCAGAAGCGCTTCGCTCTCGAACTGGTCAAGCGACATGTCGACACCCTGGCCTCGATTCACAAAGCCGTTGTTAATAAACAGATAGTTGACCGGGTCAAAGTCGAGTTCAGACGGGTCCAGGACGGTCTCCACCGTCTCAACGATGGACTGGTTTACCTCGACGATCCTTCTTCCATCAAATGCCTCGGGCAGAAAGTGACGAAGCGCCAGCGTGCCAAACGGAGTGTCACTTCTTGCGTCGTAGTTGCGCGTCCAATCGAGTTTGCGCGGAGCGAGAATTTGCGCAATGACCATCAATACCGAGCACAAGATCAGCGTTGATATGTAGAGATACTTTCGCTTCACGTGCTGCGAGTGAATTTCCCCATTTGTGCAGCCAGTAGATCGTAAGTCGTCTGTTCCGGGACGCGGTCGCCATACCACGCGCGTTCATAAGCGGCAGTAATCTGGGAGAAGAAGTCACGCGTTTCCGCATCAGAAATCTCTGCAACGTACATCCAGTTTGTGGCTTCGGGGCGGGACTTGATGACACCGCGTTCGTCCAGCGCGCGAAGCAGGAGCAGGTATTGCCACCGAAGCGCGCCGCGAACATCACCCCGTGCCTCCGCGCCTCGCAGCTCGTCCACGAAGTCGGGCCCGGAAACAGCCGTTCGAATGCTGCCCACGCCCGGTGAATCCGGTCTTTTGCCGTATACCGCTGACGTGAAGTCGGCGCCAAGGACGCGTAGAATCGCAAAGATCGTAATAACGGCGAGCACGCCCCAGATGAGATACGTCCAAACCGGTCCGAGAGCCTGCTGCGCAGCACTGATCAGCTCGACAATTGATCGGAGAAGTCGATCGAGGAACGACTCCTGTTCAATGACGTCTTCGCCGTAGTCGAACTTCTTGGCCGCGAGGTAGTCGCTGAGTTCTTCAGCGTCGGGCTGTCGGACGCGGAGTGAGTCGTCAGGCACTAACTGACCAGCCAGTCCCGCGGTGGTCACGACTGGGAGGCAGAGGCAGAAGATGATCAGCGATCGTATTGCTGCCGCGATGTGCAACGCTCTCTTAATCGAAGTCGGAAGTCCCGGTGTCGCCGAGTTGATCCACACGCTCTGCGAGGCCGGGCGCCTCCTTCCGTTCAACGAGGTTGAAGTAGTTCACGGTGGCGCCAACGGGCCCGAGTGCGTAAACGAGCGAGCCTACCATGGACGCGAAAACACCGACGATCATGAGCCCGAGTGGCACAGACGTCGTGTCTCCCTGCAGGGATCCAAACGCCATCCCGAATCCGGCTACCATCGACGGAATGGCGAACACGATCATGATTACAAACTGGACGATGAACACAAGGACCAGAAAGCCGAGCGTGGGCCAGAAGAAGTCCTTCACGAGTTCCTTCGCCCTGTCAAAGCCATCCATAAAGGAGAGCTCCTCGTGTATGCGCGCCGGCCAAAGTAGAGAGAACATCACCCCCATCCATGCCCACAATGGCATAATTGCGAGCACGCCCAGACAGGGGATCAAAATGATGACCATACTCAGGATGAAGGCCAGCGTCATTCCAAGGATCGTCGTGATGTGCGCGCGGATATCTGACAGGACCCGGCTCACCACGTCGTCAACAGAGGCCTGTTCGCCGGTGTCAACGTAGTGCATGACGTACGAGAACGTCACAAGCAAGATCATTGACGTCCCGATCATGCTGGCGAAGATCGCGAGATAGTAGTACGGACTCGTGAACATCGCTAACCCGGCTGACGGATCCGTCGGGTCGAAGGCGGGCGTCACGAACCGTCGCTGCATGATGAGACTGCCGACTACCGACAGCAGGAGGAACGGTCCCGCAACAAACACCAGCGCAGTTGCAAGCGGACGGAAGTGTTCGCGAACGAAGTACAGCGTGGCGTTGAGCATCTCACCCACGTCGCGCGTTTGCCGGAAGTTAACCTCCGTTTCCACTTGGCCTCCTCGTCTTGATTCGTGGGTAGAGGATAAAATAGAAGCACACGAAAACCAACGAGCCGAAGATGATGAAGAGGCTCAGTGCGAGTGGCATTCCAGTGCGTCGCGTCACGAAGCCCTCCAGTAAACCCGCAACCACGAAGAGGGGCACGGTTCCGAAGACGACCTTCATGCCTTTGCGCGCTCCGCGTCGGAAAGACTCAGCGCGGGTGTACGTTCCGGGAAAGAGAATGCTGTTGCCCATTACGAGTCCGGCCGCTCCCGCAATGATGATCGCGGGAATCTCGAGGGCACCGTGAATCCAGACAGTGCGCATCGCAGCGGCCAGTTGTCCCTGCGTGTAGAATAGCGTCATAAACGCTCCGACCATAACGCCGTTCTGAAACAGAATTAGTCCCGTGCCAAAAGAGAGTAGCAGACCGGCAGCGAACGCGAGGAAGGCGACACGCACGTTGTTGACCGTTATTCCCAGAAACATCGACACCTCGTTAGCCTGTTTGTAGACGGCCATGGGGTCTTCGTTCTCGATATTGGCAAGCGACATGTTCACGTACGCATCCCCCAGAATCAATCGCGCAAAGCTCGCATCGTTGACGACTGAGATCGCGCCGATGGCCGTGGCAACCGCAAATATCACGAAGGCGACGAGCAGCTCTGTCTGTGTCCTGGCGAGTATCCGAGGCAGTTCTTCCGTCCAGAACGTGATGAGTCGGCTGCCGGGCTCTGCCTTCGACCGGTACACTCGCGAATGCACGCGCTGTGCCAGCTCGTTGAGGTAACGGGTCGTCTTGCTTTTTGGATAGAAAGTCCGCGCGTAAGACAAATCGTCGGTAATTTCGACGAACAACTCTGTCAACTTCTGTGGTTCAGCGATTCGCCGCTCGTCGAGGATGGCCTCGTAGCCCTTCCACTTCTCGGCGTTTCTCTGGAGAAAGACGATTTCTTTCATGCAGCTTAGCGTTGGCAGCGCCCAGACGATAAAGAGAACGGATCCACCTGGTAGTCCGAGTGTCAACAGTACGTATAGATACGGCCCAGAACGTTGCGATAGAATATGAGATCGCCAGCGTGGGTGACCGCATCATCGCGGCGATACTCGACAGCGTAATCGTCGCTTCAGTGTTTCTGATTATTCTGTTGTCGATGTCGATTGCGTTGCCGGCCCAGGTTACCGAATGGGTATACCTCGTGGCGTTTGTGCCTGCCGCTTTTTATCACCTCCTGTGCGAGACGTTGATGAACGGGCAGTCGATCGGCAAGCGCATAATGAAGATCCGCGTCGTGCAGACCGACGGTTCTGAGGCAAGGTTCGGAAGCTATTTCTTGCGTTGGCTACTCCGGTTTGTCGAGATCACAATTTGTTACGGGAGCATCGCTCTCGTGACCGCCGTCGTCAACAGGAAGGGTCAGCGACTGGGTGACCTTGCCGCTGGTACGTGCGTGATCAAGGTCAAGCAGCGGACGCGTCTCGTCGACACGATCTACTCCGAGCTGGAGTCTGCCGCCGAGGGGCCTGTTTATCCCCAGGTTGCCAGGCTGAGCGATGAGGAGGTCGGAATTGCACGAGAGGTGATCGCCGCGACCAACTCGGCGCGACGGAGTCCCGAGATCAACCGAATCGCTGGTGCCGCCGCGCTGAAGCTGTCCTCGCGTATGGGCGTCGAAATTCAGGGCTCTCCGCTCGGCTTCCTGCGCACTGTCGTACAGGACTACAACCGAATCAACGGCGCTACCGGCTAGCGGCGCTCCCGGCGAAGGCCCCATCGGCTTGCCGGGTTGCTTGCGGGAGCAGCTGGTTCGGCACTTACGTCCCCGTTCGAGTTGGAGGCCGCGACAGCCGCCGCGGCTGCGGCAATCTGGCTATCGGGGATCGCGGATGGCACAAACTGGGAGCCGTCGTTGGCGGCCTGGGCCCGCACCGGTTCATAGTACCGCTCGACAAACCTGGTCGAGTAGTG
>JANQRN010000215.1 GCA_028284545.1 Rhodothermales bacterium | reverse complement strand
TCTTCGCCGCCTTCTTCTTGGCTGCTGGCTTGGGGGGTGCCTTCGCCTCAACCGTATCCGCGACCTTCTCTGCAGGTTTCGCCGCTGCCTTGGCGGTCGTCTTCTTCGCCGCCTTCTTCGCTGCCGGCGCGTCTTCTACCGTAACGAGATGACGCACTCGCGTAATCATACCGCGGATCTGCGGGGTGTCGTTCTGCACCACCGTGTGGTGCATTCGCCGCAAGCCCAGTGCCTCCAGCGTCCGCTTCTGTCGCGTCGACTGCCGGATGCTGCTTCGCGTCTGCGTGATCTTGATCTGCGCCATCTGTCGTCTTGTGTTGCCGCCTGCTGCGGTGATTATCCTTCAAATACGCGCGTCAACGGCACGCCTCGGCGCTTCGCCACTTCGAGCGGGTCCTCGAGTCTGCGGAGCGCGTCCATCGTTGCCTTGACCTGGTTGTGCGGGTTGCTCGATCCGAGCGATTTGGAGAGTATGTCGGTGAACCCGGCGCACTCGAGTACGGCGCGCACGCCACCGCCCGCGATCACACCCGTACCAGGCGCTGCCGGCTTGAGCAATACGCGTCCGGCGTCCTGCTTGCCGATGACCTGGTGGGGCACGGTGCCCTTGCGGCGCGGCACATGTTCCATGCGCTTCTTCGCGTCGTCTGTGCCTTTTGAGATGGCGTTCGCCACCTCGTTGGCCTTGCCCAGTCCGATTCCCACGCGACCTTTGCCGTCACCCACGACGACTACGGCGTTGAATGAGAACCTGCGGCCACCTTTTACAACTTTGGCGACGCGCTTCACGGATACCAGTCGTTCGACCAGGTCGGACTGGACTTCCTGCTGCTCGCGTCCCCTTCGTGCTCTTCCTCGTGCCATTATCTGTTAGACCTCCAGGCCTGCCTTTCGTGCGCCTTCTGCTACCGCCTTGACGCGGCCGTGATAGCGGTAACCGTTGCGATCAAAAACTGCTCGCTCGACGCCTGCCGCCTTCGCCTTCTCAGCCAGTGCCGCGCCAACCTGCTCGGCGGCGGCGATCGGTGAGTCGCCCGCGACCCCGGCGAGCGTGCTCGCGGCGGCCACCGTGTTGCCGGCGATGTCGTCAATCAACTGCGCGTAGATGTGACGGTTCGACCGAAACACGCTCAGCCGCGGGTACGACGAGGTACCAGACACCTTGCGTCTGATGCCGCGCTTTACGCGCCGCCTTCGCTCCAATTTTCTATTCCTGGCCATTGTCTTTGTTAGCTCGATCTTTCCTGCGTGCCTTTCAGTATGAACAACACCGCGCTGATTACCTTGCCGCGGTCTTGCCAGCCTTGCGACGAACGTATTCGCCAACGTACCTGACTCCCTTGCCCTTGTAGGGCTCGGGCGGCCGCAACCCTCTAATCTTCGCGGCAACCTGACCCACGAGCTGCTTGTCGATACCAGCAACCGTAACAATGGTGTTCTTGCCGCGCGCCTCCTCTACCGAGATGTCAATCCCTTCGGGTGGCACGAAGTAAATGGGGTGCGAAAAGCCCAGCGCGAGCTCAAGCACATCGTTGTTGACGGAAGCCCGGAAACCAACTCCGATGATCTCCAGCTTGCGCTCAAAACCCTCTGATACACCCTGCACCATACCGTTGATGAGTGAGCGGTAGAGGCCGTGCATCGACTTGTGTCGTTTCTGCTCCGTCGGGCGCGCTACAGTGAGCTCGCCGTCGCCTACGGTGACCTTGATATCCGGGTCAACCTGGAGGCTCAGTTCTCCCTTCGGTCCCTTTACGGTAACGAGGTTGTTCTTGCCGACATCGACACTGACTTTGTCAGCAACCGGCACAGGTAAAAGTCCTACTCGCGACATTTAATCTCCTTTCTTCTTTGCCCGAGGCTGGAACTAGTAGACGTACGCTAACACTTCGCCGCCCACGTTAATCTGGCTCGCCTCCTTATCCGTCATGACCCCTCTGGAGGTCGAGAGGATCGCGATCCCGAGTCCGTTGCGCACCCGCACCGTAGTGCGCGCGTCCACGTACTTCCGCAGACCCGGGCGCGATACGCGCTTGAGGTTCTTGATCACCGGCTTGCCTTTCGCGTCGTACTTCAGGTAGATGCGAATCAGTCCCTGCCGACCGTCGTCGATGTTGATGAACTTCTTGACGTAGCCTTTGTCGACGAGGATCTGCGTCATCGCGCGCTTCAGCTTGGACGCCGGGACGTCCAGGTGTCTGTGCCGCGCCTGCTGGGCGTTGCGCAGTCTCGTCAGGTAATCCGCTACCGGATCGGTAATTCCGCTCATGGTTCTCTTTTTACCAGCTGGACTTTCGTACGCCCGGGATCTTGCCCGCGAGGGCCATCTCCCGAAACACAATCCGTGATATTCCGAATCGTCTGATGTAGCCGCGCGACCGGCCGGTCAGCGGACACCTGTTGTGCAATCGCACAGGTGAAGCGTCGCGGGGGAGCTTCTGCAAGCCCTCCCAGTCTTCAGCTTCTTTCAGCGCCCGACGCTTTGCGGCGTACTTCGCAACCATGCGCTGCCGTTTGCGCTCGCGCGCCATCCAGCTCTTCTTTGCCATACTATTCGGTGTTTCCTTTTCCGTCCTGGTCCCGACGAACGAACGGCATGCCGAGGCCTTTCAAGAGGGCCAGCGCCTGCTCGTCTGTTCGTGCGGATGTCACAAACGTGACATCCATGCCGTTGATGTTGTCGATCTTGTCGATGTCGATCTCCGGGAAGATGATCTGCTCCTTGATTCCAAGGGAGTAGTTGCCGCGGCCGTCAAAGCTGCGATCCGGGATGCCGCGGAAGTCGCGGACGCGCGGCAGCGCGAGAGAGATCAATCGGTCGAGGAAGTCCCACATCCGGTCGCCACGCAGCGTCACGTAGACGCCGATGGGCATTCCCTGGCGCAACTTGAAGTTGGAAACGCTTTTTCGCGCACCAACCGAGACCGGCTGCTGACCGGTGATCTTGCGCACCTGCTCCACGGCATCACTGAGCGCCTTCTTGTTCGCGACCGCGTCGCCGACGCCTTTGTTCACCACGATCTTCTGAAGCCGCGGTGTCTCCATGACATTGCCGTACGCGAACTGCTTACGCAGCGCGGGCGCAACCTCATCGTTGTACAGGGACTTCAGTCTGGGCGTGTAATCCATTTCTACTAGTTATCCAGTTCGTCGCCGGTCGTCTTCGCGTAGCGCACCCAGCGGATCTTTCCGGTTTCTGTGTCTTCGATGGGCTTCCGGCCGATGCGTGTCGGCACGCCCTTTCGGTCAAGCGGCATCACGTTCGATGCGTGGATTGGCGCTTCGCGTTCCACGCGGCCACCCTGCGGGTAGGCTTGCGAGGGCTTCATGTGGCGCATCCTCATGTTTACGCCCTCAATGATCACGCGCTCGCGCTCAGGGAAGACGCGGAGGACCTTGCCCTCGCTGCCCTTGTGGTTCCCCGAGATCACGCGAACCACGTCGCCCTTTCGTATGTGTAGTTTCGTAGGCATTGCTGTTCGGCTAGAGCACTTCAGGTGCAAGTGAGACGATTCGCATGTACTGCTTTTCGCGCAGCTCTCGCGCAACCGGGCCGAAGATTCGCGTTCCGCGCGGTTCGCCCTGCGGGTTCAGCAACACGGCGGCGTTCTCGTCAAAGCGGATGTAAGAGCCGTCTGGACGCCGGTACTCTTTTGTTGTTCGCACCACGACGGCCTGGGAGACATCGCCCTTCTTGACGTTGCCACCGGGCATCGCAGACTTCACGCTGACGACGATCGTATCCCCGATACGGGCGTAGCGCCGACCGCTGCCGCCGAGTACGCGAATGCACAGCACCTCTTTCGCGCCGCTGTTATCCGCTACCTTGAGTCTCGACTCCTGCTGGATCATGAGATTTCTACTTCTCGAATTCGGTTGTTCGGCAACTACTTCGCGCGCTCGACGACTTCAACAAGCCGCCAGCGTTTGTTCTTGCTCAGTGGGCGCGTTTCCATAACGCGAACGGTGTCGCCCACGTTTGCGTCCTCCGACTCGTCGTGAACCATCAGCTTCGATGTCTTCTTGACGATCTTGCCGTAGATCGGGTGCTTCACCTGGCGCTCGATCGCAACAGTAATGCTCTTCTGCATCTTGTCGCTCGTGACCACGCCAACCCTCTCTTTGCGCGCCGGGCGCTGTGTGCTGTTTGCCATTTCTTGTGCTGTCTCGCGCGCTACTGGTTGCTGTCGTTTTCGGCGTCCTTGCTCGTCAGGACGGAGCTGAGGCGACCGATCAGTCTGCGCTTCTCGCGCAGAACCATCGGGTTCGGGAGTTCGGCGATCGCGTGCTGAAACTTCAGGTGCGACAACTGCTCCTTCTCATCCCTGATGCGTTGCCTGATCTCCTCAGGCCTCAGCTCTCTAATGTCTTCTGCTTTCATTGCTCAATCTCAGCTTGCCGGCAGTGCGTTGCGTCTTAGCGTTGCCTCGGTGCCTTCGTCTGTACTTTCGCTTGTGCTTTGCGTCTACTCTGGCTTGTAGTCTGGTCGCGTAACGATCTTCGTGCGGATTGGGAGTTTCTGCTGCGCCAACCGCAGCGACTCACGGGCGAGCTCCGGGGGGACACCACCGACCTCGAACATGATGCGACCGGGCTTGCAAACTGCCACCCAGTACTCAGGTGATCCTTTTCCCTTACCCATTCGGACTTCAGCCGGCTTCTTGGTAATGGGCTTGTCCGGGAAAATCCGGATCCACACTTTCCCGACGCGCTTCATGTTACGCGTCATCGCGATTCGGGCAGCCTCGATCTGTCGACTCGTGATGCGGCCCGGCTCGAGCGCCTTGATCGCGAAGTCGCCGAAGTTCACGCTCGCACCTCGCTGCGCGTTGCCCTTGATCCGGCCCTTCATCATCTTGCGGTACTTCGTCCGCTTCGGCATCAACATCGTTCTGACCCTACTCGGTTAATCTTCGACTTACTTCTTTGCTCGGGCGTCCCGGCGACGGCGACCGCGACGGCTGCGGCCCTCAGGCTGCATCTGCTGCATCTGCTGACGCTGCGCCTGCACGTTCGGGCTCAGGTCGGGCTTACCGAGAATCTCTCCCCGGTAGATCCACACCTTCACGCCCGTTGTGCCGTAGATCGTGAACGCCGTTCCCTCTGCGTAGTCAATGTCGGCTCGCACGGTGTGGAGCGGCACGCGTCCTTCCAGGTACTGCTCGACGCGGCCCATTTCTGCGCCACCCAGGCGTCCAGAAACCTTGACGCGGATACCCTCTGCGCCCATCCGCATCGCCGCAGTCAGCGACTGCTTCATGGCCCGCCGGAATGAGACGCGACCCTCGAGCTGCTGGGCGATGTTCTGGGCGACGAGGCTGGCGTCAAGTTCAGGACGCTTGATCTCATTGATGTTGATCTGGATGTCCTTGCTCGTGAGCTTCTTGAGCTCCTCGCGAAGCTTCTCCACCTCACTGCCGCCGCGACCGATGACCACGCCGGGACGACTCGTGTGCAACGTGATGATGACGCGCTTGGGGGTACGCTCGATCACTACGCGACTGAGCCCGGCGCGCTTCAGACGCGCGGTCAGGTACTTCCGGATTTCGTGGTCCTCGACCAACTTCTCCGCGAAGTCCTTCTCGGCGTACCAGTTGGAATCCCAACCGCGTATGATGCCGAGTCTGAATCCTATGGGGTTTGTTTTCTGGCCCAAAGCTACTCCGTCTGTTTACGCCGGCCTGCGGCCGGCCTCACTGTTACACGCCTGCTACGCTTCTTCTTCAGCTTCTTCCGTTTCTACACTCTCTTCCGCACCACCGATCTGTCCGACGACTACCGTAAGGTGACTCGTGCGCTTCTGGATCCGCATGGCGCGGCCGCGCGGTGCCGGGCGGAAGCGACCGAACATTGGTCCCTCATCCACCTTGATCTCTCGGATGTAGAGTGACTCCTCATCGAGTCGCTCATCCTGGTGCTGATCCATCAAGTTGTGGACGGCCGACATGATCGTCAGCCTGATCGTCGAGGTGGCCTGCTGCGGCAGATAGTTGAGGACGTTCAACGCCTCAGGCACGCTCTTGCCACGGACCACATTGACGACCGTCCGCATTTTGCGGGGCGACGTCCGGATGTATTTCTTTACAGCTCTCGCTTCCATCTTTTCGGGCTGATTTACCGGCTGCGCCGATCTCGTTTCTCACCTGCGTGGCCACGGAACGTGCGCGTCGGCGCAAACTCTCCAAGCTTGTGGCCCACCATGTTCTCGGTCACGTACACCGGGATGAACTGTTTGCCGTTGTGGACGGCAAACGTATGCCCCACGAACTCCGGCGTGATCAGTGAAGACCTGCTCCACGTCTTGACGACCTTCTTCTGACCCGACTGGTTCAGCGCATCAACCTTGCGCTGCAACTTGTAGTAGACAAAGGGTCCTTTTCTCAGTGAACGAGCCATGCTTTCTTACTTGGTCTTCCTTCGCCGGATGATATCCTTGTTCGATTGTTTGCGCTTCCGCCGCGTCTTGAAGCCTTTCGCCGGCACGCCGGTCGGAGACTGCGGATGTCCACCAGAGGCCTTCCCTTCGCCACCACCCATCGGGTGGTCGACCGGGTTCATGGCCACGCCGCGCGTCTTGGGGCGAACGCCAAGCCAGCGGCGACGACCTGCCTTGCCGAGGTCGATGTTCATGTGCTCAGGGTTGCTCGTCGTACCGAGCGTCGCGAAGCAGACTTCGGGGACCATGCGGGTCTCACCAGACGGCAGTTTCAGGATGGCTTTGCCACCTTCACGCGCCGTGAGCTGCGCATACGTACCGGCCGAGCGAGCCATCTGCGCGCCCTTACCAGGCTTCATTTCGATTGCGTGCACAAACGAACCCACCGGCACGCGCTGCAGCGGCAGGCAGTTGCCCGGCTCGGGCGCAGCCTCGGGGCCGTTCATCAACGTCATGCCGACCTTGATCTCGTTCGGGGCAATGATGTACCGCTTCTCTCCGTCTGCGTAGACCAGCAGCGCAATCCGCGCCGAGCGGTTGGGATCGTATTCGATCGACGCAACTCGTGCCGGAATACCGATTTTGTTGCGCTTGAAGTCGATGCGCCGGTAACGCCGCTTGTGACCACCACCCTGGTGGCGAACGGTGATGCGCCCGTGGTTGTTACGACCGCCCTTCCGCTTGAGCGGCTCAAGCAGCGAGCGTTCGGGCTCGGACTTCGTAATCGTGTCGAAAGCCGAGACGGAGCGGTGCCGTTGCCCTGGGGTGTTCGGTTTGAGTTTCTTGATCGCCATGCTCTCGCTACACCTCCTCGAAGAAGTCGATCTGTTCGCTGTCGGGTAGAAGCGTTACGATAGCTTTCTTGTAGAACGGCGAGCGCCCTTCCACCAACCCAGCTTTCGTGTGCTGGCGCTTACGCTTTCCGCGCACCACCATGGTGCGCACTTCCTTGATCTTGACCGCCGGGTAGCGCGCCTCGAGCGCCTTTCGGATCTCGACCTTGTTGGCATCGAGCCGCACCTGAAAAGCGTAGTGCCCCGCTTCCATCTGGGCAGTCAGCTTCTCGGTGACCATTGGGCGAATCAGTATTTCGTTCTCCATCGTCATATCCGTTAGGCGGTTAGCGCGTTCTGCAGGTCGTCAACGGCTCCTTCTTCGACAACCACCACCGAGGCGCCGATGAGGTCGAGCGTTGAGACATCCGTCGCGTTCCGCACGGTCAACTTTCTGAGGTTGCGGCTTGACCGGAATACATCCGGCTTGTGGCCGCTCGTCAGCAACAACACTTTCTGCGACTCCAGCTCGTGCGCGCCCAGAAACGTCATCAACTCGTTCGTATCGGGTGCATCGTACTCCAGGTTGGCGACGACGCGCACGGCTTTCTCGCCTGCTTTGTAGGCCATTGCTGACCGTCGGGCGAGTCGCTGCGTCTTGCGGTTCACCTTCACCCGGTACTTCCGTGGGCGTGGGCCGAAGATCGTGCCGCCCGATCGCCGGATCGGCGACTTCGCAGAACCCGCACGGGCGCTCCCGGTGCCTTTCTGGCGGTAGAGCTTCCGCGTCGAGCCAGCAACTTCGCTGCGTTCTTTGGCCTTGGCGGTACCCTGGCGAGCGTTGGCCTGTATGCGGCGGACGTCCAACCAGATCGCGTGATCGTTGGGCTGCGTCTCAGCGATGTCTTTGCTGAGCGTCACGCTGCGCCCCGATTCCGATCCGTCTACGTTGTATACCGTGAGCTTCATCACTAAGCCTTCTTCGTCAACTCGACTATTCCATTCTTCGCGCCTGGAATCCCACCCTCGATCAAGACCACGTTCTGGTCTTCGAGGATGCGCAGGACGCGCAGGTTCTTGATCGTTGCACGCACGTTGCCGGTCTGGCCTCCCATCTTCATCCCCTTGAACACGCGGGACGGCGTGGAGGACTGTCCGATGGAACCCGGCGCGCGCTGCCGGTTGTGCTGACCGTGGGTCTGGTCACCGACGCCGGCAAAACCGTGTCGCTTGACCACGCCCTGAAATCCTTTACCCTTGGACGTGCCAGACACGTTGATACGGTCGCCTTCCTCCAGGACATCGGTCAGAGCAACCTCGTCGCCCGGCGAGACATCGAGGTCTGCATCCCGGAATTCCACGACGTATCGCTTCGGCGTGGTGTTGGCCGCTGCAAAGTGTCCCTGCAGCGCCTTGGTCGTTCGCTTCTCCTTCTTCTCACCGTAGCCAAGCTGCACCGCAGAGTATCCGTCCACCTCTGGCGTACGGACCTGCGTAACCACGTTCGGGCTGACCTCGACCACGGTACACGGGATCTGATTTCCGAGCCCGTCGAAAACCGTCGTCATCCCGATCTTCTTTCCAATTATTCCCTTGCTCATTGAACCCGTGGCTCTTGTAGCCCTTACTTGCGTGTTAGCGTGACGGATGCGTTACCCGTCAACGAAGTCTGCAGCACCTGACCCAGCAGGAGCGCACTGGTGTTCAGCACCAGCGTGTCATCGTCTGTGAACGAATACGAAAACGGAATCGTGATGAGCGTGCCGCCAACGTTCGTCGTGATCCCAATAGACCCCATCGCCTCGTCCACCGCGTAGGTGCCCGAGATGTTGACATCCGGATCTGCATCCGCCGAGATCAGCACGATGGTCACGTTACCGTTCGACTCGAACGTTCCGGTGAAGGACGTATAGTTCATGGCGAACGTAGCCAGCTGGTTGCCGGCGCCGTCTGACAACGCGCTCAAGTCCCACGCGCCAACCACCAGCTCAGCGTCGGTCAGGTCCTCATCGCTGTCACAGGCCGAAACCGTCATCAGCAACGCCACGACGCTGAGTGCGAGGGCGGCTCGTGTGCACACGTTGAACACCTTCGAGATCGCTTCCATCAGACCTTAATCTCCACGTCGACACCGCTCGGCAGCTCGAGCTTCATCAACGCGTCCACCGTCTTGCTGCTGGTCGACAGGATGTCGATCAGCCGCCGATGGCTGCGCGTCTCAAACTGCTCGCGGCTCTTCTTGTCCACATGCGGACTCCGCAGAACGGTGTAGACCGATTTGGATGACGGCAGCGGAATCGGACCGCTGACCACCGCACCCGTCGACTTCACCGTGCGGATGATCTTCTCGGCGCTCTTGTCGATCAACGAGTGATCGTAAGACTTGAGCTTGATCCTGATCTTCTGACTCGCCATGCTTAGTTCCTAGTCGAGGATTTTGGATACGACGCCTGCGCCCACGGTGCGGCCGCCTTCCCGGATCGCGAACCGAAGCCCCTGCTCCATCGCAACCGGCACGATC
>JANQRN010000170.1 GCA_028284545.1 Rhodothermales bacterium | reverse complement strand
AATACGTTTGAAGAGTGCTTCGACGATCTTATCGGCCAGCCGTGCAGCCAGCTCGTCAGCCAACTGCTCGTCTATCTGCTCGTCCTGGCGCCTGATTTCATCGGGGTCAAATACGGCAAACTGGTTGCCGTCCAGATCAAGTTGCGAATAGTCACCGGCATAGACTCCCCGCTCCACCTCCAACTTTGCATCGGCCGTGACGGTGCCCCGCTCGGCCGTGTTGCGACGGCGAACGTCGAAGATGCGAAACGCTACTCGGGACTTGCGTTCGATTTCTGAGCGCCTGACAACGTAGGTCGTGTCAACCGGATTCCTACCGCGGGTCTGCGTTTCGTAGGTGCGCTCGCGGACGTCGTCCTCGTCCTCTTCGTAGCGATTGATTTCGCCGGCGACCACAAAGTCAGCGTCGAGTACCCGACCAATTTCGATCGCGTCCCTGCTCGAGACGATGCGCGCGTTCCGACCCGTGATGCGACGCATTTCGCGCCGAACGTCGACGGGGTCGGCTGTCACCAGGAAGACTGGCGGGATCGACCAGTACTCATACAACAGGACGTCATTGATGTCGTCTGCGAAATAGCTGGACGTCTTGCGGCTGACCTCTTCAGTCTGACCCAGCGGCAGGTAGGCAACGATAACCGACCCGTCAGCGACAGTTCGCTCCTGAAGATCGATTAGTCTCGCGTGCAATTCGGATGTTGGTGCGACGAGGGCGAGCGCACTCTCTGTGTGCTCAAATGCGGCACGGAATTGACGGTCGTCGAACAGGCGGAGCGCCCAGACATACTCCACATCCGCTATCTGCATGTTGATGGATTCGCGCTCCTCCTCTGTGATCGTCGGCCACGCTCGGGCCCGCGAGTACTCGTCAATCGCTTTGGCGAAGTTGCCCTCGGCCGATGCCCCGGCGGCACGCGTCAGGAGTTGTTCAAAGGCCTTGCGATCAGCGGCGAGTTTCAGCTCGTCGAGGTTCTCGGGTCGCGGAATCCCGACACCGACATAGCCACACCGCTGGATGAACGACTCAACCGCGCCGTACTGATCAAACGCTTCGACGAACAGGTTTGCAGCGGTCTTTCGATCAGCTGATTCCATCCAGTCGTCAACGATGATGGGCCCAATTTCCGTGAGTCGCTCGCGCGCCTCGCCAAACTCCGGGTCATCGTTAAGCACTCGGATGTAGTAGTCGGCAGCCTCTACGAGCCGGCCTTTTTCCTCCAGGTCGACACCTTTTTCGAATCGCTTCTGCGTTGAGACGCAGCCTGCGCCAATGATGCCGACGACGATAATGGCCGGCAGCAAGTGCCTGAGTTTTATCACTTTGTATGCTGTCAGGTGGGTTGTTGCGCGGCGTTCGGGGTGGCTGCCGCGTTTAGCGCGTCAATCATCCGATCCACGGCGGAGTGCAAGATCGGTTCCGGAATGGTCAGGGGCGGCGCGATACGTACCAGCCTATTGGAGTGTAATGTCCATCCCAGAAGTACGCCAGCGCTTAGTGATTCAGCGACGAATCGCGCCGTGAGTTCGTCGTCGTCGAGCAGCATTCCAAGCATCGCTCCGCGTCCGCGAATCTCAACGATACGCGCGTGACGCAACCGCTGCTTGATCGTTTGTTCAATCCACTTGGCGCGACTTGCGAGGTCCTCGTCGATTAGCACGCGGAGCGACGCGGCAGCCGCAGCGCAACTCACCGGATGCCCACCGAACGTCGTGACATGATTCAGAGCCGGGTCGCGACGCAGCACAGCCATTATCTCACGGGAGGCGGCAAACCCGCCTAAAGGCATCCCGCCTCCCATCGACTTTGCCATGGTGAGAACGTCGGGCGCCACCCCGAGCTGCTGGAAAGCAAACAGAGAACCGGTACGTCCAAACCCAGTCTGTATCTCGTCGAAAATGAGCAGTGCGCCGGCGCGCGTGCAGGCGCGCCGCAATTCGTGGACCCACGCGTTGCTCGGCACGCGAACACCACCCTCTCCCTGAATTGGCTCGGCGATAACGCAAGCGACAGACGCGTCAATGGATGATAGCGCCGAGATGTCGTCATACGGCAGGAAAGTCACATCGGCGATTAGTGGCTCAAACGGTTGTCGATACACCGACCGACCGGTTACCGACAGCGCCCCCATTGTGTCGCCGTGATAGGAGTCCTGGAACGCCACCATCCGCGTGCGACCTGTGTACTTACGCGCAACCTTCAGCGCGCCTTCGTTGGCCTCCGTGCCAGAATTCGTGAGGTACACGACGCCGAGTGAACTGGGGAGGTGTGAAGTGAGCAAAGTCGCCAGTCTGACTTGCGGCTCGATCACGAACTCGCCATACACCATCACGTGCAGGTGCTTGTCCACCTGCTCATGAATTGCGCGGAGCACTGCGGGGTGACCATGACCCAACGACGACACGGCAATCCCGCTGATCATGTCCACGATCTCGCGTCCGCCAGCCAACTCTATTACGGCTCCTTCAGCGCGACGAACTGAGAGCCCGATGGGGTTGTCGCTCGTCCACGCGATGTGTTCCGTAAATTGGGAGCGGAGATCAGTCACTCGCGTCGGGCTTGTTTGAGTGGGGTTTGGCGGGCGTAGGTGAAGATAGCCAGCGGTTTCGCAACTTTTTCGTACCACATGGCGTGACAGGCGTCTACGTTTGACGACCTCGCGACCTCCCGAGTTACCCGAGAAGACATGGATGAAGCAGCGCCTTCACTGGAGTCGTTGATCGCGGCGCTTCGGCGCCAGATGAACGATGTGTTTCCCGTAACCAATATTCCGGATCGCGCGCAGATGGGACGGGACCCCATGGATCCGATAGTGGGCCGCTACCTCGAGGAGGAGTTGGACCGCCGTGTTGAGCAGGAGCTTGCCCGGCTCGCCTACGATCCGTCGGATTGGGTTGTTGGAACCGGCCGCGAGACCGTCGATGGCGCACATCGTGCGCTGCGCTCGGCCATTTCGGCAGCCGTCACGTTTCCGGAGGCTCGATGGGAGGCGATGATCGAATCTGCCGCGTCTGTTGCGTGCATGTTCGTCGCGAAACCCGTCACCACCCTCGTTTCCGAGGTGTTCTTGCTACGCGCTGACACGGTCTCCCCTGCTGTCGGCAGATCTCGGGCCCGCGCGCTGGCCGGCCACCCGGCAATAACGGAACGTGCCGATGCGTGGCTTGCGGCTGCGGATGAACCCGTGCGGCGACCGGTCTTCCGACGATTTGTGGAAGACGTTGTCGGCGACCTGATGGCAGACAAAGAGAACTGGGTTGGTGTGGCAGAGCCGCTGTTTGCACTGCACCAGCGCATCAACGGTAAGCGACTCGTCCCGTCCGGAAGACTGCGGGCCCTCTACGATGACCTCGGTCTCGAAGAAGTCGGTAGCCGCATCCAACGACTCGCCAAAGATTCCGACTCGGCACTCTGGAACGAGGCGATGCTTGTACACGCGCTCTCTGCCCGCAGCGAAGCAGAGTCTCTGTTCGAAGCAGTAGTCGCAGCGACCGACGCAGCGAAAGGGGACGGTCCCGATCAAGACGTACCAGACGAGCCACCGGCAGACGACGAACACGTCGATGCGGCGAACACGCAAGAAGTACCGCATCGACCGTTGGCAGACCTGTTTTCTACGGCCCGCGCAGTAGACGAACCCGCAGAAGCTCATGGACCGGCACAGCCGAACGAGTCCGGTGACGTAGCTGAGAAGGACGAACCCGACAGCGACGACGGCGGCAAGAAGTCGGACGTACCCCTGTGGCAGCGATTTCAGCGCAAAATCAACGCGCCCATGTCACCGAGTGAAGGTGGCAATGTCTCAGGGCGCGAATCGGCTGCTCATCGACCCTCAGGAACGAGCCCCGCGACTACGCAAGCTCCAGCAGTCGAGAAGTCGAATCGACCTCTGTGGGAGCGATACCGCAAGCCCGATGCGCGGACCGAGATATCAACCGAGACCCCGGCCGACTTTCAGGAGGTCGAGGCGTTTGTGCTGGGCGAGATCGAGAACGCACAGCGACAGGCGTTCATTCAAACGTTGTTCAATCAGCGATCGTCAGAGTATCGCGAGTTGCTACATGTCCTGGCCGACGTTGAAACGTGGGCGGAGGCAACGACGATCATTGCCGACGAGGTCTTTCGGCGCAATCGCGTAAACATATACAGCGAGGTAGCGATTGAATTCACGAATGCCGTCGAAAGACGTTACAAGCGATAGCGCCTATGTCCATGGGATCCGACTTCGACGAACTGCGACGACGTCGCGAGAAAGCCAGGCAGGGCGGCGGCGCGGATCGCATGGCGCGTCAGCACAAGAAGGGCAAGCTGACGGCCCGTGAGCGGATCGAGATACTACTGGACGACGGTTCGTTTTCCGAACTGGGGATGTTCGTTCGCCATCAGTCCCACGACTTTGGGCTCGAAGAGAATAGACCTGCCGGCGACGGCGTTGTGACGGGCTACGGGTTGATCAACGGCCGACTCGTGTATGTCTTCAGCCAGGACTTCACGGTATTTGGTGGCTCCCTGGGTGAGGCCCACGCCCGCAAGATCGTGAACGTGATGGATCTGGCCCTGGAGAATGGAGCTCCATTGATCGGGCTCAACGACTCTGGCGGGGCGCGCATTCAGGAGGGCGTCGTCTCGCTCGGCGGCTACGCAGACATCTTCTACCGCAACACGATCGCATCTGGAGTCGTACCCCAGATCTCGGCGATCATGGGCCCATGTGCTGGTGGCGCCGTCTACAGTCCGGCGATCACCGACTTCACGTTCATGGTACGCGGCACGAGTTACATGTTTGTGACGGGCCCAAACGTCGTAAAGACCGTCACGCAAGAGGCAGTGTCTGCCGAGGAGTTGGGCGGCGCCGATACGCATGCGATGAAGAGCGGCGTATCGCACGTCACGTGCGACAATGACGCGGATTGTCTGATCCGCATCAGAGCGCTCATGTCGTACCTGCCGCAGAACTGCGAGGACGACCCGCCTCGGTCCGACGCTGCACCACCGGCTGCAGACGACATCGACGCGATCATCCCCGACAGTCCGAACAAACCCTACGACATGCACGAAGTGATCGGGCGGGTTGTGGACGCAGATTCGTTCTTTGAGATCCACGCGGACTTTGCGCAGAATATCATCGTCGGATTTGCACGTATCGAGGGCAGGTCAATCGGCGTCGTCGCAAACCAGCCGGCGGTCCTGGCAGGCGTCCTTGACATCGACTCATCGGTGAAGGGCGCCCGATTTGTCCGCTTCTGCGATGCCTTCAATATTCCGCTCGTGGTGTTTGAAGACGTGCCCGGATTCCTCCCGGGGACCGACCAGGAATGGCGTGGCGTGATCCGGAACGGCGCCAAGTTGCTGTATGCGCTTTCGGAGGCTACGGTGCCTAAGGTTACCGTCATTACCCGAAAGGCCTACGGAGGGGCGTACGACGTGATGAACTCCAAGCACATCGGCGGTGACCTTAACTTTGCGTGGCCTTCTGCCGAGATTGCTGTTATGGGGCCACGCGGTGCTGTTGAGATCATTTACCGTAAGCAGATCGCTGAGGCAACTGATCCCGAGGCCGTGGAAGAGGAGTTCATTGAAGCCTACCGCCAGAAGTTCGCCAACCCCTATGTCGCCGCTGAGCGCGGTTACATCGACGACGTGATCCTGCCGTCCGAAACCCGCGAGCGACTCGCAAGTGGCCTGCGAATGCTCGAGAACAAGGTTGTTAACCACCCGCGCAAGAAGCACGGGAATATCCCGCTTTGATCCGAATGCCGAACCCGATACGAAACTGCATTCTCGCGTCGATCTGTCTCGTATTTCTGGCCTCGACTCCCGCAAGCGGGCAGTCGCTGGTCGCCGAAGGAGAGGCCTTTGTACCCGACTCGACTCGACTGCAGATGATCGACGAGCCGATCGTTCTTGCCGAGCGCGAGGCCAACCTGGTGATCGCGTCGATCTACGGTGTTCTGCAGCAGATCATTGAGTCCGAAACCCTGCAAACGCCTGACCGCGTAGACGCGCTCTTCGACGGTGTCGTGCGGGACCTGGATGTCCTTGCACAGCAGAGCTATTTGCATGACGACGCACGCTATCGTGAGTTGTACCGATCAGTCGTGACGGAGTACGAGCGCTACTACGGAACGGTCGACGGACTGACGCAGGCCAATGGCGAAATCTTTGCGTATCGCAACAAGATGTTCGACACGCTGAACGCGCTGGACGAGGACAACGACCCGCTCCTGGAGGACGCAGCACTACCCGACATTCCTGCGATGGTCACCACGGTGCCCATGACCATGAATCGTCTGGTACAGTCAAGCCTGACTTTCCTCCAAAGAGAGCCCGAACGGCACCTGAATCACTGGTTTGCTCGTGCCGAGACGTACATGCCGATGATAGAGCGCATCTTCGCCGAAGAAGGAGTACCTGACGAGCTAAAGTACCTGGCGATGGTCGAGAGCGGTCTCAACCCGCGCGCCAGAAGCTGGGCACGTGCGGTTGGCATGTGGCAGTTCATAGCTGCGACCGGCAAAGCGTACGGGCTGCAGGTCAACGGTTGGGTTGACGAACGCATGGACCCTGAAAAGTCGACCCGTGCCGCCGCACGCCACCTCAAAGATCTGCACGCAATGTTTGGAGATTGGCACCTGGCGCTGGCAGGCTACAATTACAGTCCGGGCAAACTGAGGCGAAAGGTCCGGAACGCGGAGAGACGCCTGGGTCGCAAAGCAACGTTCTGGGATATCTATACCGAGATACCGCGCGAGACCCGCAACTACGTTCCGATGTTCATCGCCACGTCGCTGATCGTCTCGCATCCCGAGCGATTTGATGTTAAGCCGGTCGAGCCGGGACCAACCTTCGCGTTCCATCGCGTGCCTGTATACGGCTCACACTCGCTCCAGAAG